>NZ_JBSHAQ010000001.1:0-441980 GCF_053611585.1 Streptomyces sp. NPDC054794 | reverse complement strand
CCCGCCGCGGGGCGGGGCGGGGTTTACTTCCGCGTGGGTGTTGAACTGGGGGGGGGTGGGGGGGGTTTACCCCCCCCCCGGGGGGCCCGGGGGGGGGGGGGGGCGGGCGCCCCCCCACGCCACGTGGGCGGGCAGCCTCCGGGCTTCGAGCGGCAGATGCGGCGCGTCCAGGGACTGCCACTCGCCGCGGACGGACACCGTGCGCCCGGCTCTGGCCCGCCGGCCGGTCTCCACGGTGCCCGCCAGGAGCCGGAGCCAGGCGGCCGCGTCGTACCTGGTGTCGGGGAACAGGTCCAGCAGCGCGCCCTGCACGTCCAGGCCCTGGGGGTGGTCGGCGAGCGGTGCGGTGGCCGCCTCCAGCAGGGCGTCGGGCACGGCCTTGCCGCGGGCGGTGCCCAGCAGGCGGCCCAGAACCCGGGCGTCCTCGTCCGTGTCCAGGCCGACCGCGCGCGCCGACGCCCGCACCCGGCGGGCCAGGTCGACGGGCAGCTCGCCCGGTCAGGACGCCCACGCGGTGAGGACGCGTACGTACTCCTCGTGCGCCTCGGCGGGAATGAGTCCTCCCGTCAGCCGGCGCTGGTGCTCGCTCAACTCCTTGACGGGCAGCGCGTGGTCCCGCTCGGCCTTGCGAGCCAGGGTATAGACCATGGCGGCTGTGCGGCCGGGACAGCCGCACAGCCGGTGGGCCACCGTGTCCCAGAACCACGGCAGATGGGCCGGCGGCAGGGTGCGCGAGCGTCGCTCTCCGCCGCCGGGTCATGGGTCTTGACCCAGAGCGCGTACGTCGTGGACCGGTGGGGTTCCGCGGGCAGGAGGACGTGATGGGGCATGCGTCCGATCTTGGCACGCGCCACCGACAGCCCGTCCGGGCCTGTGGAAAACCCCAACGGGCCGGTGCAGGAGGTCTGTTAGCGTCCAGCGGTGTTCTCCCTCTGTGAACCCCCCTTCTTCACCCGGCTGCGCGACGCGCGGCGGGTGCTCGTCGCCGGCGCGGGCGGCGGTTTCGACGTCTACGCCGGTCTGCCGCTGGCGCTCGCCCTGCGGGAGGCGGGCAAGGAGGTGCATCTGGCGAACCTGTCCTTCGCCGACCTGCACGGTCTGGACCTGGAGGTGTGGGTCGAGCCGGACGTCGCGGCCGTGGGCCCGGACACCCCCCTGCGCGGCGACTACTTTCCCGAGCGCACGCTCGCCCGGTGGCTCCGGGAGCACGATCTGCCGTCCACCGTGTACGCGTTCGTCGGCACGGGTGTCGGGCCGCTCCGAGACGCCTACCGCGCGCTCCTCGCGCACCTGGGCGGTGTCGACGCCGTCGTCCTGGTGGACGGCGGGACCGACATCCTGATGCAGGGCGACGAGCACGGCCTGGGCACGCCGGAGGAGGACATGGCCAGTCTGGCCGCCGTGGCCGGGCTCGACGAGGTGCCGCAGCGGCTGGTGGCGTGCCTCGGCTTCGGAGTGGACGCGTATCACGGCGTCAGCCACGCGCTGGTCCTGGAGAACCTGGCCGCCCTGGAGCGCGAGGGCGCCTACCTGGGCGCGTTCTCGCTGCCCCGGGAGAGCCGCGAGGGTGCGCTGTATCTCGACGCGGTGGCCCATGCCCAGCGGCACACCGCGAGCCGCCCCAGCATCGTGCACGGCTCCGTCGCCGCCGCCGTGCGCGGTGACTTCGGCGACGTCCGGTTCACCGAGCGGACCAGGGACGGCGAACTGTTCGTCAATCCGCTCATGACCTTGTACTTCTGCGTGGACCTGCCCGGTCTCGCCCGTCGCCACCTCTACCTCGACCGGCTGGAGAAGACGGCCCTCCTGCGGCAGATCGGCTCGGCCATCGAGGAGTTCCGCGACACCCTCCCACGTCAGCGTCCGCCCCGGGCCTTCCCGCACTGAGGGCGAAGAACGGGACCCGTCCCTAAGCGGATGGCGGGCGGGTCCCGTTCGCCGCCTCATTGTCGTGGTCCGGACAGGTCGGCGGCATGCGTGAACGGCGGGCACGTGACGTGCGGCGCGCGCACCCCGAGCGCGACACGCGCACCTGGTGTGCGCCCCTTACGCGACCGATTCCGTCCGACGCGCGACCCCCCGGCTGACGTGCCACGATCCCCGGCGGCGATACTGGGGACGCCCACCACTGCCTTCCACATATTGGCTCATGTCGAACTCCGCCACCGACCGATCCATGACCCCCAGCACGGTGTGGCCGGCCCGCGGCCGCCACCTCGGCCCCGACACCGAGGGCGTCCTGCGCCGGCACCTGCGCCGCCTCAGAGAGAACGGGGTCCTCGAAGCCTTCACCGAACCCCCGGCACCCGAGGGAACCCCGCAGCGGGTCTTCGAGGCGCGATGGCGGGTCGCCGGTGACGTCATAGTGCGGGCCCGCCTGACGCTCGTACCCCCGCAGGACCGGGAGGACGGGCGGGAGTGGGTGCTCATGGCCGAGGCGGAACGCCCCTGGAACGAACAGTGGCCCTCCCCCGCCACCATGTTCTGGCCGGACGCCGCCGACGGCGGCGGTGTCGGCGACGACGCCGACACCGCCTGGGACCACCACCACAGCGTGCCGGGGCTGCGCTTCCGTGCGGTCAACCCGCTCCCGTCCGATGACAAGGCCATACGGCGTCTGCTGAGGAACGCCGCGCGCGAGGCCTGGTGCATCAACCTCGTCGTGCACGAGGCCATGACCCCGGACGAGCTCGGCCGGCTGCCCCTCGCCCGGCTGCTGCCACCGAGCCTGCGCCACCGCGTGGTGGAGCACCGGGCCGCGCCCCAGCAGCTCCGGGCCGTCAACTGGGCGATCCGGGAACTCGGCGTCTGGGTGCCGCGCGGCGGTGCCGTGCTCCTGCCCCCGGACCCGGCACCGCCCGGCTACGACGGCCCCGAGTACTCGGTACGCGACGTCTTCCTGGACGGATCCGAGCACACCGAGCTCGTCGACGTGGTGCGGCGTTTCGCCGCCCTGCCCAAGCCGCTGCCGCAGGGCGCCGACGAGGCGCTGACCGACCTGCGCGAGCACTGGACCCTGCTGACCCTGGAGGAGGAGCTGGCCCGCGAACGCAGGCTCGTGGCGATATACGCCGAGGCGCTCGACGCGATGACGAAGTCCCGGGACCTCTACCGGGATGCCGCCGAGCAGGCCCATCAGGCGCTATCCGCCTACCGGGACACCCCCGCCCCGGCGGAGCGTCGGCACGAGGGGGCCGGGGTACCCTCGACCTTCCCGTTCCAGCAGCTGACGCGCACGTTCGAGCGGCTGCGGGGCGGCGCCAAGGGGCTCCGCCACACGTCCGCACCGGGCACCGCCCGGGTCGGGGCCGAGCCGGGCACCGCTCGGGACGGAATCCCTCCCGACAACGCCCGGGACGGGGACGACACCGACGCGGCGGAAGAGGCCTCGTAGCCGTCCGACATCGTGGCCGTCGGCCGTCGTGCCGCCCCGAGGGCGATACGACGGCCCGGACCGGGAAGGCGTAGAGGAAGAACCGGACCGGCGCGCCCGAGGGACTGGAGGCCCCATGGACACCACCACGACCGTGCTGCTGATCGCGGGCGTGCTCGCGGCGGCCCTGCTCGCCCTGGCCGTCGTTCTGCTGGTACGGCTGGTCCGCGCCCGGCGGACCCTGCGACGCGCCGGGCTCCCCACGGGGCCGCGCTGGGTGTTCTGGGGCGCCGTCCTCTATCTGGTGCTGCCCACCGACCTGCTGCCCGACCCGGTGTACCTGGACGACATCGGCGTCCTGCTCATCGCCCTGCGCACCCTGCGCCCCGAACGAGCCGTGTCGGCGGCCCCGACCGACATCCCGACCGACCTGACGAAGTCCTGACCTCGGCTTTCGCGCCTGTCCGGCACGGCTGTCGGGCGCTCCCCGGATTCCCCGGTCCGAGCAGGTGCGTTCGATGGGGCTCCTGACGCATTCTTGCTGTGTCACCCACCCGGGCGGCGTACCGACGAGGTAGGACCGATGACTGGGAGCGGGGAGCACTCGGACCGGATACGCGGACGGCTGGCCGCGCTGCTGGTCGACGCCTCCACCCGGGCCCTCACCGCCTCCGGCGGCCGTGCGGGGGGCGTGTACCTGCGCTGCGCCACGCCCGGGATGCTGCGACTCGCGGTGCTCGTGGGGCTGCCCGGCCGGCTGTTCCGGCCGTGGTGGCGGCTGCACGTCGACCGTCCGTTCCCGGCCGCCGACGCCTTCAGGACGGGCACTCCCGTGGTCCTGCCGAACGCCATGGCGATGGTGCGCCACTATCCGCAGTTCGCGGCCGGCCTGCCCTTCCGGTTCGGGGCGAGCTATGTGCCCGTACCGGGGACGCGGGGCACCCTCGGTGTGCTCACGGTGATGCGTCCGGCGGCCCCGGAGGAGGCGGACGAGCTCCCGGAGCGGGACCGCCTCACCCAGCTCGCCGAGGATCTCGGCGAGCGTCTGCTCGACCTGGCCGACGGGGACGAGCTCGCGGTGGTCTGGGACGACGAGCCCCTGTGCGCACGGCCCCCCGCGGCGAGCCCCGTCGTCGGCCGCGTCGGCCGGTTCACCTGGGATCCGGTGACCTCCACGGTGAGGGCCGACGACCGGCTGCACGACCTGCTGGGCGTGCAGCCCGAGGAGTTCCCCGGCACGGCACAGGCGCTCGCGGACGCCGTCGCCCCCGACGACGCCCCCCACCTGCTGTCCGCGCTGAGCGACACGGCCGCCGGGAAGCCGCCGGCCGCACCTCTGCAGGTGCGGGCCCCGGACGGCACCCCGCGCCTGCTGGAACTGTGGCCCCCGCCCCACACCCCCGAGCCGCCCCTGGTCAGCGGTGTCGTCCTCGACCCCGGCCCGGCGCCCTCCGCCGACGGCGCCGCCGACCAGCTCCCGCAAGGGGTGTTCTGCGTCGACCGGCTGGGACTGATCGTCTACGCCAACCCGGCCGCGGCACGGCTGATGGGCCTGGAGCGCCGGCGGCTCCTCGGCCTGCCCGTCGACGAGGCGCTGCCGTGGCTGGGCCGGCCCCCGTACGACGACCACCTGCGCGGCGCCCTGCTGTCCCTGCGACCCGTGAAATTCCACGCCCGGCACCCGGCCGCCGACCGCGACGAGCCCGGCGAGAGCGACTGGCTGGATCTGTCGTTCCACCCGGGCCCGGACATCCTCACCTGCACCGTCGCGCCCGCGAGCCGCATGGACGTACCCCCCGAGCTGCCCGACGTCCGCCTCACGCCGACCGCCGCTCCCGAAGCCGGCCATTCCGTGTCCGCCGCTCCCTCGATGGCGCCGCTGTACCGGCCCATCGCCCTGGCCATCGCGCTCACCGACGCCGTCACCGCCCGCCAGGTGTCGGCGGTCGTCACCCAGGAGCTGCTGCCCGCGTTCGACGGCCGCCGTCTGGCCATCTACCTGCTGCAGGACCGGCACCTGTACCTGGCCTGGGAGACCGGCTTCCCGCAGGGATTCCTCGCCCCCTTCGACGGCGTAGGCCTCGACGCCCATCTGCCCGGCGTGGAGACCCTCACCACCGGCCGGTCCCTGTTCTTCGACTCCATGCGGCAGCTGGCCAGCGCCTATCCGGGCATTCCGCTGGACGCGATCGAGGGCGCCCGCGCCTTCCTGCCGCTGATCGCCTCCGGGCGGCCGGTCGGCTCCTGCATCCTCGGCTTCGACCGCAACCGGGGTTTCAGCACGGAGGAACGCACGCTCCTGACCGCGCTCGCCGGGCTGATCGCGCACGCGATGGAGAAGGCGCAGCGCTACGACTCCGAGGCCGCCCTCGCCCGCGGCCTGCAGCAGGCCCTGCTCCCCCGGCGGCTGTCCGCGCATCCCCAGGTGGAGACCGCCGGCCGCTATCTGCCCGGCACCCAGGGCATGGACGTGGGCGGGGACTGGTACGACGTCGTCGAGGCCGGGGACGGTCTGGCGCTGGTCATCGGCGACGTCCAGGGGCACGGCGTGCAGGCGGCGGCCACCATGGGCCAGCTGCGCAGCGCCGTGCGTGCCTTCGCGCTCGGCGACCACACCCCCGACGAGGTCATGAGCGGCACGAACCGGCTGCTCATCGACCTCGATCCGGGACAGTTCGCCAGCTGCTGCTACCTGCGGCTCGACCCCGCGACCGGCCGGGCCCAGGTCGCCCGCGCCGGGCATCCGCCGCCGCTGTTGAGCGCCCCGGACGGCCGAACCCGCGTCCTGGACATTCCGGGGGGCGTCGTCCTCGGGGTGGACCCGCTCGCCCACTATCCGGTGGCGCAGCTGCGGCTGGAGTCGGGGGCGATCCTCGCCCTGTACACGGACGGGCTGGTCGAGCGGCCCGGCAGCGACATCGACGAGGGGATCAGCGCGCTGCGGCTGGCCCTGGAACAGGCCCGTACGGCCGCCGGGCGGCGGGGCGCCCGTTCCCTCGCGGGCGTCGCCGACCGGCTCACCTCGACGGCCCGGCACACCGTCGACCGACCCGACGACGTGGCTCTCCTGCTCGCCACCCGGCGCACCGGGTACCCCTCCGGGCAATGAGATCACCACGCATCGGCGCGACCACCGCCGGTCACCTCCTGCGACGCCTCTCGCCTCCAAGGGCCGGGCAGTGTAGACATGGGCACATGGTCCGACTGTTGGGCCGGTCCGAGACTCGGCCGCCCCGTCGTCCCGGGGATCCGCACGCACCGCACGAGCGGCGGCAGCAGGACGGAACCGGGCCGCGCCGCACAAGGGCCGGGAGGCTGTGGTCGGCGGTGAGCGGTCGCAGCGTCGCCGGACAGGTGTTCGTGCTGCAAGTGGTCATCGTGCTCTTGCTCGTCGTGTCGGCGGTGGTGGCTCAGGTGCTGCAGGTGCGCCACGACACCAACCAGGAGGCCCGCAACCGCTCCCTCGCCGTCGCCGAGACCTTCGCCCACGCGCCGGGCACGGTGGCGGCGCTGCGCAGCCCGGATCCGACGGCCGTGCTCCAGCCGAAGGCCGAGGCGGCGCGCAAGGCGTCCGGGGTGGACTTCGTCGTCGTGATGAACACCGACGGGATCCGCTACACGCACCCCAAACCGGACCGGATCGGCAAGAAGTTCGTCGGGACCATCGCCCCCGCGCAGGCGGGGCACACCGTCGTCGAGGAGGTCAACGGGACCCTGGGCCCGCTGGTCCAGGTCGTGGTGCCGGTCAAGGACGCCCAGGGGAACGTCGTGGGACTGGTGTCGTCCGGCATCACCACCGAGCACGTGGGCGGCACCGCCCAACAGCAGTTGCCGCTCCTGCTGGCCGCCGCCGCGGCGGCTCTCGCCCTGGCCACCGCGGGCACGGCGCTGGTGAGCAGACGCCTGTTGCGGCAGACGCACGGCCTCGGCCCGCACGAGATGACACGGATGTACGAGCACCACGACGCGGTGCTGCACTCCGTGCGGGAAGGCGTGCTCATCGTCAGCGGCGAGGGCCGGCTGCTGCTCGCCAACGACGAGGCGCAGCGCCTGCTGGACCTGCCCGAGGACGCGGAGCGGCAGGATGTGCGCCGGCTCGGCCTGGACGACGACACCGCCGACCTGCTGGCCTCGGGCCGCGTCGCCACCGACGAGGTGCACCTGGTCAAGGACCGGCTGCTGGCGATCAACCAGCGGCCCACGGACCTGCGCGGCGGCCCGCCGGGCAGCGTCACCACGCTCCGCGACTCCACGGAACTGCGCGCCCTGTCCGGCCGGGCGGAGGTGGCGCGCGAACGCCTGAACATGCTCTACGACGCCGGTGTCGGCATCGGCACCAGCCTCGACGTGACCCGGACCGCCGAGGAACTGGCGCAGCTGGCCGTGCCCCGGTTCGCGGACTTCCTCACCGTGGACCTGTTCGACGCCGTGCTGCACGGGGAGGAGCCCCAGCCCGGGGACTCGCTGCGCCGCACGGCCGTCGGCGGCATCCGCCTGGACGCCCCGCTCTACCCGTTGGGCGAGCGCATCCGCTTCGTGCCGACGTCCCCGCAGTTCCGCAGTCTGCACACCGGTGTGTCCGTGGTCGAGCCGCGGCTGGGCGAGGCGCCGGGCTGGCTCGCCCAGGACCTCGACCGCACCGAACAGGTGGTCGAGTACGGGATCCACTCCCTGATCACCGTGCCGCTGCGCGCCGGCAGCCTGATCCTGGGCGTGGCCAACTTCTATCGCTCGCAGAAGCCCGAGTCGTTCGACGCCGAGGATCTGGCCCTGGCCGAGGAGCTGGTCGCCCGCGCCGCGGTGTCCATCGACAACGCCCGCCGCTACACCCGCGAGCACGGCATGGCGGTGACCCTGCAGCGCAGCCTGCTGCCGCGGAAGCTGCCCGACCAGAGCGCCCTGGAGATCGCCTACCGCTATCTGCCCGCGCAGGCCGGGGTGGGCGGCGACTGGTTCGACGTACTGCCGCTGTCCGGATCCCGGGTGGCCCTCGTCGTGGGCGACGTGGTGGGGCACGGGCTGCACGCCGCCGCCACCATGGGCCGGCTGCGCACGGCGGTGCACAACTTCTCCTCGCTGGACCTGCGGCCCGACGAGCTCCTCGGTCTCCTCGACGAGCTGGTCGGCCGCATCGACCAGGACGAGACCCCCGCCGACGGCGCCACGGCGGTCACCGGCGCGACCTGCCTGTACGCGATCTACGATCCGGTCTCACGGCGCTGTGCCGTCGCCCGGGCCGGCCATCCGCCGCCCGCCGTGGTCCGCCCCGACGGCAGCGTCGAGTTCCCCGAGGTGCCGGCGGGTCCGCCGCTGGGCCTCGGCGGGCTGCCGTACGAGACGGCCGATCTGGAGCTGAAGGAGGGCAGCCGCCTCGTCCTGTACACCGACGGGCTGATCGAGGACCGGGAGCGGGACATCGACGACGGCCTGGAACTGCTGCGCTCCGCGCTGGCGCGGGCCGCCGACTCGCCCGAGGACACCTGCCGTTCCGTCCTGGAACTGCTCCCGGCCCGGCCCAGCGACGACGTCGCCCTGCTCGTCGCCCGCACCCGCTCGCTCGGCGCCGATCGGGTCGCCGAGTGGCCGGTACCGGCCGATCCGGCGGCCGTCTCGCAGCTCCGGTCCGCGGTGAACCGGCAGCTGGCCGAGTGGGATCTGGAGGAGCTCACGTTCACCACCGAACTGATCCTCAGCGAGCTGGTCACCAACGCCATCCGCTACGGCCGCGAGCCCATCCGGGTCCGGCTGCTGCGCGACCGCAGCCTGATCTGCGAGGTGTCCGACGGCAGCACGACCTCGCCGCACCTGCGGTACGCGGCGACCACCGACGAGGGCGGACGCGGCCTGTTCCTCGTCGCGCAGCTCGCCGAACGCTGGGGCACCCGCTACACCCCGGCGGGCAAGGTCATCTGGGCGGAACAGCCGCTGTCCTGAGCCGGCGGACGGCCGGCGGAAGAAAGCTGTTGAGGATCCGTCCGGGAATCGGTGATGATCTCCGGCATGTTCTCGCGCAGGAAACGCCGCCCGAAGTCCCCCGAACTCCTCGAGGCCTGGGAGTGCCTGGACTCCGGGGACATCCCGGGCGCCCTGCGGCGGTTGCGGGCCGCCGGCGAGGACCAGCCCCTGGGCGAGGTCGCCCTCGTGGTCGGCCGGGCCGCGCGGACCGCGGGCTTCGACGACCTCCAGCAGGCCGCCGCCGCGCTGGCCGAGCGCCCCGAACACGCCCAGGCGCTCTTCGACTTCGGATACGCCTGCGTCGAACGCGGCCTGTCCTACCTGGCGGTGCCCGCCCTGCGCGAGGTGCTGCGCGGCAACCCGGGCCGCCTCGGGGTCGTACGGGAGCTGGTGTCGGCCTACGAGCGCGAGGGCCGTCACCGCGAGGCGGTCGAGGAACTGGCCCGGCACGAGGCCGACTTCACCGACTGGCCGGACCGCTACCTGCTGGTGTTCAACGCGATCATGTCGGGCGACCTCGGCCTGGCCCGGCGCCAGCACACCCTGCTGCCGGACCCCGAGGACGAGATGTGGCTGCCCACCCGGGCCCGGCAGAACCGCATGCTGGAGCGCGCGGCCGCCCTCGACGGGGCGAGCGCCCTGGACCCGACCGATCTGCGGGGCTGGCAGTACGTGCTCGGCGGGACGGTGCTCGGCACGCTCTCCCCGTACGGCTTCGACTCGGGCATGACCGGCCGGTACGCCTGGCTGCAGGACACGCCGGGACAGTGCCTGCGTGGCCTGCTGCGGCTGCGGACGCTGCTGGAGGCCGCCGAGTTGCGGCCGCGGTCGGTGTCGCTGCTCCCCGACCGGGACTCGCGGATCCTCGGCCTGGCCGCCGCCGAGCTGCTGGACCTGCCGACGGAGCCCTTCGCGCGCGGCCGCGAGGACACGCTCGTCGTCGCGTACGACCTGAACGAGGTGGCCGGCGCGGCGGACGGCCCCGAGATCCTCGGGCAGCTCTTCGAGCGCGCCCCCGGGCAGGTGCTGCACGAGCACGCGAGTTCCTGGACCGACGCTCCGGTCGTCACCGCCGACAGCGTCACCCTGCTCCACCAGTCCGTGGTGGCGCCCTGGGGCGAGCAGCTGCGCGGCGCCGCCGACGGCGGAGTCGAGCGGGCACCGGCCGACGACCGCCCCGAGCCGGAGCTCGCCGCCGAGATCACCGGGGCGGAGCCGGACACGGACGAGGGCGACGGCACCGGCCCGGACGACTCGGACGAGGCGTTCGCCGCGTTCGCCGCGACCGTGCGCGGCACCTGGCTGCGCGGCGACCGCGCCCGCCTGACCTCGTCCGGACCGGTGCCCAGCTCCCGCTTCGCCTGACGGCCGCGCGGCGCGCGACGATGTGCGGGGCTAACCGAGGGCGCGGTCCAGGTTGAAGGCGGCGCTGATGAGCGCCAGGTGGGTGAACGCCTGTGGGAAGTTGCCCTGTTGCTCGCCGGTGCGGCCGATCTCCTCGGCGTACAGGCCGAGATGGTTGGCGTAGGTGAGCATCTTCTCGAAGGCCAGCCGGGCCTCCTCCAGCCGTCCGGCGCGCACCAGCGCCTCGACGTACCAGAAGGAGCAGATGGAGAACGTGCCCTCGTCGCCGCGCAGTCCGTCGGGGCTGGCCTGCGGGTCGTACCGGTAGACGAGGGAGTCGGAGACCAGGTCCTCGGTCAGGGCGTCCAGGGTGGACAGCCACTTGGGGTCGGTCGGGGCGACGAACTTCGCCATCGGCATCATCAGCACGGAGGCGTCGAGCACCTCGCTGCCGTCGTGCTGCACGAAGGCGTGGCGCACCGGCGACCAGCCGCGCTCCATGATCCACCGGTAGATGGTGTCGCGGCACTGCCGCCAGCGGCGGTGGTCGGCCGGCAGGCCCCGCCGGGTGGCCACGCGGATGGCCCGCTCGATCGCCACCCAGCACATCAGGCGCGAGTACAGGAAGTCCTTGCGGCCGCCGCGGGTCTCCCACACGCCCTCGTCCGGCTGGTCCCAGTGGTCGACGACCCAGTCCACCAGCTGGCACACGTCGTCCCACTGGTCGCTGGAGATGGGTTCGGCCCACTTGTCGTAGAGGTAGATCGAGTCGATCAGGGCGCCGTAGATGTCGAGCTGGAGCTGGTCGGCGGCGGCGTTGCCGATCCGGACCGGGGCGGATCCCTGGTGGCCCTCCAGGTGGGGGAGCTCGCGTTCGGGCAGGTCGGTGCGGCCGTCGATGCCGTACATGATCTGCAGCGGGCCGGAGGGCGAGCCGTCGCCGGGGCTGATGTGGGTGGCCAGGAACTGCATGAAGGCCCGGGCTTCCCCGGTGAAGCCGAGCCGCAGAAGCGCGTACACGCAGAACGCGGCGTCGCGGATCCACACGTAGCGGTAGTCCCAGTTGCGTTCGCCGCCGAGTTGTTCGGGCAGGCTCGTGGTCGGCGCGGCGACGATGGCGCCGGTCGGGGCGTAGGTGAGCAGCTTCAGGGTGAGGGCGGAGCGGTGCACCATCTCCCGCCACCGGCCGACGTAGCGGGACTGGTGCAGCCAGCGGCGCCAGTAGGCGACCGTGGCCTGGAACTCGTGCTCGGCCTCGGCGTGGGCGCAGCCGCGCGGAATCAGGGCGTCGGCGGCCCGGTCGAGGGCGAACACCGCGGACTCGCCCTCGGTGAGTTTGAAGTCGGCGCGGGCGTCGGTGCCGTCGCACTCCATGGCCACGGTGGAGGTGAGCGAGAGGGAGTACTGCCGGGACTCGAACACGATCATGTCGCCCTGCGTGTTCAGCGAGTGGGGGTCGGCGCCGTAGTTGAAGCGCGGTGCCACCAGGACCCGGAAGGGGACGGTGCCGCGGACGCACAGGACGCGGCGGATCAGCCGGTGCCGGTCGGCCTCGGCGGATTCCGCGGGCCGCAGGGGGTTCCCGGCCACCGGCATGAAGTCCTGGACCTCGCCGACGCCTTCCTCGGTGAAGAACCTGGTGATCAGTACGTTCGTGTCCGGGAAGTAGAACTGCTTGGTCCGGGCCGGTACGGAGGCGGCGAGCTCGAAGCGTCCGCCGCGGTCGGCGTCCAGGATCGCCCCGAAGACGCTGGGGGCGTCGAAGGACGGGCAGCAGTACCAGTCGATGGTGCCGTTGCTTCCGACCAGGGCCACGGTGCGCAGGTCGCCGATCAGTCCGTGCTCGGCGATCGGCAGGTAGCGGGAGTGGCCGGGGGGCTCGGGGGCCTCCTGGTTCCGGGGCATCTCGGTGGTGGTCATCGCGGCAGCCTCCCGGGGCGGGCATGCGGGCTCCTTACAGCTTAGGAGCGAAGCTTTCGCCGCGGCACGGTGAAGTGATCGTCTCCGGGGCCGGCGGCCCCTCCGGATGCAGGGCGGGCTCAGGCGGGGAATGGTGAGAGTGGGCCCGGACTCGCGGCACCCGTTCCGGTGCGGGCACCTGGGCCCGAGGAGGAGGCATCATGTCGACGTCACAACCCGAAGCGTCCCGGCCGTCCGACGACCGCGCCACCCCGGACTCCCTGCTCCACTCCGCCCCCGGCATCGTCGCCCCGGAGGACCTGGTGCTCGCCGCGGGCAGGGACATCACACCGGCCAACCTGGAATGGGCCCGCCGCAAGCTGGACACCGAGGGCCCGCTCGCCGTGGAGAAACTCCTGCCGTAGGCAGCGCGGAACCCGCCCCTGAGCTGCAAGACCGCCCGGGGCGGACGGAAGATCGTGGTCTGCCGGTGCCCGCCCGGGACGGCGGGGGCGGCACCGGCACGGGGGCGCAGGCACGGCGGGGGCGGCACCGGCACGGTCGTACGGCGCTGGCGCGGTCCGGGGGCTCTTCGGTCGGCATGGGTGCTCGGTCGCTCACCGTAATCAAGTGGAACGCTCTCGCCGCCTCCGGTGCCCGTTTCCCCGTCGGCCTTACGGAGGGAGGCGTCGGCTGTCAGACTCCCGAGGGTGCCCGACTTCGATTTCGACATGCTCGTCATAGGATCCGGCCCCGGTGGACAGAAGGCCGCCATCGCCGCCGCCAAACTCGGCCGTCGCGCCGCCGTCGTCGATCGCCCCGACATGGTCGGCGGCGTCTCCATTCACACCGGCACCATCCCGTCCAAGACCCTGCGCGAGGCGGTGCTGTACCTCAGCGGTCTCACCCAGCGCGATCTGTACGGGCAGAGCTACCGCCTGAAGGAGGACATCACCGTCTCCGACCTGACCTCCCGCACCCAGCACGTGGTCGGCCGGGAGGTCGACGTCATCCGCAGCCAGCTGTCCCGCAACCACGTGGCCCTCTACGCCGGCACGGGCCGCTTCGTCGACCCGAACACCGTCGCCCTGCGCGAAGTGAGCGGCCAGGAGCGGCTGCTGACCGCACGCCACATCGTCATCGCCACCGGCACCCGCCCGGCCCGCCCGGACACCGTCGAGTTCGACGGCCGGACGATCATGGACTCGGACAACGTACTCACACTGGAGAAGGTCCCCCGGTCGATGGTGATCGTCGGCGCCGGCGTCATCGGCATGGAGTACGCCAGCATGTTCGCCGCCCTGGGCAGCAAGGTGACGGTCGTCGAGCGGCGCCCGGGCATGCTGGACCTGTGCGACGTCGAGGTCGTCGAGTCGCTCAAGTACCAACTGCGGGACCTCGCCGTCACCTTCCGCTTCGGCGAGACCGTGGCCGCCGTCGAGCGCCATCCCCGCGGCACCCTGACCATCCTGGAGAGTGGCAAGAAGATCCCCGCCGACACCGTCATGTACTCGGCGGGCCGCCAGGGCCTCACCGACGAACTCGACCTGGACAAGGCCGGGCTGACCGCGGACCCGCGCGGCCGGATCAAGGTGGACGAGCACTACCGCACCGAGGTCCCGCACATCTACGCCGTGGGCGATGTGATCGGCTTCCCGGCGCTGGCAGCGACCTCGATGGAGCAGGGCCGCGCGGCCGCGTTCCACGCCTGCGGCGAGCCGGTCGGGCAGATGCACAACCTCCAGCCGATCGGGATCTACACCATCCCGGAGATCAGCTTCGTGGGCCGGACCGAGGACCAGCTCACCGAGGACTGCGTGCCGTTCGAGGTCGGCATCGCCCGTTACCGGGAACTGGCCCGGGGACAGATCATCGGCGACTCCCACGGCATGCTCAAGCTGCTGGTCTCCCCCGAGGACCGCACGCTGCTCGGCGTGCACTGCTTCGGTACGGGCGCCACCGAGCTCATCCACATCGGCCAGTCCGTGATGGGCTGCGGCGGTACGGTCGACTACCTCGTCGACGCCGTCTTCAACTACCCGACGCTCGCCGAGTCGTACAAGGTCGCCGCCCTGGACGCCACCAACAAGCTGCGGCAGATCAACCGCCTCGACTGACCCCGTGCGGCGGCCCTCTCCCGGCCGCCCGGCTCCGCAAACGCCGCGACCGACGCGGCAGTTGCCGGTGCCCGGGCGGCCGGGGAGATTACCGGGCGGTCAATCTTGAAAGATCAATGAGTCCCGCTATCATCACACCCACACACGGTGTGACCGACTGCCGACGCAGGGCTGATCGGTGTGCGCCGATCCTTGCCTTCTCCTGACCGGTCCCTGACCCGAGGCCAACCCTCTACGGGTTCGAGGCGGGTCCCGCACCCCCCACCTCGTACGCCGTCGGGCCTGGCCGCCCGTGCGCGTGCACGATCGAAAGCAGCACAACCATGAGCAAGAACAGGGGCAGAGGGCTGCAGGCCAACGCCCTCGGTATGTTCGACACCGTGGTCATGGCCGTCGCGGGCAGCGCACCGGCGTACTCGCTGGCCGCGACCACCGCGGTGCTGGTCGGCGCGGTGGGACTGGCCAGCCCGGCGGCGCTGCTGTACTGCGCGATACCCATGCTGGGCATCGCGCTGGCGTTCAGCTATCTGGGCCGGATCGACGTGAACGCGGGCGCGAGTTACTCGTGGGTGGGGCGCACGCTGCACCCCTTCCTGGGCTTCGTCAGCGGCTGGGCGCTGGTGGTCTCCGCGACCATCTTCATGGTGGCCGGTTCGTTGCCCGCGGGTTCCATGACGCTCGCGCTCTTCGACGACGAACTCGCCGACGACACCGCCCTGTCGACGGCGGTGGGCGCGGCCTGGTTCCTCATCATGCTGGCCGTGGTCCTCGGCGGCGCCCGGCTCACCGTACGCGCGCAACTGCTGATGTCCGGCGTGGAGCTGGCGATCCTGCTGCTGTTCGCGGTGCTGGCCCTCTTCCACACGGGCGACGCCCGCGCCTTCGACTGGTCCTGGCTGGGCTTGGGGCACTTCGACGGGATGGCCGGCTTCGCCTCGGGCGCGCTCATCGCCGCCTTCTACTACTGGGGTTGGGACGTCACCAGCAACCTCAGCGAGGAGACCCGCAACAGCCGCCGGACGACCGGTCTCGCGGGACTGATCGGCGTGGGCATCGTCTTCCTGCTGTTCGAGGTGTTCACCATCGCGGTGAACGTCATCCTGTCCTCGAAGCAGATCGAGGAGAACGACGCCAACGTGATGGCCGTGCTCGGTGAGGAGGTCTGGCCCGGCTGGGGTGGCAAGCTCTTGATCGTCGCCGTGATGCTGTCCACCATCGCCACCCTGGAGACCACGCTCATCCAGGTCACGCGTTCGCTGTTCGCGATGGGCCGCGACCGTACGATGCCGTCCGCGCTGGGCCGGGTGCACCGCACCTGGAACACGCCCTGGGTCGCCATCGCCGTGGTCGGCGGGGTGGCGCTGGTGATGTTCATCGCCTCCAACGCCCTGGGCACGGTGGGCGACATCCTCTCCGACGCCATCTCGGCGATCGGCCTGCAGATCGCCGTCTACTACGGCCTCGCGGGTCTGGCGGTGGTCGTCGCCTACCGCAAGATGCTGCTGAAGTCGGCCGCCGACTTCGTCCTCGGCGGACTGTGGCCGCTGTTCGGCTCGGTGTTCATGTTCTGGATCTTCGTCGAGTCGCTGGGTGAGCTGAGCGACGCCGCGATCGCGATCGGCATCGGCGGCCTGGCGCTCGGACTGATCCCGATGCTCTGGTACTGGCGGCGGGGCAGCGACTACTACCGGCCCGCCAAGCTCGACGCCACCCGCGCCATCACGGCCGACTACGTCCCCGACGGCCACGTGGCCGAGCGGGCCCGTGCCCACGAGGGTCTCCCCACCGACTTCTGAGGGAGATCCCGATGGCGCGAGACCGCTTCACGCCCGACTTCGACCCCGACTGCGGGGACGGGCCCCTGACCTCGGCCCGCCAGGACATCGTGATCGGCCGCTGGCAGGGTCTGCGGGACCTGCTGCGGGCCACCGGTGCCGACTGGGTCTCCCGGGGGCACCGGATGCGGCTGCTGGCGCAGGCGTGCGCGACGAGTACGACCTCGGAGACCTGGCTGGCCGCCGAGCCCCGCAGCGCCGACGCGCTGGTGCTGCGGGCCGCGACGGAGACGGCCCGGGCCTTCACCCTGGCCATCGCGGCGGGCCGGGGCATACCGATCGACCGGGACCGCATCGACGCGGCGGTGCTGGCCTGTCTGCGGGCCGCCGAGGCCTGGCCGGAGGACCCCACGCCCTGGATCTCCCTGATCTCGGTCGCGCGCCTGTACCCCTCCGGCGTGCGCCGGCAGGAACTGGCGCGCTGGTGGGACGAGTTGCACCGGCGCGACCCCTACAGCGTGGAGGGCCACCTCCAGGTGCTGCACTACTACTCCTCCCGCTGGCACGGCACGCACGGCCTCATGTACGACTTCGCGCGCGACGCGGCGGGCGTGGCCCCGCCGGGCTGCGCACTGCCGGTCCTGGTGCAGTACGCCCGGGTCGAGGAGTTCCGGTACGTCCTCGACGGTGCCCAGGGGCAGCACGCGGCGGTGAGCGTGAGCCAGCACTGGAGCCACGACGGTGCCGTCAGCGACGTACGCCGCACCTGGCAGCGCTGGATCGCCGGCCGCGGCGACGCCCCGCTCGCCCCGGGCGAGCTGCGGGACCTCAACCACCTCACCCACGCGGCCTGCCAGGCGGGCGCCACGGACATCGCCGCGGCGCTGCTGCGGCTGCAGGGCCGCCGGGCGACACGGACCCCGTGGTCGTACACCGGCGATCCGGAGAAGCAGATCACGAAGTGGCGCAAGGACCTGCGGCTGCGCGAGTGAGCGTCCTTACCTTCGACGACCATCATGACCACAGCGGCGTAGTCGGCCGACCGAGAGGCGACCACGACAGGACACGAGCCGGGAACGATCGACACCCTCCGACCGTCTACACTTCAGTGGACCGTCTACATGCATGTAGTCGAACGGAGGGCGCACCGCCATGACCCGCAAGCGGCTCGCGGAACTCGCGGGCAGCGTCGGCCTCGGCGCCTGGACGGCGTTCGGGGTGCTGGCCATGATCGTGGCCGGCGCCCAGGGCTCGGCGGGATTCGTGGACGACGGCCCGCTGAGCTGGTCCCTCGGCCACCGCCCGGAGGTCGCCGTGGCCCTGGCCCGCGGGATCACCGCCACCGGGACGGGCGTCGTCCCGTACGCGCTGGTGCTGCTGGCCGCGCTCCTCGCGGGGCGCACCCGGGCCCAGCGGCTGGTCGCCGTGCTGTGCGGCGTGGCCTGCCTGGCCGCCGGACAGGCCGTGCGGTACGGCGTGATGACGCTGATCGCCCGGCCCCGCCCGCCGGAGTCCCACTGGCGGACGCACGCCTCCGGCTGGGCGTATCCCTCCGGCCACACCACCACGTCGGCCATCACCGCCGGGCTGGTGATCCTCGCGATATGTCTGCGCGCCCCGCGCGGCAAGGCGGGCCTGTGCTGGACCGTCGGCTGCTGGGGGGCGCTGGTCGGGCTGACCCGTGTCTATCTGGGCGTGCACTGGTTCACCGACGTGATCGGCGGCTGGCTGTTCGCCGTCGGCTGGCTCGGCGCCTGGCTGTGCGCGGCGGCCTGGTGGATGCCGAGCCGGTTCGTCCCCTCGGCCACGGGAACACCCGATCCCGACGCGCCGGTCGAGGGGAGCGCGTCCCGGGAGCCCGGTCGGTCGCGTCCCGGGTGACGGACCGGACGTTGCGCGCGTCGCCTCACGGTGCCGCGTGCGGTCCGTCCGGGCGGTTGCGGCGCTGCTCGACCATCTCGCAGCTGAGGTCCTCGACCTCCGCCTGGGGCAGTCGTTCGAAGCCGGCGTCGGTGATGACCGAGATCAGCGGGAAGATCCGGCGGTTGATGTCGGGGCCGCCGGTGGCCGAGTCGTCGTCGGCGGCGTCGTACAGCGCCTGGAGCGCGGCCAGTGCGGCCTCGCGCCGGGACATCCCGGGCCGGTACAGCTTCTTCAGCGCGCCGCGGGCGTACGGGGAACCGGAGCCCTCGGCGTGGAAGTCCGCCTTCTCGTACAGACCGCCGGCGACGTCGAAGCCGAAGATGCGGCCCCGCTCGCCGTCGGCCTCGCGGGCGCGGGTGTCGTAGCCGACGAGCAACGGGACCACGGCCAGGCCCTGCATGGCCTGGCCGAGGTTCTGCCGGATCAGCGCGGCGAGGCGGGTCGCCTTGGCGTCGAGGGTCATGGGAATGCCCTCGATCTTCTCGAAGTGCGTCAGCTCGACCTGGTAGAGCTTGACCATGTCCAGGGCGAGACCGACGGTGCCGGCGAAGGCCACCGCGGTGTGGTCGTCGGCGGGGTACACCTTCTCCAGATCGCGCTGGGCGATGAGGTTGCCCATGGTGGCCCGGCGGTCGCCGGCGATCAGTACGCCGTCGCGGTGGGCGAGGGCGAGGACCGTGGTGCCGTGCGGGAAGCGGTCGGGGGCGGCACGGGTCCCGTCCGGCAACGGGCTTGCGGTGGGCAGCAGTCGCGGCCGGTGCGCGGCCAGGAACTCGGTGAAGGACGAGGTCCCCGGTGTGAAGAACTCCTCCCCCAGTCGGCCGTCGCCGTCGGTTCCCGCCATGGCACTCCCCCTGGTACGTCGTCGGCCGGACAAGCAACTCCTACCTGGCGCGGGCGGCCGGGAAACGCGGCCCGGTCATAGCGCCTTGCGGCGGACCAGCACCCCGAGCACCACCAGGCCCGGCACCAGCGGCAGCCACACGGTCAGCAGGCGGTAGCCGAGCACGGCGGAGGCGGCCGCCGCGGCGGGCGCTCCGGCGGCGGTGAACGCGAGGACGAGCGCCGCGTCGAGGGAGCCGATGCCACCCGGGGTGGGCAGCAGGGCCGCGGCGCTGCTGGCGGCAAGGTACAGGAGCGCCACCCGGGCCGGGGACAGGGGCAGTTCGACCGCCTGGGCGACGGTGATCAGCACCAGGGAGTGCAGCACGGTGAAGGCCGCCGAACCGCCCCACAGCGCCGCCGCGCGCGGCGGACTCGCGTGCACGGCACGGATGTCGGCCAGCACGGTCGCGAGGGCCCGTCGGCACCGCGGCCACAGCCGGCTCCTGACCAGGACGACCACGAGGACGGCCGGCACGAGGACGGCGACCGGCGCGCCGGCGGACAGGTTCGGGATCCGCAGCAGCCCGGGGCAGGCCGGTGCGAGCACCGCGATCAGCACCCCGCGGACGACGCCCCCGGCGGTGGCCTTGACCGCGAGCGCGCTGGCCGAGCGGGCGGCCGGCAGCCCGCAGCGCATCAGGAACCGCAGGTTCACCGCTCCCGCGCCGAGCCCCGCGGGCAGGACGTGGTTGGCGGCGCCGGCCGCGAACTGCGCGGCGACCAGCCGCCCGCCGGGCAGCCGCCGGACGACCGCGCCCTGCTGGGCCACCGCCGAGGCCGCCCAGGTCCCGACCGCCGCCGCGGCGCCCGCCAGCAGCCAGCCCTGGTCGGCGACGGCCAGCCGGACGGCCCCGGTGTGCAGCGCCGGCCAGTGCCGCCGGGCCAGATAGGCCAGGCACACGAGGACGACGAGGCAGACGCCCGCGTGCCAGTAGGCCCGCCTGCGGCCGAGGGCGGCCGCGAGGCCGGGCGGGGTCGTCATGAGCGCGCCAATGGAAGGCAGTCGAGGGAGACGTTCGCGCCGCCGGTCATCATCCACCCTCCTCCACTACAGCCCGTAGGGTCCGCCACCCTACAGCTTGTAGTACCGAGCGCCGGAGTCGGCGAGCGATCCAGGGCCGGAAAAACATGCACAAAATAGCCTGAATTGGATGCTTGCACAGCGCAGGCACACCCATGCGGTCGGCGGCCCTACGCGCTGTAAGGTTGGGCCATGGCTGGCACAGAGTCCCGCGGCAGGGCGGAGCGGCGCAGCGCCGGGGAGTTGGAGAGCGAAGTGCTGGCCACACTCTGGGCGACCGAACACCCGCTGACACCGGCCGAGATCCAGACGGAGATCGCCGGCGGGCTCGCGTACAACACGGTGCACACCATCCTCAAGCGGCTGTACGACAAAGGGCTCGTCCTGCGTGACGCCGCCGGGCGGCGCGGCGCCTACCGGCCCGCGAAGAACGCGGCCGAGCTGACCGCCGCGGCGATGCACGAAGCCCTGGACCGCGGCCCGGACCCGATCGCCGCCCTGCAGCAGTTCGTGTCCGGCCTGAGCCCCGACGAGGAGCGGGCCCTGCGCGACCTGCTCGGCAGAGGCCGTCCATGAGGTTCGACGTCTACAGCCCACTGCTGCTGTCGCTGCTGCTGCCCGCCGTCAGCCCGTTGATCGGCAGGCGGGTGGCCCCGGCCCTCGCCGCCCGCGTCCTGACCTGTGCCGCCGCCCTGACCGCGGCGGCCACCACCTGGTCGCTCGTGCTGCTGACCACCGCGCTGGTCGGGGAGGCCCCGCCGGTGGTGGCGGAGGCCCGGCAGGACGGCCGGCAACCAGTCGATCCGGTGCCCGAGTTCATCGGGATCGCGGCCTGTCTGGCGCTCGTGGTCGTCGCCTGCCGCGTGCACCGGGCCGTGCGTGCCGAACGCGCCACACGGCGCGCGCTGCGCAGGCTGGCCGAGGGGCAGCCGGCGGACACCGAGCTGATCGTCGCCGCGTCCGACGTGGCCCGGGCGTTCGCCATCCCCGGCCGGCCGGGCCGGATCCTGGTCACCTCCGCCATGCTGGGCGCGCTGCGACCGGCGGAACGCCGCATCCTGCTCGCCCATGAACGCGCCCATCTGGCGCACCGGCACGGCCTGCTGGTGACCGCGGCCGCCCTCGCCGCCGCGGCCAACCCGCTGCTCGTACCGGTCCGCCGCACGGTCGCCTTCCTCGTCGAGCGCTGGGCGGACGAGCAGGCCGCGACCGCCGTGGGCGACCGCGCGGCCACCGCCCGCACCCTGGCCCGGGCCGCCCTCACCGCCGGCCGGGCCCGGACCGCGTGCGCGCTGAACTTCACGGACCGCGCCGTCACCCGCCGGATCGCGGCCCTGCAGACGGCCCCGCCCCCGCGTCTGTGGTCCGCCGCCGCGGCCGTCCTCGCCCTCGGCGCGCTGGCGGCCCTGAGCGCCGCGGACGCGACGGACGACCTGGTCGGACTGCTGACCGGCCTGCTGTCCTGACCGGGCGTGCCCTCCTGACCGACCGTGCTGTCACGACCGTCCGGCAGGTCAGCCGGGTCAGCGGCCCTGCGGGCCACGGTGCGGCGGCTGTGCGGGCACCGGACGCGGCACGGGCGGCGGTACCGCCCGGATGGTCGGGCCGTCGGTGCGGACCGTCAGTGGTTCGCCGTGGTGATGGATCGTCAGCGGCGGACCGTCCAGGAGCGTGTACGTGGCCTTGTCGGCGTGGATCTCCACCCGCAGGCAGCGCCCGCGCAGCCGGAGGCTGAAGGCCAGCCGGCTGAGTCGCTCCGGCAGCCGGGGCGCGAACCGCAGCCCGCCGCCGTTCGCGCGCAGTCCGCCGAAGCCCGCCACCAGCGCCATCCAGGTACCCGCCAGCGACGCGATGTGCAGCCCGTCGCGGGTGTTGTGCTCCAGGTCCTCCAGGTCCATCAGCGCGGCCTCGGCCGCGTAGGCGTGGGCGAGCCGCAGATGGCCCGCCTGCGCGGCGACGACGGCCTGGCAGCAGGCCGACAGGGAGGAGTCGCGCACGGTCAACGGCTCGTAGTAGGCGAAGTTGCGGGCGATGTGCTCCTCGTCGAAGAAGGCGCCGCAGGTGTACATGGCGAGCACCAGGTCGGCCTGCTTGACGACCTGCTTGCGGTAGAGGTCGAAGTAGGGGAAGTGCAGCAGCAGCGGGTACTGGTCGGCGCGGGTGCCGGCGAAGTCCCAGCGCTGGTAGCGGGTGAAGCCGGTGTGCTGTTCGTGCACGCCGAGCTCCCGGTTGTACGGGATGTGCATGGCCTCGGCGGCGTCCCGCCAGGCGGCGCTCTCCTCCTCGTCGACGCCGAGCCGCTCCGCCTGCCGGGGATGGCGTTCGACGGCGTCGGCGGCGGCCAGCAGGTTCGCGCGGGCCATCAGGTTCGTGTAGGTGTTGTCGTCGGCGACGGCGCTGTACTCGTCGGGGCCCGTGACACCGTCGATGTGGAAGGCACCGTGGTGGTCGTGGTGCCCGAGGGAACGCCACAGACGGGCCGTCTCCACCAGGAGCTCGACGCCGGTCTCACGCTCGAAGAGTTCGTCCCCCGTGGCGTCCACGTAGCGCACCACGGCGTCGGCTATGTCGGCGTTCACATGGAAGGCGGCGGTGCCGGCCGGCCAGTACGCCGACCCTTCCGAGCCCTCGATGGTGCGCCAGGGGAACGCGGCGCCGCCCAGGCCGAGCTGGGCCGCGCGCTCACGGGCCTCGTCCAGGGTGTTGAAGCGCCAGCGCAGCGCCTCGGCGACGGCCTCGGGCGCGGTGTAGGTGAGGACGGGGAGCACGAACATCTCGGTGTCCCAGAAGGCGTGCCCGTCGTACCCGGAGCCGGTCAGGCCCTTGGCCGGAATCGCCCGCTGCTCGGCGCGGGCGCCCGCCTGCAGCACATGGAAGAGGGCGAAGCGGACGGCCTGCTGGATCTCCTCGTCGCCGTCCACCTCGACGTCCGCGCGCGCCCAGAACTCGTCCAGGTAGGCCCGCTGTTCGGCGAGGAGCCCCTGCCAGCCGTCGTGCGCCGCGGCGGCGAGGGCGGCGTCGACCTGGTCGGCCATCGCGGGCAGCGAGCGGGTGCCGGACCAGCCGTGGGCGACCAGCTTCTCCACCCGCAGCCGCTGCCCCGGCTCCAGGACCGAGGTGACGGTCAGCCGGGCCACGTCCGTGTCGCTCTCGCCGCGCTCCGTGGTCCGTTCCGGGCCGCTGATCACGTGGTCGGCGGCGACGGCCACGCGCAGGCCGCTGCGCCGGGTGCGGTGCACGAGCCGCAGCCGGTGTCCGGCGGCGAAGTGGTCCTCCGGCTCCAGCGGGGACTGGAGCGCCAGCGCCGCCCGCGGGTCGCCGTCGGACTCGGGGAGTTGCTCGTTGGCGACCAGTTCGGACTGGATCACCACCCGGGCCCGGCCGCCGACGGCCTCCACCTCGTAGGCCACGGCGGCCACGGCCCGCTGGGTGAGCGAGACGAGCCGCGTCGAACGCACCCGTACCGTCGAACCGGCCGGCGAGGTCCACTCGCAGGTCCGCTCCAGGACACCGCGCCGCAGGTCCAGGACGCGCTCGTGTGCGACGAGCCGGCCGTAGCGCAGGTCGAAGGGTTCGTCGTCGACCAGGAGCCGCAGGATCTTGCCGTTGGTGACGTTGATGACGGTCTGGCCCGACTCCGGATAGCCGTAGCCGGCCTCGGCGTACGGCAGCGGGTGCCGTTCGTGCACGCCGTTGAGGTAGCTGCCGGGCAGCCCGTGCGGTTCGCCCTCGTCGAGGTTGCCGCGCCAGCCGACATGGCCGTTGGACAGGGCGAACACGGACTCGCTCTGCGCCAGCACGTCGAGGCCGAGTTCCGTCTCGCGCACGGTCCACGGTTCGACGGCGTACGACCGGTGGGTGATCACTGCTTGCCTCCCAGTTCGGCGAGGTCCGCGACGACCACGTCCGCGCCGTGCGCGTACAGCGCGTCGGCCTGTCCGACGCGGTCGATCCCGACGACGTACCCGAAGCGGCCCGCGCGGCCCGCGTCCATGCCGGCCAGCGCGTCCTCGAACACGGCGGCCCGCCCCGCCTCGACGCCCAGGTCGCGGGCGGCGGCCAGGAAGGTGTCGGGGTGCGGCTTGCCCGGCAGCCCGCGTTCGGCGGCGATCAGGCCGTCGACGCGGACGTCGAAGAAGTGCTCGGCGCCCACGGCGCGCAGGACGTCGCGGCAGTTGGCGCTGGAGGAGACGATCGCCGTGCGCAGACCGTGCGCGCGGACGGCCTCCAGGTAGCGCAGGGTGCCCTCGTAGGCCTCGACGCCGCCGGTGCGGATCTTGGCGAGGAGCAGGTCGTTCTTGCGGTTGCCGAGGCCGTGGACGGTGCGGGCGTCGGGCGGGTCGTCGGGGGCGCCCTCGGGCAGGTGGATGCCGCGGGAGGCGAGGAAGGTGCGCACCCCGTCGGCGCGCGGGCGTCCGTCGACGTACTCGTCGTAGTCGGCGACCGCGTCGAACGGGCGGGCGCCTTCGCCCTCGTGCGCGCGCAGGAAGGCGTCGAACGTCTCCTTCCAGGCGGCCGCGTGCACGGCGGCGGTCTTGGTGACGACCCCGTCGAGGTCGAACAGACAGGCCAGGATGGTGTCGGGCAGGCCGAGCTCACTCATACCCTGCACACTTCCCCTCCGGGCGGCATCCAGTGGGTGGCGAACGCCACAACCGCGCCGGGCAACCGGTGACACACTCTGCTGTGTGCCCCTGACATTCGACGATCTGCTCGCGCGCGCCCGCTCCCTCGCCGGGGGCGGCCGGCGCGCGATCCTCGGCATCGCCGGCGGCCCCGGCTCGGGCAAGACGACCCTCGCCGAGCAGCTGGCGCGCGAACTGAACGGCACCGGCACGCCCTGGGTGGCGCACGTCCCGATGGACGGCTTCCACCTCGCCGACGTCGAACTGGACCGGCTGGGCGCGCGGGACCGCAAGGGCGCCCCCGACACCTTCGACGCCGCCGGGTACGCGGCGCTGCTGCGGCGGCTGCGCGAGGAGACCGGCGAGGTGGTGTACGCGCCGGGATTCGAGCGGGTGCTGGAGCAGCCGATCGCGGGGGCGATCCCGGTGCCGCCCACGGCCCGGCTGGTGCTCACGGAGGGCAACTACCTGCTGCTGGAGTCGGGTTCCTGGGCGCGGGTGCGGCCGTGCCTGGACGAGGTGTGGTTCTGCGAGATCGACGAGGAGGAGCGGATCCGGCGGCTCGTCGCCCGGCACGAGGAGTTCGGCAAGGAGCACGAGGCGGCGGTGGCCTGGGTGCTGGGCACGGACCAGCGCAACGCCGACCTGGTCGCGAGGACCCGGCGGCGGGCGGACCTGGTGGTACCCGCCTCGGCGCTGCCCGCCCCGTACGGGACGGAAAATCCCGGGCGGCGCCTTCGCGCGACCGGTTAGCCTGCGCTGGGTGGAACCCGCGTCGGCCGAGGTGCCCTGGTGCGCCCGGTACGAGTTCCGGAGCACCACCTGCTCCCACAAACCGCACTTGTGGGCCGGGGAATCCTGGGACGACGTGCCGGAGTTCGCGGACCCCGCGCTGCGCGCGGCGCTCGACGGCTTCCTCGTCCGCCTCGTGTGGGACGGTGGGGGCGCCGATGAGGTGGTCGTGGTCCCGGAGTCGGGCCTGTTCCCCGCGGATGACGCACCGTGGCGGCCGGACCTGCTGCTCGCCTGCCCGCCGGAAACAGGGCGAGCGCTCGCGAGCGCGTCGACTCGCCCTGTTCCCGCGGCAGATGACGGGCGAGCAGCAGACCGCCGACGACACAGCCGATCGCCTGGTTGCCCGCCCGCTGCGGGTTGAAGAAGGTCGCCTCGGTCAGCCAGCGCCAGTATCCGCGCGCCAGTGCGAGCAGTTCCGTGCGCTGTTCGTCGTCGAGCAGGCCGTCGGCCGCGTCCAGCAGGTCGACCGCCTGGAGCAGCGCCCACACCGTGCTGGGCCAGTCGCCGATGGGGTGGGCCCCGGCCTTGAGGACGTAACGGGCGTACGGGAGGCCCCAGTCGCGGACCCTGAGGTTGGGGTAGCCGGGGTTGTCCTCGGTGTGGACGCGCTCGCGCAGGTGGAAGGCGAGGCCGCGGCGCACGGCGTCCGGCAGCCGCGGATCCCTGCCGCGCCGCCAGGCCAGGGCCGGCAGGGAGGTGACGCCGAGAGAGGTGTCGCCGATGTCGAGGTGGGCGCCGGGGTGTTCGAGGTTGCCCCGCGGCGTCATGCGGGCCAGGGCCTGCCCGGTGACGTCGGCGAGGACGGCGTCGTACGCCCGAGAGGTGTCCGGCAGGTCGTGCAACGGTCCGCGCCGGTACGGGAGGTACACGGGGACACTCACGTGCTCTCAGCCCTTCGCTTCGGTGGTCGCCAGGCCTGCCACCAGTCTCGTCGACGGGGGCTCCCCGAGGGGACGTGACGGTCACGCCGGACGCGGTCGGCGGGTCGCGGGACGCCGCGCGGCCGGTTCGACCGGGTCGAGGTGAACTCCGGCACCCCGCGGGCCGTACCGGTGTGTACGGCGGAGGGTCTGTCGGTACGACTCGTGAAGCGATGACGCGCCTGGTGGCGGGAGCGATGCGACAGTGAAGCCATGACGTGGCTCCTGATCGCTCCCGGCACCGCACGGCGGCCGTCGGCGCAGGGCGGATGATGGCGCGGGAACAACAGCCGGTCCTCGAACCCGAGGTCCGGGACACGGGCGGACGGCCGACGCGGCGGGCGAGCGGGTCCGCGCGCCTGTACGGCGAACTGCGGCGCCACCGGCGGTGGCTGGCGCCGCTGCTCGTGGTGCTGCTGCTCACCCAGATGGCGGTCGCCATGGTGACCACCGCCGTCCAGCAGACGCCCACCGTCGACGAACCCGTGTACGTCGCCACGGCCACCGACTACCTGCGCGAGCACCGCCTGCGCTACAACCCCGAGCACCCGCCGCTGGGCAAGCTCGTGATCATGGCCGGGCTGGCGGTGGCCGATCCGCACTACGACCCCTCGTTCCACGGCAGCCAGGGGCAGGTCGGGCGGCATCTGCTGTACGAGTCCGGCAACGACCCGTGGCGGCTGATGCTGTGGGCCCGCCTGCCGATGATCGCGCTGACGCTGCTGTTCGGGCTGGTCGTCCTGGCGTTCGCGCGCGAGATCGCCGGCACCCTGGCGGGGCTCGTGGCGCTGGCGCTGTACGCCTTCTCGCCCGACGTGATCGCCCAGGGCTCGCTCGCCACACTGGACGTACCGGCGGCCGGGTTCGTGCTGACCTCGGCCTGGCTCGTCCGGCGGGCCCGCCTTGGGCCCCGGCTGTACCTGCCGCTCGCCGGGGTGGCGCTCGGGGCGGCCGTGGCGACCAAGATGAGCGCGCTGCCCGCGATTCCGGTGCTGATGGCGCTGGCCCTGCTCTCGGTGTGGCACGCCCGTCGGCCGGACGGGCGGACCGAGCGCCGCAGGACGCTGCTGCTCGGGCTCGCCGGCGCGGGCGTCGTGGCACTGGCCGCGATCGCCGTCGTATGGGCCACGTATCTCGCGGTCGACCCGCTGCTGCGGTTCACGCCCGCCGAGCCGGTGCCGACCGTGCACGGGCTGCGCGACCGCCTGGCCGGACTGCTGCCGTTCCCGCGGGCCTTCCAGGACGGCATGCGGGTCCAGTTCGGCTTCGAGGACTACCCGTGGCAGGGCTATCTGTTCGGCCGGCTCTACACCGGCTCGCTCTGGTACTACCTCCCGGCCGCCCTGCTGGTGAAGACGCCGCTCGGCATGCTCGCGCTGTGGGTGGCGGGCGCCGTCGCGGTCGTGGCGCTGCGGCGGCTGCGGCCCGCGGCGCCGTACGTGCTGGTGCCGCCGGCCGTGCTGCTGGCCGCGGCGATGACCGGGTCGCGGGACTTCGGTACGCGGTACGCGGTGTTCGTGCCGATGTTCCTCGCGGTCGGCGGCGCCTGCGTGCTCGCCGTGCGGTGGCGGTGGGGCCCGTTGGTCACGGGAGGGCTTCTGTTGTTCGTCGCCATCAGTTCCCTGCGCACGTTCCCGTACTATCTGCCGTACTCCAATGAGGCGTTCGGCGGACCGGAGAAGACCCATCTGCGGCTGCACGACTCCAACGTGGACTGGGGCCAGGACCTGGGCCGGCTGGCCGACCGGCTCCGGCAGCGGTATCCGGGCGAGCGGATCTGGCTCGTCTACAAGGGCAGTGGCGTGCCGTCGTACTACGGCATCCGTGCGCGCGATCCGCGCAAGGTGCCGACGGACACGGTGCACGGGCTGCTGGTCGTGTCGGACTCCTGGGTCGCCAAGGCGCGCGGCGGGCTTGCCGAATTGATCCACACGAGTCGTCCGATCGATGAGGTCGGTCATTCGATCACGATCTATCAGCGGTGACCCGACGCGTTCCCGGTCGGTCACCGTGCGCCCCGCGCTCGGTCCCGCGAGGACCGTGCCTGGTCGCACAGCCCCTGGTCACCACGGTCCGTGAGCTATGTTGAGTCATCGTGGGAGACAAAGGAGGCGCTTCGGTGCCATCGCCGCAGCAGGCACGCGCACAGGCGTCCGCGATCACCTCGGGCAAGGCCGTGCCGGCGTCGGAAGCCGCCCCGACCTCCCAGCTCAGAGAGCTCTTCGACGGGCCGCGACTGTCTCCTGGGCAGCGGCGCATCGCCCAGTACCTGATCGAGAACATCACCGAGGCCGCCTTCCTGTCGATCACCGATCTCGCGGAACGGGTCGGCGTGAGCCAGCCCTCGGTGACCCGGTTCGCCGCCGCGGTCGGCTTCAGCGGCTACCCCGCGCTGCGCGAGCGGCTCCAGTCGATCGCACTCAAGACGCTCTCCGGCGGTCCGGGCACGGCCGAGGAGAACATCAGCAACGAACTGCAGGCGGCGGTCGACGCCGAGATCGCGAACCTGGAGAACCTGCGGCGGGACTTCACCGACCCCGACCGGGTGATCCACGTCGGCCACGAGCTGTCCCGCTCGACCCCGCTGACCGTGCTCGGCCTGCGCATCTCCGGATCGCTCGCCGAGTATTTCGCCTACGCCGCCCGCCGTATCCACCCCGACGTACGGCTGGTGACCCGGGGCGGCAGCGTCGCCTACGACGCGCTGCTGCAGTCCCGCGAGGCCGGCGGCACCTGGGTGCTGGCGTTCGGGATGCCGCGGCACGCACAGGAGACGCTCACCGCGATCCGCGTGGCGCGCGGCGCGGGTCTGAGGGTCGCCCTGGTGACCGACCTGGCGCTCGGACCACTGGCCGACGAGGCCGACATCACCTTCGCCACCGGCACCGGCTCCCGCCTGGTCTTCGACTCCTACGCCGCACCCGGCGTCCTGTCCGCCGCGTTGCTGCAGGCCATGACCGACGCCGACCCCGAGCGCACCCAGGCCCGCCTGGAGGAGTACGAGCAGGTGGCCGAGCAGCACCAGTTCTTCCTGAAGGACTGACCGGCCGCCGAATCGGCGGTTTCCCCTCTTATGGCCCCTCGGCCTCGTAACGGGATCATTCCACGCAGATCGCGCATGAATGTTTTCATACGTCTTGCAAAGCGGACGGCATATATAAATACTGCTCACGGATCGCACCCGGCCCACTCCGGGCACGTTCCGCACCCAAGGACTCACCGCTCGCACCGCCCCGAGAAAGCCGACGGACCGCCCATGCGCACGCAGCCCCTCCAGCCGCGCCGGCTCCTCCGCCCGGGGCTCACACACGGACACCCCCAGCCGCCGTCTCCTACCCGCGTCGGCGCCAGGGGTGTTCCGTCGGGCGCCGCCCGAGCGGCCCCGCCCGGGGCGGCCCCGGTCATCCCCTAGACCGGGGCCGCCCCCACCCGTCGGACCACCCCTTACGACGCCACAGACCCGGAAGCGAAGATCATGACCCTGACGACCACGCGCATCAGCCAGGACTGGCCCTGCCAGGTCAAGTCCCCCGGCAGCTTCGACTGGGAGCGCTCGGCGGCCAAGTGGCTGCGCGAGCTGGTACCGGCCCGCTACGCCAGCTACCCGGCGCTGATCCGCCACCCCGTGCTGCTCGCCCGGCACGCGCAGATCCAGGTCCAGCAGGAGATCCGGATCGCGCGCACCGCCCTGCAGACCGCGCGGGCCGAACTGCCCCTGCTCGGCCTGCCCGAGTCGGTCATCGAGCACACGATCAAGCTGTACGCGGCCGAGGTCCTGCAGTTGCAGCACATCGCGCGCAGCGTCCGGGTGGTCACCGAGGCGCTCGTCGGCCACAGCACCGGACGCTGAGACCACCGCCCGGGACACCTTCCCGGACAGGACCCCGGACACCGCCCCGACCCGAGTCGCCGAGCCGTCCGTACTCGGTTCCGCAGGGGTCTGATCGGACCGGCCGTGGTGTGCAATGCTCAGCGTGTGACGAGTGAGCCCGCGTCCTCCGCGGAGACCGGCGACGTCGCCGACCTGGCGGCCCTGGCCAAAGTCGTGGCGAGGCAGCGCGCCGAGATGGACCGGCTGCGGGACCTCGCGGCGACCTCGGCCGTGCTGGAGCGGGCCAAGGGCGCGCTGATGGCCCTCACCGGCTGCTCCCCGGACGCCGCCCACGAGGAACTCGTCGCGCGCGCCGAGACCGGGCACCGCACCTTGATCGAGGAGTGCTGGCTGACGCTCGGCGCCCTGATGCCGCCGCTGGAGCCCACCGCCGGCGGCGGGGACCTCGCCGACGCGGCGGCCGAGGCCGGCTCCGGACGGCCCGCGGCGACCGCCCCGCAGGACGCCGGCGCGAGCCGGGCCACGGGGGTCGCACCCTGGGACGCCACGGCCACCGGCACCCACGCCGACGCCGACGCGCTCGCCCGCCTGGGCAAGGACCTGGTCCGGGTCGGCTCGCCGGGGGAACTCGCCGACTGCCTGCTGACCCACATCGGGCCGGAAGTGGGCGCGGACGCCGTGATGTTCTACGAGCGCCGGCCCGACGGCGGACTCGAACTGGTCGGACACTCCGGCATCGACGAGACCCTCGCGGCCCAGTGGCGCCAGGTGCCCCCGCTGAGCGGGGTCACTCCGCTGGAAGTCCTGGAGGCACAGGAGCCGCGCTGGCTTGAGGACTTCACCGCGGACCGCCGGCGTCATCTGCTGATCGGGAACCCGCCCGAGCGGTGGCGGTCGCGGGCCTGGCTGCCGGTGCCCACGGGCGACCGGTCCACCCTGGCCTGCGGCGTCCTGCGGCCCTGCGAGGGCCGCTTCACCCCGCGCGAGCGCATACTGCTGCGCGCCGCAGCCCGGCTCTGCGCCGGCCGCCTGCGCGCCTTCGACGCGGTCCAGGACGTCACGGCCGGAGCCCTCCCCACCGCGGTGCAGGCGGTGTTCGACGCGCTGCCGGGCGCGACGGTCCTGCTGACCCCGCTGCGGGGCGCGTCGGGAGAGGTGGAGGACTACCGCATCGACGCCGCCACCCCGGAGGCCGTCGACGTCCTCGGGCGCAGCGGGCGCGAGCTGGTCGGCCTGCGGATACTCGAATGCTATCCGTCCGTCGCGGGCGAGCCGCTGTGGCAGGGGTATCTGGACGCGCTCACCGGCTCGGAGCCGTACGAGGGCGAGCCGTTCGCGTACCAGGAGGACGAGGACGGGGTGCCGCGGACCGCCACGTACTCGGTGCGGGCGACGCGGATGGGCGAGGGGCTGCTGGTCACCTGGATCCGCCACGACCCCTCGGACCGGCAGGAGCAGCGGCTGGCCGATGTGCAGCGGCTGGGCAACCTGGGCTGGGCGAACTGGAATCTGGTCACCGACGAGGTCACGTGGTCGTCCCAGGCGTACGCGCTGCTGGACCGGGACCCGGCACGCGGCCCGGTCCGCCTCGAACAGCTGCCGGACCTGGCGCTGCCCGGGGACGCGCCCGCGCTGTCCCGGGCGATAGCCGAACTCGTCAGCGAGGGGCGGCCGTTCGACGTGCCCTTCCGGACGGCGTCCGGCCCGGGTGTCCGGCATCTGCGGGCCGTCGCGGAGGCGGTCGCGGACGCCGACGGGACGCCCGTCGAGGTGCACGGCTTCGTCCAGGACCTCACCGCGCAGCGCAGCGCGGAGCTCGCGCTGGTCGAGAGCGAGCGGGCGATCCTGCTGCAGCGCGGGGTCCTGCAGGCCGAGCGGGCGATGGCCACCCGGTTGCAGCACGCGCTGCTGCCGCTGCCCAGCAAACCGATCCGGCTCGCCGGGTTGCGGGTCGAAGTCGCCTACCTGCCCGCCCAGTCGGAGATCAATGTCGGCGGCGACTGGTTCAGCGCCGTCGAACTGCCCGACGCGTCCGCGCTGTTCGTGGTCGGCGACGTCGCCGGTCACGGCATCGACGCCGTCGCCACCATGGCCCAGCTCCGGTTCACCGCGAAGGGCATGGTCAGCACGGGGTCCTCGCTGACCGGCGCGCTCGCCCGGCTCAACTCGCTGCTGCTGCACTCCCGGGACAGCAACACCACCGCCACCTTGATCCTGGCCCGGTACGACCCCCGCGCGCACCGGCTGGAGTGGGCCCAGGCGGGCCACCCCGCCCCGCTGCTCCTGCGCCGCGGCGAGGTCCGCTACCTCGACCGCCCCGACGGCATACTGCTCGGCGCGACCGCGTCCCCGGTCTTCGAGTCGGCCGAGTGCGTGCTGGAACCCGGTGACCGGCTGCTGCTGTACACCGACGGGCTGGTCGAACGGCCCGGCGAAGGCCTCGACGGCGGCTTCGCCCGCCTGGCGCAGGCCGCCGTCGACCACGACGCCGACGGGCCCGGCTCCCTGGAGGCGCTGCTCGCCGCCATGCTGGAGGGCGAACGGCGGGACGACGTGTGCGTGGTGGACATTCGGATGCCCGAGGCGGCGGAGTAGCCGCGGCGGTCGAAGGGGCCGGGCCCCGGGGGTTCAGTCGTCGTCGCGGTGCCGCCAGTACCAGCACAGGCCCACGACGAGGGTCAGCAGGAACACGGCGGGCAGCACGAGGCCGGGGATGCGGGAGCCGCTCATCGGTACGCCTTCGGAACGGGGCGGCGGGGAGCCGTACGGTAGCTGCCCATCGTCACCGGCGTCGAGAGCGCTCCCCGGCTGCTTTCCCCAGACCTTGCCGGGCGTTCGAACCCAGGCGGAATCCATCACTCCACGGGGTGACCAGGATCGATGCGGCGGGCGTCGGCGAGCCGCAGCAGCGGGCCCTCGCCCTGCCCGCCCCACTCCACGGGGTCCAGTACGAAACCGACGTGGTCGCCGCCGTCGGCGCGGGAGGCGACGGTGCCGACGAACCAGGCCGCCGCGTCCTCCAGCACGACCGCGCCGCCGGGCCGCTCGGAGCAGCGCGCCCGCGCGAACTTGTCGACTCCGCGGTCCCCGGTCTCCCCGCCGAACAGGGCGGCCAGTGCGAACTGGTCGCGGGTCAGCAGGTGCACGGCGAGGCGGTCGGCGGCCAGGGCCACCCGGTACGTCCGGTTCACCGTGGACAGCCAGACCACGAACCGCACCGGCCGGATGGAGCACTGTGAGGCGAACCCGACCAGACAGCCGGCCCGCTCGCCGTGCGCCGCGGCCGTCACCACGCACATCTCGGGGTCCAGCCGGTCCGTGAACTCGTCCGTGACCGCCATGCCCGCACCGCTCCCGTCCGCGCCGTCCGTCCCTGCGCACCACCTCACCACACGGCGCCGGTGCCCGCCCCCTCTCGTCAGCCGTCACCGACGCTCGTCCGGGACTCCAGGCTCCGGCGGGTGTCGTCTCCGTAGACGCCGGTCTCGTCACCGCTGATGCCGTACCAGAGCTGGTAGCGGGCCACGGCCTCGGTGAGCGTGGCGTCGTAGCGGCCGTCGGTGGGGCCGTCCCGGTAGACGTCCGGGACGCGCAGCAGGCGTTGCTGGAGTTCGACGACCTCGGGGCCGGTGTCGCCCTCGCGGAGGGTGCCGGCACCGTCCGGATCGGCGGTGCCGGCGCCGGCCGTGGGCGCGGAGGCGCTCGGCGTGGTGGAGGCGGTCGCGGCGGGGTCGGTCGTCGCGGTCGGTCCGGTCGTAGCCGGGTCGGTCGTGTCGGGGGCGGTGGTGGCCGCGCCACCGGAACGGCTGACCGTGGCGGCGTCGCCGCGGCCGGGCAGCAGCAGGGCGCTGCTGAAGCCGACCAGCGCGGCCGCGGTCACGGCAACGGCGACACCGGCGCGGCGCAGCCCCGGGCCGAAGCCGAGGGGACCGTCGGCTGCGGCATCCGAGCCGGCGCGACGGGAACCCGTGGGGCGGGAACCGGCTGGACGCGAGCCGGCTCGGCCGCGCCTGCCCGGCGTCACGCGTGGGGCACCGGGGACGGACGGAAGCTCCTGGGTCTCCTCCTCGGCACCCGCGCGCCGCCGGGCCGGGGGGACGGCTTCATGGCCTTCCGCGTCCTGCTGCATCTCCCGCATCAGCTCCGCGAGGCCGTCGAAGCGGCGGGGGCGCAGGACATGAATGGGTTCGAGGACGGGGCCGTGGTCCGGCTGCTCCGGGTCGGACGGTGTCGACACACTCTTCTCCTTCCGCGATCCCCGGGGAGAGATACGAGCCCGACCGCCCTCCGGTTCAGCCGCCGCGCCCGCGCCCGCGCGACCGTCGCACCGGGCCCGGCACCGTCAGGCCGGGCCGGGCTCCGCGCCCAGGAAGCGGTGCAGGGACTGGGTCATCGCGGTGACGAACTCGTCCCGGGTCTCCTCCGGGAGGGCGTCCAGGGACAGGTAGGGGTTGAGGTCCTCCAGCTCGACCAGGAGCAGGGCGCCGTCGGGGGCGCGGCAGGCGTCGACGCGCTGGATGCCGTGGCCGAGGGCGTTCCAGTCGATGAAGCGGCGGGCGAAGTGCAGGTCCTCTGCGGTGGGTTCGTACGGCTCCATCCGCCAGCGCTGCTCCGGGTCCGGGGCGTACAGGGCGTACTGGAAGGCGTGGTCGACGAAGTAGAACGACACCTCGTACGCGAAGTCGACGCACGGCTGGACCAGGACGCTCCCGTCGATGAGGTCGCCCAGCCCCTCGGCGGGGACGAATCGCAGTCCTATCGAGTCGGCGCCGAGCTTGGGCTTGACCACATAGCGCTCGGCCTCCGGGAGGCGGGGCAGGTCCTGCGGGCGGTCGACGGTGGGGATGACCGGGAAGCCCGCCGCGGTCAGGTCGAGGAGGTACCGCTTGCCCGCCATGTCCGCCCGGCCGGTGAGCGGGTTGTACACCCGCGTGCCCCTGGCCAGCGCGCGGGCGCGGAAGGCGTCGTACTCCTCCTGGTACGCCAGGACCGGCCCGCTGTTGCGCACGACGACGGTGTCGAACCCGTCCATCAGCGCGGCCGCGTCGAGCGGATGGCACAGGGCCAGGTCGAAGTGGGCGCGCAGCCGGGAGGTCAGGAAGATGTCCTCGTCGCAGTAGCGGCGCCCACGGGCCGGGTACGCCAGGTCGGTGACGTAGAGGACGCGCGGGCGGGCGGCGGGCATGCGGTTCTCCTCGGGCGGCGGTGGCCGGTGTCATGGGCGGGGCTGCCGGCGTCTCCACCGGGTGCGGAAAGGTTACGTCGGAGTGCCGCGCCCGTCGTCGGCCGGCCGGAGGGCACTCCGTTCCCTTTCGCGTGTGCACTGAGTGCCACACGGTATGGTCCGGGGTGCTACGTTCGCGTTCATGAGCTCCACCAGCGCGGCCGCGGCCGCGAAGCCGCCCATGCGGGACGCCCTGGTCGCGGCCGCCTTCCGGTTGTTCCTCGAACGCGGCTACGAGCAGACCACCGTCGACGACATCGTGGCGCTCGCGGGGGTCGGGCGGCGCTCCTTCTTCCGGTACTTCCCGTCGAAGGAGGACGTGGTCTTCCCCGACCACGAGCGCTGCCTCGCCGACATGACCGCCTTCCTGGCCGCGAGCGGCGCGGAGCACGAGCCGGTGCGGCGGGTGTGCGACGCGGCCCGGCTGGTGCTGCGGATGTACGCCGAGAACCCCACCTTCTCCGTGCAGCGCTACCGGCTCACCAAGAAGGTGCCCGGCCTGCGCGCGTACGAGCTGTCGGTGGTGTGGCGCTACGAGCGGGCGCTCGCCGAGTATCTGCGCGGGCGCTTCGCCGGCCGGCCCGACGGGACGCTGCGGGCCGACGTGATCGCCGCCGCGGTCGTCGCGGCGCACAACAACGCGCTGCGCTCCTGGCTGCGTTCGGACGGCCAGGGCGACGCCGGCACCGAGGTGGACCACGCGCTCGGCCATGTGCAGTCCGTCTTCGGCCGGCCGTCCGACCCCGCCGGGTCCGGCACCCCCGCATCGGACCGGCCCGAGACCCGCCCGCCGGACCGGTCCGTCACCTCTCCGTCGGACCGACCTGGCATCCCTCCGCTTGCCGGGATGCGGCCCGAGCGTCCCGAGGACGTGGTCGTCCTCGCCTTCCGGCGCGGGGCCCCGCTGTGGCGGCTGGTCCAGGAGATCGAGTCCACGCTCGGCCGCGAATGAAAAATTCCGGGTACGGAGTGCCTTTACGAGTGGCACTGAGTGCCATACTCTGACGGCGTGCACCGGGGCACGACAACCGGGCACATGCGTGCACGGCTCGCGCCGCCACGCGGGAAACCGGCCGAGCCCAGGGAGTTGACCAGCGTGTACCACCACACAGCGAGCGCCGCTCACCCCACGAGCGGTTTCGCCACGGGCGTCCTCGCCCCCGCACCCGACAGCGCCAAGGACGCCATCCTGTACCAGCGCTGCGCCTGGTGCGGCACCGCGATGTACCACCGGCTGCTCTGCCCGGTGTGCCAGGGCAGCGAACTGCGCACGGAGCGCAGCGAGGGGGTGGGTACGGTCCGCCACTCCACGGTGGTGCACCGCAACACGCCCGCCGCGCGCAACGTGTCGCTCGTCGAGATGGCCGAGGGGTTCGTCGTACGGGGCCGGGTCATGGGTCCGCCGGTGGGCATCCACAGCGGGGACCGAGTCCGGCTGTCCACGGCCAAGGACCCCGTCCGGGGCGAGCCGGTCTTCCAGCTGCTCGACGAGCCGTACCGGGCCTGGACCTGACGGAGAATGCCGCCCGTGAGCCGTGATGGCGACGAGGCGATCGCGGGCGAGCTGCGCCTCATGGACCCCGCCGTCCGGGCGTCGCGGAAGGAAGGCCCCCGGTCGGAGCCCTCGGACGTCACCGGGGCCGTCCTCGCCCCCGGCCTGGTGCACCTCACCCACGAGACCGCGTTCGGCGGCCCCCACGCCCGTCGCGGTTCGCTCTGGCGCAGGCGCGCCGAAGGGCCCGACGGCCGGCGCCTCTACTACCACCAGGCCACCCCCGTGCCGGGCCGGTCGGCCTAGCCGTTCGTCCTGAAACGACGGCCGCCCCACCGGTCTTGGCCATTCTTCGCGATCTTCCTTCTTCACAGGCAACCCACACCCTCTCCTTCCCGTCCTCCGGGGCGCGAGGGGACCCCTGGGCCGTCCGGGGACGTCCGCACTCGCGGTGCAAGGAGGGTCAACAGTGGTCCGTGCCCGGCGAATATGGGTCACCGCCGCAGCGGTGCTCGCGGTGACGGGAGGTTCGTCAGGACTGGCGCAGGCGCAACAACCGTCCGAGACAAGGCCGCTCGCGGCGGCGACGGACGGAAACCTGCCACCCGGCTGGCACATCGCCGGGAAGGCCGACGCGCCGCGCCTTGAGTGGCGCTCGGACGCGCCCCTCCCCATGGGGGACGCCCGCGTCGAATTCCGTTCCCAGGGTGACCTGTTGGGGATCCCGGTGCCGGGGAAGGACGGGCACACGTTCCGGCTCGCCCTCGGCGACCTCCGGTCGCAGAGCCGCAGCGGCATCGCGGCCAGCCTGAAGAGCCTGGAAGTCTGGTCCGGCGGGCACCGGCTGGACACGTCGGGACGCGACGCCACGGACCACTCCGCGAGCGGTCTCGGCTCCGCCGCGCGGCCGCCCGCGCCGCTCCCCGCCAATGCCGTGGACCCCGGCAAGCCGGGCTCGTACCGCACGGTGACCGGTGAGTACAACCTCAAGTCCGTGCGCCTGCCCGGGTTCTCCGCGCCGGTCGAGATGCGCGCCGTGGTGGTGGCGCCCAAGGGAGCCACGGGCAAGCGGCCGCTCGCGCTGTTCCTGCACGGCCGGCACTCCACCTGCTACGCCGAGCACGGCGACGTGAACGGTGACTGGCCCTGCCCGGCCGGTACGAAGCCGATCCCGAGCCACCGCGGCTATCTGCGCGACCAGAAACTCCTGGCCTCCCAGGGCTACATGACGGTGTCGATCTCGGCCAACGGCATCAACGGCCAGGACTTCGCCGCCGAGGACGGCGGCGCGCAGGCCCGCTCGTCGCTGGTGCGGCTGCACCTGGCCCAGTGGGCCGACTGGGCCGCCCACCCCGCCACGGCACCGGCCGTCGTGCGCGACGCGCCGCCCGCCGACCTGTCCCGCGTCATGCTGATCGGGCACTCCCGCGGCGGCGAGGGCGTGAACCGGGCCGCGCTCGACAGCCTGTACCCGCCGCCCGCCGACCAGGACGGCTACCACGGCCCCGTGCGCTGGCACATCAAGGGCACCGTCCTCATCGGCCCCACCGTCTTCGGTCAGAACCCGGTGCCCGACGTGCCGTCGACGACGATCCTGCCGGGCTGCGACGGCGACGTCTCCGACCTCCAGGGCGAGGTGTACGTCGACGGTACGCGCGGCGTGAGCCGGGGTACCGCCCTGCACAGCGCCGTCTACGTCGTCGGCGCCAACCACAACTTCTTCAACACCGAGTGGACTCCGGGGCAGGCGCAGGCCCCCGCGGACGACGACTTCTGGAACGACCCGCAGCACCCGGACCCGGTGTGCTCGAAGGGCACCGCCGTTCGGCTGACCGCCGACCAGCAGCACAAGGCGGGGTCCACCTACATCGCGGCCGCCGCCCGGCTGTTCGTCGCCGGTGACGACCGGGTGCGTCCGTTGCTCGACGGTTCGGCACGGCGGGCCCCCTCGGCGGACCCCGCGCGCGTGCTCAGCCACGCCGTGGGCGCGAAGCGCGGTGCCGGGTTCCTGCCGGACGGCAAGGTGACCGTGACCGGCGGCCGGCTGTGCTCGGCGGTCGACCCGAGCCCGTCCGTGGCCTGCCTGGGCCGGGGCGCCAAGGGTTCCTCGCCGCACTTCGCGATGTGGGAGACCGATCGTGAGGCCGGCCGGCACGCGGTCGCGCTGCGCTGGACCTCCCCCGGCACGGCGATGCGGATGAAGTCGGCCGGACCGGTCTCCCTGGCCGGTGCCGAGAAGCTGGCGCTGCGCGTGTTCGTTCCGCCCAACTCGTCCGGCACGCAGCTGGACGTGTCCGTCACCGACGCCGCCGGCCACCGGGCCTCCCTCGGCCGGGTCCGCGTCGACGGGCTCCCGGGCAGCGACCGCAACGCGGCCTACTGGGCGCGCGAGGTGCGGGTGCCGCTCACGGCGGCCACCCGGGCCGGCTTCGACCTGCGTCACGTCAAGTCCCTGGAGCTGACGCCGCGTTCCCGCAAGGGGCAGGCCTGGCTCATGGACGCCTGGGGCTGGCGCCCCGGCACCCCGGCGGTGCACGAGGCCGCGCTGCCGCGCGTCGACGTCGGCCGGACCAAGGTCGACGAGGGCAACTCGGGCGTGCGCACGTACCACGTGCCCGTCCAGGTGTCCGGCCACGGCAGCGGACAGGTCCGCGTGTACGTCATCGACCCGGTCACCGGGCGGACGAAGGACCGGCTGGTGACGGTGCGGCCCGGCGGCCACGACATCGACGTGCCGGTCAAGGTGAAGGGCGACACCCGCTACGGCTCCGACCAGCAGTACGACATCCTGGTCAAGGCGGTGAAGGGTGCCGTCGTCGGCTCCTACCGCGGCGGGATCTACGTGCGCAACGACGACCCGGCGCCCAAGGTGAGCGTGACCCCGCTGGCCGACCGGGTGACCGAGGGGAAGCCCCTGAAGTGGCGGGTGTCCCTGTCCGAGAGCGCCGACGTCGACCTCAGCACGTCCTTCGCCGTCGCTGCCCCCACCGGTCCGGAACTGTCCACGAAGGACGTCGACCCGGCCTGGCTGCGGGACATCACGGGCGCGTCGCCGAACCCCGAGCGGCCCCTGTCCAAGGTCGACGGCCTCTGGCTGTGGGTGAACGTCCCGGCGGGCAGGACCAGCGCCGACGTCACCGTGCCGACCGTCACGGACCGGGTCGACGAGCCGACGGAGTCCGTGCGCTTCCGGCAGCTCGACGACGCGGGCGAACCGCAGCCCGGCGGCCTGGAGCTGAACGGCACCGTGCTGAACGCGTCGTAGCGACGGAGCACTGAGGTCGTGAAGACGAAGCCCTGAGGGAGCCACGGCTCCCTCAGGGCTTCAGTGTCACCCGGATGCCGACGGTGCCCTCCAGCCCGCGCCGCAGCCGGCTGCCCCACAGAGTGAGGCGGCCCACGATGCCGTACTTGCGGGCGATGAGGTCGCGGTAGCGGGCGGTGGTGGCCGCGTCCACGAGCTCGGCGGTGGCCGGGCAGGACTCGCCCGTCGGATTGCCCCGCAGGTCGCAGGGGCCGACCAGGACGTCGGCGCGGCGGCGGATCCGCTTGACCTTCCAGGAGTCGGCGGTCGTCCAGACACCGAGGGTGTCCCCGTCCCGCACCACCCAGACCGGGGTGGGGACGGGAGTTCCGTCCTTGCGGAAGCTGGTGACCAGCAGGTACTTGCCGGCTCCGAGCCGGTCCAGCGGCATGTCGTCCATGCGCGGCAGTCTAGGAGGCCGCCCGCTGTCCGAGCAGGTCCAGGAAGCGGCGGGCGAAGAGATACGCGTCCCCGGGCCAGCGCGCCGACAGATAGCCGCCGTCCTCGACGACGAAGGCGTACGTGTCGTCGGTGGCCGTGCCGCGCCGCGTGAGTTCCCTCGGCCCGCGCGCGAACTGCGCGTCCGGCCGGTCGAGGGCGGACCGCACCTCGTCCTCGACGTAGGCCGGATAGGTGCGGTAGTAGCGGCCGAGGCGCCAGCCCGTGCTCAGGTAGGCGGTGCGCTCCATGTACTTGGGCAGACAGGTCGTACGGCGCCCGGCCAGGACGCTGCGGCCGGTCCCCGGGTCCGCCGTGCGGGCCAGGACCAGCACGCCGTGGCAGATCGCGCCGACCGGCCGGCCGAGCGCCCAGAACCGGGCGACCTGGCGGCGCAGTTCCCCGGAGCCCAGGTACTGGCGCATGCCGGGCGCGTGTCCGCCCGGCAGCAGCAGACCGTCGAAGTCCTCCACGGCGAGGTCGGCCCAGGCGGTCGTGGCGGTGAACTCCGGTGCCGCGGTGAGCTGTTCGTACCACCGTTTGGGTTCGTCCGCCGCGCCCAGCTGCCCGAAGAGCACACCGGTGAGCAGCCGTGGGTCGGCCGCGGGCCGGGTTCCGGCACGTTCGGTGGCGAAGACCACCTCGTGCCCGGCCTCGGTGAGCAGCCGCCAGGGCACGGCCACCTCGGTCACGTCGAAGTCGCGGTCGGGGACCGGCATCAGTACGCGCATGGGCCCATGATGACAGCCGGCCCCCGTGTCCATGACAGGGCGGTTCAGCGGAGGGCCGCGGCCATCCGCCGTACTCCCTCCGTGAGCACCTCCGGGGACGTCGCCAGATTCAGGCGTACGTGTCCCGCGCCGCCGGTGCCGAACCGGATCCCTGAGCTGAGCGCGACCCGGCCGCGCTTGAGGAAGACCTCGGCCGGGTCGTCCCCGAGACCGAGGTCGCGGCAGTCGAGCCATTCGAGGTAGGTGGCCTCGGCCGGCCGGTGACGGACGGCGGGCAGCTGGGTGGACAGCAGGTGGGCGAGCAGCCGCCGGTTGTCGTCGAGGCCGGCCAGCAGGGCGTCCAGCCAGCCGCCGGCGTCGGTCAGCGCGGCGGTGTGGGCGATGACGCCGAGGTGGCTCGGGCCGTGGCTGACCTCCTCGGGCAGGCGGGCGAGATCGGCGGCGGCGTCGGGTCCGGCGAGGGCGAGAGCGGCCTTCAGCCCGGCCAGGTTCCAGGCCTTGGACGCCGACATCAGCGACAGGCCGCTCTGGGCGCCGGGCACGCTCAGGTACGGCACGAAACAGACACCTGCGGCGACCACCGGGGCGTGGATCTCGTCGGCCACGACCCGCACGCCGTACCGTCCGGCGACGGCGGCGACGGCGGCCAGTTCCTCGGCGGTGTGCAGCGTTCCGGTGGGGTTGTGCGGGCTGCACAGCAGGTACGCGGCCCGCCCGCCGCCGGCGACGGCGCCCCGGAACGCGGCGTCCAGCACGCCGAGGTCCAGGCGCAGGTCCGCGCCGAGCGGCGCCTGGACCACCCGCCGGTCCATGTGCGCGATGAACTGGTAGAACGGCGGATACACCGGCGAGTTGACGACCACCGGGTCGCCCGGCCCGGTGACCAGCCTGAGCATCTCGACGACGCCCAGCATCACGTCGGGCACGATCGCCGTGCGCTCCACGGTGATCCCGTCCCAGTTCCATCGCTTGGCGGCGAACGCGGCCAGCGCCTCGGCGTAGCCGGTGCCGGCCGGGTAGCCGGTGTCCCCGAGGTCGAGCGCGTCCGTGAGCGCGCGGATCACGGCGGGGGCGAGCGGCACGTCCATCTCGGCGACCCACAGGGGGAGCACGTCATCGGGGTAGGTGCGCCATTTCATGCTCGTACGACGTCGCAGCCGGTCGAGGGTGAGAACGCGGAGGGGATTCGGTTCACCGGTCGTCTCGTGCGGGATGCTGGTCATGAGGCTCAAGATAGGGGGCTGCGGAGTGAGCCGGAATCGGGCGGACGGGGTGCGGGCGGCGGGGCCGGGGGCGGAGGACCGTCGGCTGGAGGTCGCCTGTGACGAGTCGGGGTCGGACGGCGAGAACCTCATGGGCGGGAACACCGACGTGTTCGCGCACGCGAGCGTGCGGCTGCCGCCGGACGTCGCGACCGCGTGCGTACAGGAGATACGGGACCGGATCCGCTCGCCCGCCGAGGAGTACAAGGCCAACCATCTGCTGCGGGAGAAGCACCGGGCGGTGCTGGAGTGGCTGCTGGACCCGGCCGGGCCGATCCACGGGCGCGCCCATGTGCACCTGACCGAGAAGGCGTTCTTCGTGGTGGACCGGGCCGTCGGCGTGCTGCTCGGCGACCCGGCGGACGCCGTGACCCTGTTCCGGGACGGGCCGGGGACCTTCGGGGAGCCGCGGTGGCGGGAGTTCCTGGCGGTCGCCAACCGGCTGCTGCGCGTGCGCGAGGACGGCGAGCCGCCCGTGGACGCGTTCTTCCGGGCCGTGGACGTCCTGTGCGGGACGCGTTCCGCCGCGCCGGCGGCGGCCACCGTGCGACGGCTGGCCGCGGCCCGGCCGCGCGCGGACTCCTACCGGGCCCGGCTGGCGGACGGGCCGACCCTGATTCCCGTGCTCAATCCCCTCTTCCCGGCCATCGTGCGCACGGCCGCCCACTGGAGCGCCGAAGGCGACCGGGTCTCGCTGGTGCACGACCGGCAGAACATGCTGACCCCGGAGCGGATCGCCTGGATCGAGGAGCGGGCGCGGCGCGAGGGCGTCGCCCTCGGCGGGCTGCGGCTGGTGCACTCCCGGCTGGACGCCCGGGTGCAGATCGCCGACTTCCTGGCCGGCATCGCCCGCAAGATCGCCTCCGACGAACTGGGCGGCCACGGGGACCCGGCGCTCACCGCGCTGCTGCGTCCCTACGTGGGCGCGGAGTCGGTCTGGGGCGACGCGGACAGCTGGTCCCGGCTCGCCCGGCTGACGGAAATCCCCGGTCCGGCGGCGGAGATCAACTCGGGCGTCTAAATTGCCTGTTGACCCCGCACCTCCCCCAGGCACCAGGAGCCGACCCGTGACCGACAACCCGGCAGCCACCAACGACGTCGCCGCGTCGCTGCGCGCCCGCATCAACACCAGCCAGCCGCACACGGCCCGTATCTGGAACTACTGGCTCGGCGGCAAGGACAACTACGAGGTCGACCGCGCGGCCGGCGACCAGATCCGGCAACTGCACCCGGGCATCGGCGAGTACGCGCGCGCGGACCGGCTGTTCCTGGGCCGGGCCGTGCGGCACCTGGCCGGCGACCTCGGCATCCGCCAGTTCCTGGACATCGGCACCGGTCTGCCCACCGCCGACAACACCCACGAGGTCGCCCAGCGCGTCGCGCCGGACTCCCGGATCGTGTACGTCGACAACGACCCGCTCGTCCTCGCGCACGCCCGCGCCCTGCTCACCAGCACCCCCGAGGGCAGTACCGACTACCTCGACGAGGACCTCCGCAACGTCGACGCGATCATCGAGCACGCCTCGAAGTCCCTGGACTTCAGCCAACCGGTGGCCCTGATACTGCTCGGCGTCGTCATCTTCATCGGCAATGACGAGGACCCGTACGGTCTGGTGCGGCGGCTGGTGGACCGGCTGCCGTCGGGCAGCCACCTGGTGCTGTCGCACACCATCACCAGCCCGTCGATGCCGGACGTGGACGAGGCGGTCAAGTTCTGGAACGAGCACGGCACGCCCAAGCTCACCCAGCGCACCCCCGAGGACGTCGCCCGGTTCTTCGACGGCCTCGACCTGCTGGAGCCCGGCGTGCTGTCCTGCTCGCGCTGGCGGCCCGAGGACGCCGACGCCGCGCTGCCGGAGGAGGTCGCCATGTTCGGCGGGGTGGCCCGCAAGTCCTGAGGGGACCCGAGAAGATCCGCCCGGCGGTGAACGCCGTCGCCTCGTGCCACGTATGGAGGAAAGGGCGCTCAACCACCGGAGGGCCCCGCGGTGTTGATGCCGCGCGTTCGGGGTTCGGGAGCCATGCATGAGGCACGCACGACGACGGGTCGTCCGGCGAGTGACACAGCTGGCGGCGGTCGGCGGACTCCTGCTGGGAGGCGTCATGGTCACCCAAGCCATGGCGAGCGAGACTCCCGGCACGTCCGCCGTCCCCTTCAGTTCGGCGGCGACGGCGGGAGGCACCGGAACCTCCCTGGTGTCGCGGCTGGGTACGGCGCGTACGGCGGGCAGCTGGATCGGGGCCGACGGCCGTCCGGTCGTCGCGGTCACCGACCGGCAGGCCGCCGAGACGGTGCGACGGGCCGGGGCGGAGCCGAAGCTCGTCCCGCACAGCATGAACGAGCTCAAGGCGGCCACCGCCACGCTGCGCTCGGCGCCCCGGGTGGCGGGCACGGCCTGGGCGGTGGACTACCGCACCAACCAGGTCGTGGTGCAGGCCGACAAGACGGTCTCGGCCGACGACTGGTCGCGGATGTCCCGGACCGCGAGCGGCATCGGCACCTTCGTGCACATGGAGCGCACCCAGGGCAGGTTCACCACACGGCTGAACGGCGCCCAGCCGATCCTTTCGACCGGCGGGCGCTGCTCGGCCGGCTTCAACGTCACCAACGGGCAGGGCGACTTCATCCTCACTGCCGGTCACTGCGGGCCCGCCGGCTCCATCTGGTTCGCCGACAACCAGGGCAACCAGCAGCTCGGCACGACGGTCAACACCAACTTCCCCGGCGCCGACTTCTCGCTCATCCAGTACAACTCCGGGAAGGCCGGCGACGGGGCCGACGTGGTCGCCATCGGCAAGGGCAACGGCGTACGCATCACCGGGGCCGCCGATCCGACGGTCGGGCAGCGGGTGTTCCGCAGCGGCAGCACCAGCGGGCTGCACGACGGCCAGGTGACCGGGCTCAACGCGACCGTGAACTACCCGGAGGGCACCGTCACCGGGCTCATCCAGACCAACGTGTGCGCCGAACCCGGTGACAGCGGGGGGCCGCTCTTCTCCGAGGGCGTCGCGCTGGGCGTGACCTCGGGCGGCAGCGGTGACTGCACCACGGGCGGTACGACGTTCTTCCAGCCGGTGACCAAGGCGATGACCGCGCTCGGCGTCCGGCTGATCGTCTCGGCGCAGAACGGCGCCCAGGGCCAGAACGGCGCCGCCGCTCCCGCGCCGTCCGCCGCGCCCACCAAGGGCGCCGTCGCGCCCAGCGCGGCCTCCCCCGGCTCCTCGGCCCCGGTCACCAGCACGTCGGACGGCGAGACGTTGCTGTCCCGGATCACCGACACGCGGAACGTCGGGCCCGGACTGCTGCTGATCGCGGGCAGTCTGATCGCGCTGGTCGCCACGCGCTACATCCGCTCGGAGCAGGACCGCCGGGCGTACCAGCGGTACTACTCGGCCACCTGGGGTTGATCCACACCCGGCGCGCACTACCCTTGGTGATCGATCAGGCACCTGGCGCTTCGGCCCTGGCGGGCGTTCCACGGCCCTGCGACTTGTGAAAAAATCGCACCATGAGGTCTCCAAAGGGGAGATTATTCGTGAACAGCCCGAACGGCAGGCAAGGTTACGGGGACATACGGATCGACCGCACCGGTCAGGCCGAGGCGTTCGACGTCATCGGCGACCGGTACGACGAGGCCTTCCCGCACAAGGACGGGCAGATCGCCGCCACCGAGTGGCTCGTGAAGTCGCTGCCGGCCGGATCCCGCGTGCTCGACCTGGGCTGCGGCACCGGGCTGCCGACCTCGCGCCAGCTGGCGCAGGCGGGCTTCCAGGTCGTCGGCGTCGATCTGTCGGGCGGGATGCTGGCGCTGGCCCGGGAGAACGTCCCCGGGGCCGAGTTCCACCAGATGGACATCGCCGACCTGCGTCCGGGCGGCCCCCGCGACCTCGGCCGCTTCGACGCGGTCACGGCGTTCTTCTCCCTGCTCATGCTGCCGCGCGCGGAGATCCCCCTGGCCCTGGACACCATCGCGCACCTGCTGACGCCCGGTGGCCTCTTCGCGCTGTCGATGGTGGAGGCCGACGTGGACGACTTCGGGATCCCGTTCATCGGCAGCACCATCCGGGTCTCCGGCTATCTGCGCGAGGACCTGTGCGCGGTGGTCGAGGCGGGCGGCTTCGAGATCGTCGACGAGTCCTCGTACACCTACGCGCCGGCGAGCCTGGACGTGCAGCCGGAGGAGCAGATCTTCCTGCGCTGCAGACGGAGGCGCGACACGTGACACGGCACCTCGGAGCCCCTGACGGACCCGTCGGGCATCCGTGGAGCGACGGGCCGCGGGACGCCCCCGGGCCGCAGACCGACCGGCTCCGCTACCTCGACGCGGCCACACGGCGCATCGGCCGCGGCATGGGCCTCGACGAGACACTGCGGGAGCTGCGCCGGGCGGCCGTGCCGGACTTCGCCGACCGGATCGTCGTCCACCTCTGCGACCCCCTGCCGGTGGGCGACGAGCTCCCGCCCGGCCCGGTCGTCCTGCGCCCGCACGACACGGACCCGCCCCCACCCGGGCGCCCGGCCGACGGCGCTCCCGGACCACCGGCCGCCTCGGGCGCGCGGCCGGCCCTCGCCGGGCCGCTCGCCGAGTTGCTGCGGGACGGGCGGCCGGTGTTCGGCGGCGCACCCGGGGCCGGGGCCGCGGTGGCCCAGCTGCTGGGGGCGGCGGGTGCCGTCGGCACGGTGCCGCCCGGACAACGGCTGATCGTCGTCCCGCTGGTCGGCCGCCGCCAGGTCATGGGCAGTGCCGTCCTGATCCGCGGCCCCGACCGGCCGCCGTTCACCGGCGACGACCTGCTCGTCGCCTCCCAGCTCGCCACGCACACCGCCCTGGGCATGGACAAGGCGCTGCTGTACGGACGCGAGGCCTCCGTCGCGGACGCCCTGCAGCGCACGATGCTCCCGGCGGCGCTGCCCGAGCCGACCGGGGTGCGGCTGGCCAACCGCTATCTGGCCGCCTCGCGGACCGCCCGGGTCGGCGGTGACTGGTACGACGCGATCCAGCTGGCCGGCAACCGTGTGGCGCTGGTCATCGGCGACGTGATGGGCCACTCCGTGACCTCGGCCGCGATCATGGGCCAGCTGCGCACCATCGTGGAGACCCTCGCCGCGCTCGACCTGCCCCCGGACGAGGTCCTGCACCACCTCGACGAGCAGGCGGAACGGCTCGGCGGCCGGCACCTGGCGACCTGTCTGTACGCCCTGTACGACCCGGTCCTGCACCGGCTCCTGGTGGCCAACGCCGGCCACCCGCCCCCGCTGCTCCTGCACCCGGACGGCGACGCGGAGATCCTGCGGATCCCGCCCGGGGTCCCGATCGGCGTCGGCGGCGGCGATTTCGAGTCCACCGAGCTGCCCGCGCCCGCCGGAGCGACCCTGCTGCTGTACACCGACGGTCTCGTCGAGTCCCGGGGTGCGGACGTGCTGACGGGGGTGGAGGATCTGCGAGCCCGGCTGCACACCGCGATGAGCGGCTCCGGCCCACCCCCGCTGGAGGCGCTGTGCGACACGGCGCTCGGCGACCGCGGATCGGGACACCGGGAGGACGACATCGCGCTGCTCGCGGCCCGGCTCGTGGGCATCGAGCCGGAGACGGTCGCCTACTGGTACCTGGCCCCGCATCCGCAGACCGCCGGGCAGGCCCGTCGGCTGACCCGCAGGACCCTGCGGCGCTGGGCGCTGGACGAGCTGCTGGAGACGACGGAGCTGCTGGTGGGCGAGGTGGTGGCGAACGCCGTACGGTTCGCGACCCGGCCGATCACGCTGCGGCTCGTGCGCACGGACGTGCTGCGCTGCGAGGTGGGCGACGACTCGCCGATGGTGCCGAGGATGCGGCACGCGCGGCCGAGCGACGAGGGCGGCCGGGGACTGTTCCTGGTCGACACGCTCACGCTCCGCTGGGGAGCGACGCGGCTGAGCACCGGCAAGGTGGTCTGGTTCGAGCAGCCGCTGCCCGGGACGCTCGCGGAGCGTTGAGCGCCCGGGGAGAAGGCGGCGCTCAGGCCGCCTTCGAGGACTGCGGGGCCGCTGCGGCCCACTCCAGGACGAGCCGCTGGTACTCCTCGCGCTGCTCGACGCTCAGTGTCCCGCCCGACCGGAGCCACAGGGCCCGGATCTCGTCGTTGACCTCCGCGGCCGATCGCTCGGGTACGGCTTCAACAGTGGTGGACATGCTGTGAAGCATATGCCGATCGTCGTGAAGACGACGTGAGTAAGTAGGAGCGATACGGACATCTCGGACCGTGTTGCTCATCACGTCAATAGGGCGCGGAGGGCAGGGGAGTTCGCGGCTCAGGTACCCGGCTTGCGGCCGTACACGAAGACGTCGTCGCCGGTCTTCAGGAGCGACCAGTACTTCTTGGCGTCCTTGGTCGTCATGTTGACGCAGCCGTGCGAGCCCGGCGGGTTCCACATGCTGAGGTTGACCGAGTGGAAGGCCTGGCCGCCGTCGAAGAACTGGCTGTAGGGCATGGGCACGTGATACACGTTCGACACGTGGTCGATGTCGCGCCAGTAGATCTTCTTCAGGCCGGTGCGGGTCTCGAACCCGTTGCGGCCCGTGCGGACCGGCACCGGCCCGTAGACGAGCCTGTCGCCGTCCTGGATCCAGCTCAGCTGGAGGGTGAGGTTCACACAGGCGATCCGGCCCTTGTTCACCGGGCACTTGCCGGCCTTGTTCGGGTTGTTCCCGACGGCCTTCTGCTTGTTCATGAGATCCATCACGCCCCAGGTGACGGGTCCCGCGTAGCCGATGGCCGGCGTGATGCCGTGCTTGTTCTGGAAGGCCTGGATGGCCCTGCAGTCGGCGCTGGACTGCCTGCCGTCGACCGGGCGGCCGAGGAACTTCTCGACCTGCTTCTGGTACGGCCCGGCCTGTGTGGTGCAACTCGCGGCCTGGGCCGGGGTGGCGGTGAGCGCGAGCCCGAGCGGTGCCACCAGGCCCGTGATGCCGAGCGCGATCGCGCCTCGTCTGCGTATGTCCCCCATCGCGGGTGTCTCCCTCTCGCGGTTCTGACGGTCTGCGACAACTAGACAGGTCCGTGAGGGAGTCGGTTGTAGGTGCGGTCGAGGCTGTGACGAAACGGTTAACTTCCGGACTCGCGCAGGATATCCACCGCCCTGGTGAGCACCTCCGGTGTCGCGGTGAACGGCAGGCGCAGGTGGTGGGTCAGGGTCGTGCGGTCGGCGGCGAAGAGCGGGCCCGGGGTCACCGCGAGGCCGCGTCGGGCGGCCTCGGCCGCGAGCCCGGTGGCCGTCGTGCGGTCGCCGAGGCGCACCCAGAGCGACAGGCCCCCGTCCGGGACGGTGTACGTCCACCCGGTCCCGGCGAGCAGCGCGGCCAGGTGGTCGCGCTGGACGCGCAGCCGCTCCCGGCGGTCGGCGAGCAGCGCCTCAAGGGCGTCGCCGTACAGCTCGGCCGCGATCAGCTGCTCCAACGGCGGCGGGGAGAGCTGCCCTTGCAGGGGGTTGCGCCGCAACTGTCGTACGAGATCCTCGCTCGCCCGGATCCAGCCGACCCTCAGCCCGCTCCACAGGGTCTTGCTCGCCGAGCCGATCCGGATCACCCGCGGGCCGGACAGCGGGGGTTCGGCGCCGGGGTGGGGCCTGAGGTCGAGGTCGCGCATCGTCTCGTCGACGAGGAGCGTCACCCCGTGCCGGTCGGCGAGTTCGGCGGTCCGCCGACGCGCGGCCGCGTCCATGTGCGCGCCCGTCGGGTTGTGGAAGTCCGGGATGAGATAGGCGAGTTGGGGACGTCGGCGGCGTACGGCCGCCTCGAAGCGCTCGATGTCCCAGCCGGTGCGCGTGGTGACGGGTACGGACAGCAGCCGGGCCCGGCGGGCGTGCAGGAGGGCGAGGGCGCCGGGGTAGGTCGGGCTCTCCACCGCGACCGGTGCCCGGCGGTCGGTGTGCAGGTGGTCCAGGAGCAGGGTGAGCGCGGCCTGTGCGCCGGAGGTGACGAGGATCTGCTCGGGGCGGGTCGCGAGGCCCTCCCGGGTGCAGCGGTCGGCGAGGAGTTCGCGCAGGCGGGGCAGTCCCGCCGTGGCGACACCGGAGTCGACGAGCAGGGGCGCGCTGCGTTCGGCGGCGCGGGCCAGGGCGGCGAGGTAGGCCTCGTGCGGCGCGGCCGTGACGGCGAGGGTCAGGTCGAGGTCGGCGTCGCCCGCCCCGCCGCGGTCCAGGGACCAGGGGGTGGTGCGTTCGGTGAGGCGGGCGGGCAGGCGCACGACGCTGCCGCTGCCGTGCCGGGTGTGCAGCCAGCCGTCGTCGCGCAGCAGGGCCAGCGCGGTCACCACGGTCCCGCGGCTGATCCGCAGGGCGCGGGCGAGTTCCCGTTCGGACGGCAGCCCGGTGCCGGCCGGGAGCCGGCCGTCGACCACCGCCTCCCGGACGGCCGCGGCCAGGGACCGGGCCAGCGGGCCCTCCTGGGTGCGCCAGTCGCCGAGCGCGGCGACGAATCCGGTTTCCATTGGTCCAGTTTCCCTCAAGTGGACCAGGCGTTCCACGGTCCCGCCGCCGTACGCTGCGGCTCATGCACCGCACACTCGCCGACGATCTCGCCCGGCTTCCCGAACTCCTGCAGTCCGCCCGTGACTTCGCCGCCGGTGAGCTGACCGGCCTGGCCGCCCGCCCGGTCGCCCGGCCCGGCGGGGATCCCGGCCGCGCTCCCCTCCCGGTGGAGGGCGCGGGCGCCGACGCTGCCCTCACGCGGTTCGCGCAGCGGTGGGCGCCGGGGTTCTCCGGCTCGGCCGGTCCGCGCTACCTCGGCTTCGTCACCGGCGGAGCCACACCGGCGTCGATCACCGGGGACTGGCTGACGTCCGCGTACGACCAGAACCTGTCCGGCGCCGCGGGCTCCTCGGCGGCGGCGCTGGAACGGGAGACGCTGGCCTGGCTGCGCGAGCTGTTCGGGCTGGGCGCCGAGCACAGCGGGGCGTTCGTCACCGGGGCGACCGTCTCCAACACCGTGGGGCTCGCCATCGCTCGTGAGTGGCTGGGCGAGCGGCTGGGCGTGGACGTCTCGCGGGCGGGCGCCGCCGCGCTCGGGCCCGTCGACGTGCTGTCCGGCAGCCCGCACTCCAGCGTGCCCAAGGCCCTGTCCGTGCTCGGCATCGGCCGGGACCGGCTGCGCCGGGTGCCGCTGCTGCCGGGCAACCGCGAGGCCGTCGACGTGGCCGCGCTGGACGCTGCGCTGGCCGGGCTGGACGGCCGGCCAGCGATCGTCGTGGCGAACGCGGGCACGGTGAACACCGTCGACTTCGACGATCTGCGGGCGATCGCGGCGCTGAAGGAGCGGTACGACTTCTGGCTGCACGTGGACGCCGCGTTCGGCGCCTTCGCCGCCCTCTCCCCCGCGCACGCGCACCTGGTGGCGGGGCTCGATCTGGCCGACTCGATCTGCGTCGACCTGCACAAGTGGCTCAACGTGCCCTACGACGCGGCCGTCCAGTTCACCCGGCGCCAAGACCTGCAGGTCGCGGTGTTCCACAACGCGTCGCCGTACCTCGGCCTGCCCGGCGGGGAACCCGACTTCCTGCACCTGACCCCGGAGAACTCCCGTCGGCTGCGCGCCCTGCCGGCCTGGTTCTCCCTCGTCGCGTACGGCCGGGACGGGCATCGCGAGATCGTCGAGCGCGATGTCGCCCTGGCCCGGGGCCTCGGCGAGGGCATCGCCGCCCTGCCGGCCCTGCGGCTGCTGGCCCCGGTCCGCCTCAACGTCGTCTGTTTCACGCTCGCCGAGGAGCCCACGCGGGAACGGGTGGACGCCGTGGCCGGGGCCGTCGCCGCCTCCGGCGAGGCCTTCCTGACGCCGACGGTGTACGACGGCGTGCCCGCGCTGCGGGCGGCCTTCAGCAACTGGCGTACCACCGAGGCCGACACGCGGCGGGTCCTCTACGCGCTCGCGGCGGCGTCGGCGGCTTTGTGACCGTCAACAGGGCCGATAGCGTGCGGTCATGTCCGCGTTCATACAGCAACTGCCCGCCCTCATCGGTGTCGTGATCGGCGCGCTCGGGTCGTATCTGGCGGTCCTGCGCAGTGATCAGGCCAGGGACCGGCGGGAGCGGATGGCGCGCTGGGAGGAGCGGCGGCTCACGGTGTACGCGGACTACGCGCGGACGCTGAAGAAGTCGGTCACGCTGGCCTACCGGGTCGCCGCGCACCTCGGCAACGATCCGCACCCGCACCCGCTCACGCCCGAGCAGGCGGAGCCGCTGCTGGCCGAGGCCACCGTCGCCCGGGATCCCTCCGGGGAGGCGCTGCTGCTGCTCGGCAGCCCGCGGGTGGTGGAGAAGGCGCGGGTGTGGGTCGTGACGCTGATGGACATGGAACGGTTCCTGCGCGACGGGCGGCGGGATCCGCAGGCCTGGCAGGCCCTGCTGGAGCGCCAGCGCGCCGGACGCGAGGGCTATTACGCGGCCGTACGCGAGGACCTGGCGCTGCCTCCCGGGCACTCGGCGCGCTGGCCGCTGCCGTCGGCGTGAGTCAGCGGTAGCCGGTGACGTCCGCCGGTTTGCCCGCGTCCTGCACCTCGACCAGGTAGCGCCAGGCGTCCGGGCGGCTGCCGTCCAGGTCCGTGAAGCCGTACACCTGGGCCAGTTGGCCGCTGGACAGGGAACGGCCGTTGAAGCGGGCCACGTCCGGGTCGGCGGCCAGGGCGGCGACGGCGCGGCCGACGTAGTGCGGGGTCTCGGAGATGGCGAAGTGCGGTTCGCGGGCGAGCGCGTCGTGCCAGTTGTCCTCGCGCACCCCGTAGGCGTCGAGCATGAGCTCCGAGCGCAGCCAGCCGGGGGTGAGAGCTACGGCGGTGGCGCCGCGCGGGCCGAGTTCGTGGCCGAGGGCGAAGGCCATGCGCAGGACGGAGGCCTTGGCGAGGTCGTAGAAGAGGTTCACCCGGTAGGTGTCGCGGTTGTAGTCGGCGGTTCCGTCGGTGACCTCGACGACCAGGCCGCCGGGGTGTCGCAGGAGCAGCGGCAGGGCGTGGTGGCTGGTGATCGCGTGGGTCTCGACCGCGAGCCGGAGCAGCCGGAGCCCGTTGTCCAGGTCGTGCTCCCAGACGGGGGTGTCCCACTGGAAGAGCTTCTCGCCGCCCCAGATGTCGTTGACCAGGACGTCCAGGCGGCCCTGTTCGTCCGCGATACGGTCCACGAGGGCCCGTACCTCGGACGCCCGGAGGTGGTCCACGGGTACGGCGACGCCCTGGCCGCCGGCCGCGGTGACGAGGTCGGCGGTGTCCTCGACGGTCTCTGGGCGGTCGTATTCCGAGCGGCGGGCGCGGGTGCTGCGCCCGGTGACGTAGACGGTGGCGCCGGCCGCGCCGAGCTCCACCGCGATCCCGCGTCCCGCTCCGCGCGTCGCCCCGGCGACCAGCGCGATCCTGCCCTCCAGCGGCCCTGACATGTCCGACCTCCCGTACTGCTGCGACTGCTGTCGCCGTCCACAGTGACGGGAAAGCCGGACATCTTCTGTCACCTTTACCGGCGGGGTCCGACGCCCGGGTCTCCGCCGACCCTTCCGGCTCTCCCGCCCCCTTCCGGCTCTTCCGGCTGTTCCGGCTCAGTGGCCGCGAGTGATCCACTCCTGAAGGTGGGGTGCCTCGTCGCCGATCGTGGTCGGGTCGCCGTGGCCGGTGAGCACCTTCGTCTCGGGCGGGAGGGTGAGCAGGCGGTCGCGGATGGAGTCGATGATCGTCGGGAAGTGGGAGTAGGAGCGGCCGGTGGCACCGGGGCCGCCCTTGAAGAGGGTGTCGCCGGTGAAGACGGCGCCGAGGCCCGGGTCGTGCAGGCAGACCGCGCCGGGCGAGTGACCGGGCGTGTGCAGCACGGTCAGGTCGAGGCCGGGCGCCTCGATGACCTGGCCGTCGGCCAGATGGGCGTCGGGCTCCCGGTCCGGGTGGGTCATCTTCCACAACGGCAGGTCGGCGGGGTGCAGCCAGATCGTGGCGCCGGTGAGGTCCGCGAGGGCGGGCGCGGCGTCGATGTGGTCGTTGTGGGCGTGGGTGCACACGATCGCGGTGAGCCGGCGGTCGTCGACGGCCTCGACGATGGCCTGCGCGTCGTGCGCGGCGTCGATGACGATGACCTCGCGCTCGTCGCCGACGATCCACACGTTGTTGTCGACCTCCCAGCTGCCGCCGTCGAGCGTGAACCGCCCGGAGGTGACGAGGCGTTCGATGCGCGTGGTCATCAGAGCACCACCACCGAACGCAGGACGTCGCCCTGGTGCATCCGCTCGAACGCCTTCTCCACCTCGTCGAGCGCGATGGTCTCGGTCACGAACGCCCCCAGGTCCAGGCGTCCTTGCAGGTGCAGGTCGATCAGCATGGGGAAGTCGCGGGACGGCAGGCAGTCGCCGTACCAGGAGGACTTCAGGGCACCGCCGCGGCCGAAGACGTCGAGGAGCGGGAGTTCGAGCTTCATCTCGGGGGTGGGCACGCCGACCAGGACGACCGTGCCGGCGAGGTCGCGGGCGTAGAAGGCCTGCCGGTAGGTCTCCGGGCGGCCGACGGCCTCGATGACGACGTCGGCGCCGAAGCCGCCGGTCAGCTCGCGGACGGCCTCGATCGGGTCCGTCTCCTTGGAGTTGACGGTGTGGGTGGCGCCCAGGGTGCGCGCCGTCTCCAGCTTCCGCTCGTCGATGTCGACGGCGATGATCTTCGCCGCGCCGGCGAGGTTCGCCCCGGCGACGGCCGCGCCGCCGACGCCGCCGCAGCCGATGACGGCGACCGTGTCGCCGCGCCCGACGCCGCCCGTGTTGATCGCGGCGCCGATACCGGCCATCACACCGCAGCCGAGCAGGCCGGCCACGGCGGGCGAGACGGCCGGATCGACCTTGGTGCACTGTCCGGCGGCGACCAGGGTCTTGTCGGCGAAGGCGCCGATGCCCAGGGCCGGGGCGAGTTCCTGCCCGGTCGAGGCCAGGGTCATCCGCTGCTTGGCGTTGTGGGTGTCGAAGCAGTACCAGGGACGCCCGCGCAGACAGGCGCGGCACTGACCGCACACCGCACGCCAGTTGAGGATCACGAAGTCCCCGGGCGCCACATCGGTGACCCCCGCGCCGACCGACTCCACCACGCCGGACGCCTCGTGGCCGAGCAGGAAGGGGAACTCGTCGGTGATGCCACCCTGTTTGTAGTGCAGGTCGGTATGGCAGACGCCGCTGGCCTGGACGCGGACGACGGCCTCACCCGGTCCGGGATCGGGTACGACGATCGTCTCGATCCGCACCGGCTGGTCCTTCCCCGGTGCGATCACGCCACGTACTTCCTGCGCCATGGCCTGGCCCCTTCCGCCGTTGTACCTGTCCTTCGACCCTACGCGTAACCGATCGGTAACGGCACGGAGCGCGACGGTCCCCGTGGATCTTTCAGGCCACATCCGTCACATACCCCCGGGGGTACCTCTGCTACGGTGGCCATATACCCCCGGGGGTAATTGAGACCCCGGGGAGCGGACAAGAACCGAGGAAAGGAGTGCGGTCGTGTACTTCGTCGACACCATCGAGGTGCCGGGTCTGGGCAACCGCGGCTATCTGGCGGGCGGGGCGCACGGCGCCGTGGCCGTCGATCCGCCCCGCGACATCGACCGGGTGATCGCGGCCGCGGCGCGGCGCGGGGTGCCCCTCACCCACGTCGTCGAGACGCACGTGCACAACGACTACGTCTCCGGCGGCCTGGAGCTCGCGCGGATCACCGGTGCCGCCTACGTCGTGCCCGCCGGGGCGCACGTGGCGTACGAGCGGGTGCCGGTCGCGGACGGGGACCGGCTGGAGATCGGGGACGGGCTGGCGCTGCGCGCCCTGGCCACCCCCGGGCACACCCCGCACCACACCTCCTACGTCCTGGAGGACACCGGCCGGGCGGTGGCCGTGTTCACCGGCGGCTCGCTGCTGATCGGCACGGTCGGACGGCCCGACCTGGTGGAACCGCGGCTGACCGGTGAGCTGGCGCGGGCGCAGTACGACTCCGCGCACCGGCTGGCCGCCGAGCTCCCGGACGAGACCGCGGTGCTGCCCACGCACGGCTTCGGCAGCTTCTGCTCCGCCGGACAGGCTGAGGGCGAGGCGACGACGATCGGCCGGGAGCGCACGGCCAACGCGGCGCTGCTCCAGGACCCGGACACCTTCGTCGCCGAGCTGCTGGCCGGGCTCGACGACATCCCGGCGTACTACGCGCGCATGGGCCCCGCCAACGCCGAGGGCCCGGCCCCGGTGGACCTCACCCCGCCGCGCCGGGCGGACGCCGAGGAGATCGCGGCGCGGCTGGCCGCCGGGGAGTGGGTGGTGGACCTGCGCAACCGGGTCGCGTTCGCCGAGGGGCATGTCGCCGGGTCGGTCAACTTCGAGGCGGAGGGGCAGCTCGCCACGTATCTGGCCTGGCTGCTGCCGTGGGGCAGGCCGGTGACGCTGCTCGCCGAGTCGGCCGGGCAACTCGCCGCCGCCCAGCGGGAGCTGATCCGGGTGGGTGTCGACCGGCCCGCCGCTGCCGCCACCGGCGCGCCCGATCAGTGGCTGCGTCCGGGCGAGCGACCGCACTCCTTCCCGCGCGGCACGTTCGCCGACCTCGCCGGGCAGGCCCCGGAGGGGGTCGTGGTCCTGGACGTGCGGCGGGACTCCGAACGGGAGGACGGGCACCTGAGGGGTTCACTGCACATACCGCTCCACCGGCTGCGCGAGCGGCTGACGGAGATACCGGACGGCACGGTGTGGGTGCACTGCGCCGGTGGCATGCGGGCCGCGATCGCCGCCTCACTGCTGGACGCCGCGGGCCGTACCGTGGTCGCCGTCGACGACGGGTTCGCCGCCGCCCGCGAGGCCGGGCTGCCCATGGCCCGGGTCACCGTGGCCGAGGCCCGGGAGCGCGCGGAAGCGGACGCCGTACTGCTCGACGTCCGCGAGGACGACGAATGGGAGGCCGGACATGCCCCCGGCGCCGTGCACGCCCCGCTCTCCGCACTGACCGCCGGAGCCCCGCTGCCGCCGGCCGCCCGCAACCGTCCCCTCGTCGCCGTCTGCCGCTCCGGCAAGCGCTCCCGTTCGGCGACGGCCCTGCTCACCGCGCGCGGAGCGGACGCGGTGGACGTCGTGGGAGGCATGCGGGCCTGGATCGCGGCGGGCCTGCCCGTGGTGCACGACGAGGCCGCAGCGCCCGCCCCGACGACCACGGACACCGCGCACGACGACAGCTCCGCCGCGTGAGCGGGCTGTTGCTCGCGCTGGGTGCCGGGGCCGTCAGTGGGCTGGCGCTCGGGGCGCTCGGGGGCGGGGGCAGTGTGCTCGCCGTGCCCGCGTTGATCTATCTGCTGGGCTTCACACCGGCCGCGGCCACCACCGCCGCCCTGGTCGTCGTCGCCGTCACCTCGGGCACCGCGCTGACGGCGCACGCCCGCGAGGGCACCGTGCGGTGGCGGGCCGGGCTGGTGTTCGCGGCGGCGGGGCTGGTCCCGGCGGCGGTCGGCGGGGCGGTCTCCCGGCAGCTGCCGTCCGCGCTGCTCACCGGGGCGTTCGCCGCGCTCGCCGCCGTCGCCGCGGTGCGCATGCTGCGCCCGTCCGCCGCCGTGCGGGACGAAACGGTGTCCCCGCGGGCCTCCCGGATCGCCGGGGCGGGGGCCGGACTGGGCGCGGTGACCGGGGTGCTGGGCGTCGGGGGCGGCTTCCTCGCCGTACCGGCCCTGGTGAACGTCGTCGGCCTGCGCATGCGCGCCGCGGTCGGGACGAGCCTGCTGGTCATCACCCTCAACTCGGTCGCCGCCCTGGCGGCGCGCGCGGGGTCGGCGATGGTCGTCGACTGGTCCGCCGTCGGCCCGTTCGCAGCGGCCGCGGTGCTCGGCGCCTGGGACGGCAAGCGGCTCGCGGGCCGGCTGTCCTCGGACTCACTCCAGCGGATCTTCGCCTGCGCGCTCCTCGCGGTGGCCGCGTTCATGCTGGTCGACGCGGTCCGCTGACCGGGGTCAGGCCAGTGACAGGAACAGCTTCTCCAGCCGGGCCTTCATCTGCTCCGTCGTCTCGCCGTCCGCCGCGTTCCGCTCGGGATCGGTCAGGCATTGCTGCAGCCCGGTCGCGATGATCGCGAAACCGGCCCGGTCCAGGGCGCGCGAGGCCGCGGCGAGCTGCGTGACGACGTCCTCGCAGTCGCGTCCTTCCTCGATCATCTTGATCACCCCGGAGATCTGCCCCTGCGCCCGGCGCAGCCGGTTCAGCACCGACTTGAGCTCATCACCTTCGAACTGCAGTTCCACAGCCACTCCTCCACCCGTATACCCTCAGGGGTATTTTACCCCGCCCCTGAGGTCTCCCCGTTCCCCCCTGCCTCATGGAAGGGTCGCACTCACCATGACCACTCCCCCGACTCTCGACCCCGGCCAGGCCCGGGACCGCCTGACCGAGCTGACCGTCGTCGACGTCCGGACCCCGGGCGAGTACGCCTCCGGGCATCTGCCCGGCGCGCTGAACGTCCCGCTCGACCAGATCCGGCGCGCCCTGCCCGCCCTGCGCGCGGCACACGGCGAGCTGCTCCTGGTGTGCGCCTCGGGCGCCCGCGCGGAGAACGCCCGCGGGATCCTCGCCGAGCACGGCATCGCGGCCGGCACGCTGACCGGTGGCACGACCGGCTGGGCCGCACACGGTCACGAGCTGCACCGCCCGGCGCCCGGAGCACGCACCACGTGGTCCATGGAGCGCCAGGTCCGGTTCACCGCCGGCACCGTGGTGCTCACCGGCCTAGGTCTCGGACAGCCGCACCCGGCCTGGCTGCTGCTGTCGGCCGGGATCGCGGGCGGACTCGTCTTCTCCGCACTCACCAACACCTGCGGCATGGCCGCCCTGCTGGCGAAACTGCCGCACAACCGGCCCCGCCCGGCCGACCTCGACGCGACCCTGGCGCGACTGGCCCAAGGCCCGTCCGCCCACGAGTAGTCCACGGGCCGTTCCGCCGGCAGATCCACCGGCAGATCCACCGGCCGGGTGCCGAAGGCCCCGACGTAATCTGGGTGTTCCGCCCGACTCCGGACAAGGAGCACCGTGAGCAACGCAGCGTCGGAAGCGACGGAAGCGACGGACCGGAGCGAGCCGCCCGCGTGGCGGCTCCTCCTCGGATACGTACGACCCCACCGCTGGGCCCTGGTGGCGGGCGCGCTGCTCTCGCTGGTCACCGGGGCCACCGGCCTGCTGCTGCCGCTGGTGGCGCGGGGACTCATCGACGACCTGGCCCACGACCGGTCCATCGCCGGTCCGCTGCTCACCATGGCGAGCCTGGTCGTCGCCAACGCGGCGGTGGGCGCGGTGGGTTCGTACGTGCTGCGGCGGACCGCGGAGTCGGTGGTGCTCGGCGCGCGGCGGGCTCTGTCGTCGTATCTGCTGCGGCTGCGGATCCCGGCGGTGGACCGCACCGAGCCGGGCGACCTGATGGCGCGGATCACCTCGGACACCACGCTGCTGCGCGAGGTCACCACGGAGTCGCTGGTGGCCCTCGGCACGGGCGGGCTCACCCTCGTCGCCACGGTGGTGCTGATGGGCGTGGTCGATCCGGTGCTGCTCGGGGTCACGCTGGCGGTGATCGCGGCGGCGGGCACGGTGCTCGGCGCGATCGTGCCGGGCATCAACCGGGCGAGCCGGCAGGCGCAGGACGCGGTCGGCGTGATGGGTGCCTCGCTGGAGCGGGTCCTCGGCGCGCTGCGCACGGTGAAGGCGTCGGGCGCCGAGCACCGGGAGGAGCTGAACCTGCACGCGGCCGCCGAGGAGTCGTGGCGGCAGAGCGTGCGCGCCGCCAAGTGGTCGGCGGCCGCGGGCAACACGGCCGGGCTGGCGATGCAGATCGCCTTCATCACCGTCCTCGCGGTCGGGGGGGCACGGGTGGCGACCGGCGCCATCGACATCGGCACGCTGGTGGCGTTCCTGTTGTACGTCTTCTACCTGATGTCGCCGATCCAGCAGGTAGTCGGGGCGATCACGCAGTACCAGACGGGCGCCGGTGCGCTGGCCCGTATCCAGGAGGCCCTGCGGCTGCCCGGCGAACCGGCCGCCGAGCCCGCCCCGTTGCCGGCCGCCGACGCCGAACCCGCGGCGCTGGCCTTCACCGACGTCCGCTTCCGGTACGCCGACGACCTGCCGTACGTGCACCACGGGGTCAGCTTCGCGATACCGGCCCGCGGCATGACGGCGTTCGTCGGCCCGTCCGGCGCGGGCAAGACGACGGTCTTCTCGCTCATCGAGCGGTTCTACGACCCCGAGTCCGGCGAGATCACGCTGGACGGCGTGGGGCTCGGGGACTGGGAGCTGCCCCGGCTGCGCTCGGTCATCGGGTACGTGGAGCAGGACGCCCCGGTGCTGTCGGGCTCACTGCGCGACAATCTGCTGCTGGGCAATCCGGAGGCGGACGAGGACACCGTGACGCGGGTGGTGAAGACGACCCGGCTGGACGGTCTGGTGGCGCGGCTGCCGCAGGGGCTGGACACGCTGGTCGGACACCGCGGGACCAAGCTGTCGGGCGGCGAACGCCAGCGGGTCGCCATCGCCCGGGCCCTGCTGCGCCGCCCGCGGCTGCTGCTCCTGGACGAGGCCACCTCGCAACTGGACGCCGTGAACGAGGCGGCCCTGCGCGACACGGTCGCGGACGTCGCCCGGTCGACCACGGTGCTCGTGGTCGCGCACCGGCTGTCCACGGTGACGATGGCCGACCGGATCGTCGTCATGGAGGCGGGCCGGGTGCGCGCGGTGGGCACGCACCGGGAACTGGTGGCCTGTGACCCGCTGTACGCGGAGCTGGCCGCGACCCAGTTCCTGGCGACGGCGGACTGAGACGCGCACGGGCATCCGGGGTACGGGAAGTACGACGCATAGGCGCGTACGGGTCCTGAACACGACTGAGGGCTGCCCGTCCCCGGACAGCCCTCGCGCGGGTTTCGCTAGCCGACGGCGGGCAGCAGACCGGTCACCGGTGCGACCAGGTCGGTTACCTGGTGCAGCTCGTTGAGCCGGTTCAGATCGTTGACGCGGTTCAAGCCGCTCAGCTGCTGGGAGACGCTCGGGAGCTCGTCCCGGTGCTCGGCGGGAATCTCGCTCGCGGCGAGCGAGTCGAGCACGGCCATCGGGTTGATCTTCCCGGTGTCCGATGCGGCCGCCGGAGCCGCGTTCGCCAGCGGTGCGGCGAGGCCCGTGACACCCGCGGCGAGACCGACGGCGGCGACGATACGTCGTGTTGAGATCATGCCTACAGCAACGCTCCTGGCCGTCGCGCGGACACGGCCGCCGGGCCCGGCTCACCCGACAGGCTCAGCGGCCGGGCTGCGCTTGCCGAGGCGGCCGGGGCGGAGCACGCTCGTAGATGAGGTCCTCACGGTCTGCTCCCCTTCGGGCCGCGGGCCCTCGATGGAGGTCACCATGGGTACCGCGACAGGCTCCACCTTCGACGCCGAGACCCTGCGCCGGGGCATAGAAGGGAACACCGGCAACACCCTTCTGGCGCTCTACGCGGACGACGCGGAGATCCGCATCATCGACCGCAACACCCAGCCCAGCAACCCCAAGATCCTGCACGGCAGGCCCGCGATCGCGGAGATGCTCGACGACATCTACAGCCGCGACATGACCCACAAGCTGGAGCAGTGCATCGTGCAGGGCGACCACGCCGCCTACAGCGAGTCCTGCGAGTACGAGGACGGCGTCCGGGTCGTAGCCGAGTCGATGATCACGCTGCGCGACGGAAAGATCGCCGAACAGATCATGATCCAGGCATGGGACGAATAGGAAGCAGGGTCGCCAGGGTCCAGGTCACCTCCCGGCTGACCTGGACCTTCTCGGCCCGGGCCGTGCTGGGGCAGGCGCGTCGGGGTCGGCCTCGGCAGCCACGACCAGTGTCCGCAGCAGGTCGGCTAGCGTCCGCCGCTCTTCTTCGGTCAATGCTGCGAGCAAGGCGATCTCAGCCTCTTCCTCCTTCGCCGCGTGCGCTTCGAACGCGGCATGCCCGGCGGCGGTGAGCCGCACCCGTACCCGTCTGCGGTCGCCCGTCTCATGAGTACGGGTGATCAGCCCGGCCTCCTCGATCGGGCCGAGCCGCGCCGACAGCGCCCCACGGGTCAGCCCGAGCAGGTCGGCCAGTTGCGAGGGGCTCGACTCGTACGGCGGTCCGGTCCTGCGCAGCGTCATCAGCACCTTGAACTGCCGGCGCCTGAGGCCGTCGAGGTCCAGGGTGTCCCGGCGCGTCTGCGCGGTGTGCCGGGCCAGGATCGCGAGCCGGGCGATGATCGCCTCCTTCACCGGGTCCAGCCAGTCCAGTTCGCGGGTCCAGACGGCGACGTGCCGGTCGACCGAGTCCTCCATCGTCTGCCTCTCGCAGTGGTTTTCTTGTGGATGATTTTATCGCCAACTACCTTGCCGCACATGACTTCCACGTCGAACCCCACCCCCACCACCGCCATTCCCCTCGACCAACTCCTCGCCTGTGTGGGCGAGTTGCGAACCGCCGGACGCTGGGAGCGGGCCTTGCGTCTGCTGGCCGCGGCCGCCGACGGCACGCCCGCCGCCCGGGCGCCCCTGGCCCGTGCCGCCGCCGAAGTCGCCCTGGAACAGGACTGGTTCGCCGGGACGGACAGCGCCGGGGCGCGCATCACGGACGCCGAGAAGGAGTTCCCCGACGGCGACTGGGACGTGGCCTTCCTGCGGCTGCGGCACACCTACGCCGGGCTGCTCGTCGTCGACGGCACGCTGCGTTTCGGTCCCCGGGGCAAGGACCCGCAGGCCCTCGCCGCGCTCCGCGACCGGGCGCGGGAGCTCCGGGAAGATGCCCCGGACGCGGTGCGCCGCGGCTGGGCGGCGATGTACCTCGGGCTCATCACGGACAATCACTTCGCCGACCGCGAGGCCGCCCCGGCCCACTACGCGGCCGCCCTGGCGGCCGGCGAGGACGGCCGCGACGACCTGCTGGCCCGCGAGGCGCTGCGGCACCTGGGCGGCCACGACCACGACGCCGGCGACCACGAAGCGGCCGGGGAGCGCTGGCGCCGGGCCACCGCCCTGGGTGCCCGCGCGGGCACGGTGCCCGGCACGCTCTCCCAGCAGTTGCTGCTGGCGGTGCTGGCCCGCGACACGGGCGACGAGGCCGGCGCCCGAGCACTGGCGACGGAGATCGCCCGCTGGGCGCGGGCCATCGGCGCCGACCGGCTGTGCGCGCAGGCGACCGGCTTCCTGGCCGGGGTGGACCCGACGGCGGGTCCCGAGGACCCCGAGGCCGGCGACTGAGCCTCGTACGGCCTCTCGGCAAGGCTCTGCGCGGGCCGTGGCCGACGCTGAGGTGGCGCACCACCGGGGAGCGGTCCGCACAGTCGATGCCGTGTGCCCGGGCGACGAGGGTCGACCGGCTCAGGAGTGGATCACGCCCCAGGCCCGGCTCATGGACGGCACCGGCTCGGCGTGTGATCAGCGCATCCAGGCCCGGTATTCCATGACGGCGCCGGCCCGCACTCCGAACTCGGGGACGGCCTTGGTGAACGTGTCCTCGATGCCGAGGACGACGCCGGTGCGCGGCTCCAGGACCAGCATGTGCCGGACGCGTCCGGTGTCGTACACGTACGCATGGCCGGGGCGGCCAAGGCGGTCGGTCACGTCGCCGGCCGGCCGCAGCCCCTCGGCCCGCGCGAACAGCCGGACGAGCGCCGCCGATTCGCGGGCGCCGAGGGTCCAGTGGTCGAGGAGTTCCCCGACGGCGTCGAAGAGTTCCTCGGTGCTCAGCGGAGCCGTGCCGCGGTCGACCTGGGGACGGGCGACCTCGGTGAGGTAGGCCCGCAGGCCCGCCGCGGTGTGGGGCGGGGTCCCTTCGGGCGGGGCGTCGTTCCACATCGGCGGGTAGGTGGTCCGGCTGATCACATGGCCGTCCGCCACCTCGTGCGGGTCGTCGCCCTCGTCGGTGAGGACCGGGCGGCCCGGCCTGTTCGGGTCGGTCGCCACGACCAGTTCGGTGTGGGTGGCGTCCGCCCGCCAGCGCACCACCCGCTCCTCGGGAAGCATGACGGGCTGTTCGTCGTCGCTCATGCTGAGACTCCAGGTCTGCATGTGCGTGCCCTTGCGCAGGCCCGGTGAGCCGTCGGCCGCGGCCGCGTCGGCCAGGGCGACCAAGTCCTTCAGGGGTACCGGCTTCGAGCGGGCGTGGACGGTCAGCGGGCGCGGCGCCGCGACGGCCCGCTGGGTGCTCGGACCGCCGAGCACGGCGTTGACGGCGATCACGAGCACGACGACGGTGGCGGCGAGACCCCAGACGAACCGGGCGCGCGGGGTCCGGCCGGGCAGCGCCGGGAGCAGCCGGACACGGCGCCGCGGGCGGTCCTCGTCCAGCAGCCGCCGCAGCCCTTCCTCGGCACGCGGGTCCAGCGGCCCGTCGCCGAGACCGGGGCTGTCGGCCGGCACCGGGTTGGCGCGGCGCAGGAGTTCGAGTTCGTCAGCCATGTCCGTGGTCCTCGCACAGGGTCGCTTCGGCGGAGGCGGCCTCCGGGGCGGGGCGGCCGTCGATCGGTCCCCTCACGGCGGGGCGGCCGTCGGTCGGCGACTTCACGGCAGGTCGGCCGTCGATCGGCGGCGTCACGGCAGGCCCGCCATCGACCGACGCCGTCGAGGCAGACCGGCCATCGACAGGCGCCGTCACAACAGGCCCCCCCTCGACCGACGCCACCACAGCGGGCCGACCATCGACCGACGACGTCACAACAGACCCGCCATCGACCGGCGACGTCACCCCAGGCCCACCCTCGACCGACGCCACCACAGCGGGCCGACCATCGACCGACGACGTCACAACAGACCCGCCATCGACCGGCGACGTCACCCCAGGCCGACCGTCGATCGATGCCACCCCGGCAGGCCGTATCCGGTCGATCTCGGCCTTCAGCCGGCGCCGGGCCCGGTGCAGGCGCATGGCCGCCGCACGGCTGCCGCAGCCGAGGGCGACCGCGATCTCGTCGACGCCGAGTTCCTCCCAGGCCGTCAGGCGCAGTACCTCCTGGTCCGCCGGAGCGAGCCGGTCGAGCGCGTCGTGCACCCAGGCGCCGGGGATCTCGGCGTCGGGGCTGTCCACGATGTGCCGGCCGTGCGCGGTGTCGTCGTTGCCCAGCCGGTCCACCAGCCGGCGCCGGCGTCCGTAGCCGCGTACCGCGTTCGACAGGCAGTTGCGTGCCACGCCGTACAACCAGGGCAGGGGCGAGGACGGCAGGTCGGCCCGGCGCCGCCAGGCGACCGTGAACACCTCCGCCACCACTTCCTCCACCTCGCCGGTCCGCCCGTCCAGTCGCCGCGCGACATAGCGGCTGACCGCCCAGTAGTGCTCGCGATAGGCAGCGGCGAAGATCTCGTCGTTGCTCATGCTTCGTTCGTGTCCGGCACTTGCCGGATCGTCACACCCCCTGCCCGTGATTCTTGTCCCGTCGTCCGAGTGTGACGTGCGGGCCCGCCGTGGACACAGGCGGGGCGTGAAGAGCATCAACCGCAGGGGCGTCGCCCCCAGGATCATCAAGTGGCTGACCACCACGGACCACAAGACGATCGGCACGCTGTATCTGGTCACCGCGTTCGGATTCTTCTGCGTCGGCGGCGTTCTGGCGCTGTTCATGCGCGCCGAACTGGCCCGTCCGGGCCTGCAGATCATGTCGAACGAGCAGTTCAACCAGGCGTTCACCATGCATGGCACGATCATGCTGCTGATGTTCGCGACGCCGCTGTTCGCCGGCTTCGCGAACTGGATCATGCCGCTGCAGATCGGCGCGCCCGACGTCGCCTTCCCCCGGCTGAACATGCTGGCCTACTGGCTCTACCTACTGGGCTCGCTCATCGCGGTCGGTGGTTTTCTCACGCCGGAGGGCGCGGCCGACTTCGGCTGGTTCGCCTACGCTCCACTGTCGGACGCGATCCGCACCCCCGGAGTCGGGGCCGACATGTGGATCATGGGTCTGGCCTTGTCCGGATTCGGCAGCATCCTCGGCGCGGTCAACTTCATCACCACGATCATCTGCCTGCGTGCCCCGGGCATGACCATGTTCCGGATGCCGATCTTCGTGTGGAACGTGCTGCTGACCGCGTTGCTGGTCCTGCTGGCGTTCCCGGTCCTCGCGGCCGCGCTGTTCGCCCTGGAGGCGGACCGCAAGTTCGGCGCCCACATCTTCGACGCGGCCAACGGCGGAGCACTGCTGTGGCAGCACCTCTTCTGGTTCTTCGGACACCCTGAGGTCTACATCATCGCCCTGCCGTTTTTCGGCATCATCAGTGAGATCATCCCGGTCTTCAGCCGCAAGCCGATGTTCGGCTACATGGGTCTGGTCGCGGCGACCATCTCGATCGCCGGTCTGTCCGTGACCGTGTGGGCCCACCACATGTACGTCACCGGCGGGGTCCTGCTGCCCTTCTTCTCCTTCATGACCTTCCTGATCGCGGTCCCGACCGGTGTGAAGTTCTTCAACTGGATCGGCACCATGTGGAAGGGCTCCCTGTCCTTCGAGACCCCGATGCTGTGGGTCATGGGCTTCCTCGTCACGTTCGTCTTCGGCGGCCTGACCGGTGTCATGCTCGCCTCGCCGCCCATCGACTTCAGCATCTCCGACTCGTACTTCGTGGTGGCCCACTTCCACTACGTCGTCTTCGGCACCGTCGTGTTCGCCATGTTCGCCGGATTCCACTTCTGGTGGCCGAAGTTCACCGGCAAGATGCTCGACGAGCGCCTCGGCAAGATCACCTTCTGGACGCTGTTCATCGGCTTCCACGGCACGTTCCTCGTGCAGCACTGGCTGGGCGCGAACGGGATGCAGCGCCGGATTCCCGACTATCTGGCGGTCGAGGGCCTCACCACGCTCAACACGGTCTCGACGATCTTCTCGTTCCTGCTCGGGTCGTCCCTGCTCCCCTTCTTCTACAACGTCTGGAAGACCGCAAAGTACGGCGAGACGGTCGAGGTCGACGACCCGTGGGGCTACGGCCGCTCGCTGGAGTGGGCCACCTCCTGCCCGCCGCCGCGCCACAACTTCCACTCCCTGCCCCGCATCCGCAGCGAGTCCCCGGCGTTCGACCTGCACCACCCGGAGATCGAAGGCCCGCTGCCGGAGCGGGAGCTGACCGCCCGGTGACCGCCATGGGCGACCGTCCGCACGACGTGCGCGCATTCGTGAACGAGATCGAGGGCCATCTGCTCCTCGCGGCCGCCCGCGAGGAGGGCCGCACGGCCGCCACGCGGTTCACCGCCCGACTCGGCTGGCTGACGGACACCCAATGCGACGAGGTGGAGCGGGAGTTCGAGACGGAGTACCTGTCGCTGGCCCGCGCCTCCTGGCAGCGCACGGCCGAGCGCGCCGAGGAGCTGCGCCGCGAGTACGAGGGTAGGTACCGCGCCCTGCGACAGCGGCTGCTCGCCGGCGTCGCGCTGGGGTGCGCCCTGCTGGCGTCGGCGGGCCTGCTGCTGTACTCGTTGAGCCTGACACCGGGGGGCCAGTGCCTGGCCCGGCCGGTACATGCCGTGCCGTGCCGGGTCGCCCGGATCCCGTCGGCCCCCCAGGTCGGCGGGCTCCCGGCGACCCGGGGTCGGGTGCCGGTCCACTTCTGGTGGTCCAATTCTGGTGGTCCAACGCGTGTGACGGGTGCACCAGGCGTGAACCCGGCCCACACGCGGGGCCGTTGATGGCGGCGACACCCCGGGCAGGGCGAGCGCTCAGCCTTCCGGTGACCACCCGTCCGGACGCAGGATCCCCAGCAGTTGCCGGACCAGTTCGTCGACCACCTCGTCCAGGCTCGCGTCCACCCACCCCGCACTCCAGTCGTGCAGCAGGCCGTTGACGCTGCCGATGAACGCCGCCGCGGCGATCCGGTAGTCACGGGGGGCCGCCTCGCCGCGCGTGGCGGCCGCGTCGGCCTCGGCGCAGATCAGCTCGACCCAGCGGGCGCGACGGGCGAGGCGCTGTTCCTCCAGACGCGGGCTGACGCCGATGATCTCGACGAAGGTGATGCGGACGCGGCGCGGGTCGGCGGTGACGTTCCCGGCGTAGGCGCGGAAGATCACGGCGGTGCGTTCGGCGAGCGGCAGGCCGTCCGCGCCGGTGAGGGCCGCCAGTACGGCCTGCTCAGCCCAGTCGTTGACCTGGAGGTGCAGGGCCGCGAGGACGTCCTCCAGGGTGCGGAACTCCTCGTAGAACTGGCGGGTGGACAGGCCCGCGGCCTCGCTGAGGGACGCGACGGTGCTGGCGCGGAAGCCCGGAGTGTCGCCGAAGAGCCCGAGCGCCGCGTCCAAGAAGCGCCGGCGCCGTTCCTCCTGGCGCTCCAGCGCGGACTTGCCGGCATAACGGCCGGTCGGCGCCCTGAGCCTGCCCGCCACGGTCTCCTCCCGTCCTCAACTCGCCCACCCAGGACCAATTTTGTCGTGTACGCGGTCTTGTGGAGAAGGCCCCCCCACCTTACTTTTCAGTAAGTTAACTCTGAATGCGCACGTGTTCAGATTCCTCACCTCCCACACCCCACCCCTGAGGAGAGAGCAGTCATGCCTGCCTTCAGACCCAGGCACCTTTGCTCCGTGGCCGCCGCCCTCGCCCTGACCGTCGCCGCCCCCGCGACCGCCGCCCGTGCCGCTACCGACGCCGTCGGTCTGCGCGAGGTGATGTTCGTCGGCAACAACTGGGACGGCACCGCCGACGTCATCAAGTCCTCCGGCGACTTCGCGAAGGTGGGCCGGATCAACGTCATCCCGGACAAGGACGCCCGGATGGCGGCGATCAACGCCGACCCGATCAGGTGGATCTACTTCATGGCCATCCGCAACGGCGTCGGCGAGGGCCACGACCAGTTCGTGGACGACATGTACTCCACGCCGGACGGCAGGTCGGTGGTGGTCTCCCGGCCGAGCTTCGCCGACGTCGTCTCGATCGACCTCGCCAGTGGGAAGATCAACTGGCGTTTCCCGGTGGCCGGTTACCGCTCCGACCACATGGCGGTCTCCCCCGACGGCACCCGGGTCGCGGTGTCCGCCTCGACCGCGAACACCGTGCACGTGCTGGACATCGACACGGGCAAGCAGGTCGGCTCGTTCGCGACCGGGGACAAGCCGCACGAGAACATCTTCACCAAGGACGGCAAGTACATCTGGAACATGGCCATCGGGGACGTCAACACCGCCCTCGACGACCCGATCTGGGACTGGACGAAGGGCGACCGGCACATCACGGTCGTGGACGCGACCACGTACAAGCAGGTCAAGGTCATCGACATGCGGGACCGGCTGAACGCCTTCGGCCTCAAGGACTTCTCCGACGCGGTCCGTCCCGCCGTCTTGTCCCCCGACGAGTCGAAGCTCTACTTCCAGGTGTCGTTCTTCAACGGCTTCCTGGAGTACGACGTCGCCACCGACAAGATCACCCGGATGAAGACCCTGCCGAAGAACCCGGCGACCAGCGAGGACCGCACCACCTGGGTCAACGACTCGCGTCACCACGGGATTTCGATGAACCCGGCGGGCACGAAGCTGTGCGTCGCCGGGACGATGGACGACTACGCCACCGTCGTCGACCGCGCCACCCTCCAGGAGGGTCCGCTGGTCACCGCCTCCAAGCCCTACTGGGCCACGGTCAGCGGTGACGGCAAGGACTGCATCATCTCCGAGAGCGGCGCCGACCAGGTCACCGCCATCGACTTCGCGACCGGGCGGAAAGTCGCGTCCGTCGCGGTCGGCGACCACCCGCAACGCGTCCGGCTGGGGCACGTGCAGGAGGACTGGACCGGCCCGTCCTCGGGCTGAGAGTCCGTCGAGCCGGTGCGTCGGCCTCCGGGATACGTCCCGAAGGCCGACGCGCGGTGTCAGAAGCGCGCCGCCGCCCAGGCGGTGAGCTCGGACCGCGCCGCGCCCAGCAGGTCGGCCGACGGCGCGGTCGCCCCGTTGGTAACCAGCGCGTAGTGCAGGGTGCCGGAGTCCGCGTCCGTGAGCAGCAGGCGGCGGCTGCCCGTGCCGCCCGGCTCCGGGGCCACGCCGACCGGGGTCGAGGCCGTGTACGGCGGGGGCGCGTAGGCCGTGCCGAGGTCGGAGACGACCGTGGTCGCGACGGTCGGGAAGGACGCCGGCAGATGCAGTTCGGTGGGGGCCGTACCGCTGCCCGAGCGCCACACCATGAGGCCGTACTGGCCGGAGCCGACCAGACGCGACACGTTCGGCAGGGTGCGGGGCACCGGGTTCCAGGTCAGCGTGGTGGAGCCGTCCCGGGAGCGGTCCTCGTAGGTGAAGGCGGCCGTGGCGCCGGAGGTGGCGGCGGGGTAGATCCGGTCGAGCAGGCGGGCGTCCTGCCGGAGCGTAGCCGTGCCCGAGTCGTCGAGCCGCACGGCGGACAGGTCCTCGTCGTTCCAGGCGTCGCCGGAGGTGAGCACCTTGTCGGGGTTGTCGTTCATCAGCTCGTGGTGGCGGCCGTTGTAGAGGTCCCACTGCCACTGCGAGCCGGACAGGACCGGGCCGGAGGCCGCCGGGTTCGACCACCAACTCGCCCCGGGGAGACGCGAGTCGAGGGCCTGGTACATGGCCTTCAGGACGGTCGGCGCCTTGTCCGCGACCGTGCCGGACAGTGGGTGCCCGTACTCGCTGACCACGGCCGCGGTCCCGGCCGCCGCGGCGCGGTCGCGGATCGCGGCGAAGTCGGTGGCGTACTGGCCGTCGTTCGCCTTGCCCCACATGAGGATGCCGGAGATGGCCTTCTGGTCGTAGAAGTGGGTGTTGAAGACATAGCGCGAACCGAGCGTCCCCGCCTCGAGCAGCCCGCCCTCCTGCTTCTGGGAGGCGATGTTGGCGTTCCAGAACAGGTTCGGCTCGACGAGAGCGGGCTTGGCCTGCCAGCCCGCCGCGTCCATGCGGGCCCGGAACCGCTGGTAGAAGGGCCACAGCAGGTCCCGCTCCCAGGTACGGGAGGTCTGGCCGGACTCATAGGTGCCGGCGTACGGCTCGTTGTAGGGGTCGAAGCCGACGACGCCGACGAACTCGCCGTCCGTCAGGTGCTGGGTGAGGTAGGCCATCGTCGACTGCGCCGTGGCGAGGAAGGCGTCCTGGAGACCGTAGGTGTTGTGCCAGAAGTCGTACTGCGCCTTCGTCACGGCCGCGTTCTGGGTGATGTTCTGACCCCAGAAGAAGCAGATCCCGCAGGACTCCTTGGGGTAACTCCCCGCGTCCACGGCCCACTTGGGTGCTCCGTCGCCGGTGTACCAGCTTCCCGTGCGGAAGAGGTGGCGGGAGTAGAGGTCCTGGTGGAAGTCGGGGTAGACGCGGATGCCGGCGTCGAGGAAGGCCCGCAGCTGCTCGGTGGCGGCGGCCAGGTAGGCCGTGTCCACCTGGCCGCGCACGGGCTCGGCCTCGGCCCAGGAGAGCAGGAAGCGGACCGCGTTGCCGCCGCCGAGGGCGCGCAGCGCGGCCGCCGACCTGCGCGCGTCGGCGACCGAGGCGAAGGGCAGGCCGCCGTTCTCGGCCAGCTTGGTCTCGCCGGAGACGTTGTAGCCGCGCAGCACGACCTCGCGGCCCTGGCCGTCGACGAAGCGGCCGTCGTGGACCGTGAGGGGGGTGCCGTCGAACCAGAGGGAGTCGGACGGTGTGGCGGCGGTGGCGGGCGAGGTGCCCGCCACCGTCAGGAATCCGCTGAGGACGACGGTGACAACGAAGACGACGATCAGACGCGCCCGCATGTTCGGCATGTCCATTACATTCCGGCGGGATCAGGGCACCGTCAATCCTTCTGACTCGTGAGTAAGTTGAGTCTCGGTCACCGCTCGGCCCTCACCCCCGGCCCTCACCCGCCGACTCTCTTCGTCACGTTCAACAGGTACTCCTTGCGGTTCAGCGGGTTGTGGTCGGTGCGCGGCCGCTGAGGGACCGCGCCCCGGCTGACCGGCGCGTAGTGGTCGAAGGCGCTCTCCAGCTCGCCCTCGCCCCGGGTCAGCCCCGGCAGCCGCTGCTCCAGCTCGTGCACCCGGGCGGCCGGCACCGCACCCTCCAGCACACCTGCCCGGCCGTGCGTGGCGGTGGTCTGCGGCACCGCTCCCAGCCGGGCCAGCACCGGCAGCAGGGCGCCCAGCGTGTCCGCCGGGGCCTGAAGACGGAAGCGGTGCATCGGCTCGTACACCCGGGTGCCCGCCCGGCGCAGCGCCTCGACCAGGACCAGCGGGGTCAGTCCGCGGAAGTCCGCCCCGGTGCTCGACATGCTCTTGTCGAAGCCCTGGTGGGCGTGGCTCTGCCGGGGCGAGTAGCCGGAGTGGGTCATGGTGACCGTGCAGTCGGTGACCTGCCAGCCGTGCAGCCCCTGGGCGAGCGTCTCACGCACGGTGTCCTCGACGGCCTTGAAGAAGGCGTACGGCATGGATCCCAGCTCCACCTCCAGCCGGAAGTCCGTCCCCGAGCCGACCGGCGCCGCCTCGACACGCAGGCCGACCGTCGCCAGGAACGGGTTGGCGTCCTTCTTGTTGAACTCGACGGCCGCCCCCGTCCCGACCGGGCGCTCCACGCAGATGGTCGTCGTCTCGCGGAAACCGACGTCGAGGCCGTACTCGTCGGCGAGGGTGGCCTGGACGACCTCCTTCTGCACCTCGCCGTAGAGGGAGACGGATGTCTCCCGCCGCACCTCGTCGTGACGTACGTCGATGAGCGGGTCCTGTTCGGCCAGTTGGGTGAGCGCGACGTGCAGCGACCGTCGGTCCACGCCCGGCCCGGGGACGACGACCGTCTCCAGGGTCGGCGGCGCGAAGTGGTGCTCGTACACCGTCCGGGGTGCGCCGATCGCGTCACCGATCCGGACGCCGCCCAGGCCCCACAGCCTGCCGATCCGGCCCGCGGGGACCTCGTCCTCCCGGGCGTCCGTGCCGTGGTCGAAGACGCTGACCGCGGTGACCTTGCCCTCCTCGCGGCCGTCACCGAAGGGGATCCGGTCGCGGGCGCGGAGGGTGCCGGAGAAGACGCGCGCGTAGGCGATCTTCTCCCCCGCCGGGCCCCGCTCGACCTTGAACACCGTGGCGGACAGCGGCCCCGCGGGGTCGCCGTCGGCGACGGGCAGCAGTTCCTCGATGCCCGTGACGAGCTCGGGCACGCCGGCGCCGGTGACGGCGGAGCCGAAGTACACCGGATGGACCAGCGCCTGCCGGGTGCGGGTGACGAGGGCGGCGCGCAGGAGGTCGTACGAGACGGTGTCCTCGACGTACGCGGCGAGCAGCTCCTCGTCGTGCTCGGCGAGGACGTCGAGGGCGGCCCGGCCGAGCCCGGGGACGAAGCGGGCGTCGCGGGTGCCGAGCCGGGCCGCGGCGCCCATCGGCACCATCGACCGCGTCAGGCGCCGGGCCAGCGCGTCGAGGACCGCCTCGTCGCGCGCGCCGCGCCGGTCGATCTTGTTGACGAAGACCAGCGTCGGGATGCGCAGCCGGCGCAGGGTCCGCATCAGGACCCGGGTCTGCGCCTGGACGCCCTCGACGGCCGAGACGACCAGGACCGCGCCGTCGAGCACGCCGAGGACCCGCTCCACCTCGGCGATGAAGTCGGGGTGACCGGGGGTGTCGATCAGATTGACGGTGACGCCGTCGAGCGGGAACGAGACGACGGCGGACTTGATGGTGATGCCGCGCTGCCGCTCCAGCGCGAGGGTGTCGGTCCGGGTGTTCCCGTCGTCGACGCTGCCGAGCTCGTCGATGACTCCGGCCGTGTGCAGCAGCCGTTCGGTCAGGCTGGTCTTACCGGCGTCTACGTGCGCGAGGATTCCGAGATTGAGCAGATGCACTGAGCGCGATGTCCTTCGGCATGGGTGGGATTCCTTCCTGGGTGGACATGCACGCAGCTCGCATCGTCGGTCCTCTCGGTGTGCCGTCGGGTCGCCAGAAGTGCAGCAGGGCCGGGCTCCCGACGGCAATGCATTAACGCTCAACAAAACCCGGTCGCAGCACTCGCCGCCCCCAGGACCCGGCCATAGAGTGACCTACATCACGTTCGATGGCTGGATTGCTGCATTTCCCCGCCATCCCCTTACTCCTGCCCGCACGGTCTGGAGGGCACATGACCCACATCAAGGTGAACGTGGACGGCACGACGTACGAGGACGACGTGGAACCCCGGCTCCTCCTCGCCCACTACCTGCGCGACCGCCTCGGCCTCACCGGCACCCCGATCGGCTGCGACACCTCGAACTGCGGGGCGTGCACCGTCGACCTGGACGGGGCGACCGTCAAGAGCTGCTCGGTGCTGGCGGTACAGGCGGACGGGAGCGACGTGACCACCGTGCAGGGGCTGGCCCGGGACGGCGAATGGACGCCGCTCCAGCGCGCCTTCCACGAGCGGCACGGTCTGCAGTGCGGCTACTGCACCCCCGGGATGATCATGGCGGCGCGCGATCTGCTGCGCGAGAACCCGCATCCCACGTCCGGCGAGGTCCGGCAGGCCCTGGAGGGCAACCTCTGCCGCTGCACGGGCTACCAGAACATCGTCCGCGCGGTGCTCGCCGCCTCCGGCGAGACACTCGTGCAGGAGGTCGCCGAGGAGGTCACGGCATGACCGATCAGGCCGTCGAACGCGAGGTCGGACGCTCCCGGCTGCGCAAGGAGGACGCCCGGCTGATCACCGGACAGACCAACTGGACCGACAACATCCAGGTCGCCGGCCTGCTGCACCTGGCCATCCTGCGCAGTCCGATGGCCCACGCCCGCATCGAGCGGATCGACGTCTCCCCCGCCCTCGAACGCCCCGGTGTCGTGGCCGCGTTCAGCGGCGCCGACCTGGCCGAGGGACTGGGTTCGCTGCCCTGCGCCTGGCCGGTCACCGAGGACATCGTGCTGCCCGACCACCCGCCGGTCGCCGTCGACGAGGTCCGCTACGCCGGCGACCCGGTGGCGGTCGTCGTGGCCCGCGACCGGTACGCGGCCGCCGACGCGCTGGAGGCGATCGAGGTCGACTACGACCCGCTGCCCCCGGTCCTCGACCTGGAGGCCGCGCTCGCCGAGGACGCCCCGCTGGTCCACGCCGACAAGGGCACCAACCGCTGCTACACCTGGCCGCTGGCCACCGGCGAGAGCTTCGAGTCGGTCCGGCAGCGCGCCGAGGTGATCGTCAAGCGCCGCTACCACCAGCAGCGGCTCATCCCGAACGCCATGGAACCGCGCGCGGTCGTCGTCACCCCGCTGGCCGCCTCCGGCGAGTACACGGTGTACTCCTCGACCCAGATCCCGCACATCCTGCGGATCATGCTCTCGGTGGTCACCGGGGTCCCCGAGCACAAGCTCCGGGTGATCGCCCCGGACGTGGGCGGCGGCTTCGGCTCCAAGCTCCAGGTCTACGGCGAGGAGGCGCTCGCGCTCGCCGTCGCGCGCCGGATCGGCCGGCCCGTCAAGTGGACCGAGTCCCGCTCCGAGGGCTATCTCGCGACCCATCACGGCCGCGGCATGATCCAGGACGTCGAGGTCGCCGCCACCCGCGAGGGCAAGCTCCTCGGCCTGAAGGTGGACCTGATCGCCGACATGGGCGCCTACCTGATGCTCGTCACCCCGGGCATCCCGATCCTCGGCGCCTTCATGTACCCGGCGATCTACAAGATGGACGCCTACGACTTCACCTGCACCGGCGTCTTCACCACCCGTACCCCCACCGACGCCTACCGCGGCGCCGGACGCCCCGAGGCGACGTTCGCCATCGAGCGGATCATGGACGAGCTGGCCGGGGAACTCGGCCTGGATCCGGTCGAGGTGCGGCGCCGCAACTGGATCCGGCACGAGGAGTTCCCGTACACCTCGGTCGCCGGACTGACCTACGACACCGGCAACTACGAGGCGGCCACCGAGAAGGCCCTCGCCCTGTTCGGGTACGACGACCTGCGCGCCGAACAGCACAAGCGAGGCGAGCGCGGCGACCCCGTACGCCTCGGCATCGGCGTGTCGACGTACACGGAGATGTGCGGCCTGGCGCCGAGCCGGGTGCTGCGCGACCTGCGGTACGCGGCCGGCGGCTGGGAGGCGGCGAGCATCCGCATGCTGCCCACCGGCAAGGTCGAGGTCGTCACCGGCACCAGCCCGCACGGCCAGAGCCATGTGACCTGCTGGAGCCAGATCGCGGCCGACGTGCTCGGCGTGCCCTTCGAGGACGTCGAGGTGGTGCACGGCGACACCTTGGCGGCCCCGCAGGGCATGGACACCTACGGCTCCCGGTCGCTGGTGGTCGGCGGGTCGGCCGTGCACCGGGCCGCGGAGAAGGTGGTGGAGAAGGCCCGCAAGGTCGCCGCGCACCTGCTGGAGGCCAGCGAGCAGGACCTGGAGTTCACCGGCGGCGTGTTCTCCGTGAAGGGCTCCCCGGAGGCGCGCAAGTCGATCCAGGAGGTCGCCTTCGAGACGTTCTCCTCGCACGACCTGCCCGACGGCATGGAACCCACCATCAACGCCGAGCACCTGGTCGACCCGGAGAACTTCTCCTACCCCCACGGCACCCATCTGTGCGCGGTCGAGGTCGACACCGAGACCGGGCGGACGAGTATCCGCTCGTACGTCTGCGTCGACGACGTCGGCCGGGTCGTCAACCCGATGATCGTCGAGGGGCAGGTGCACGGCGGGCTCGCCCAGGGCATCGCGCAGGCGCTGTACGAGGAGGCCGTGTACGACGACGAGGGCAACCTCGTCTCCGGCACCATGGCCGACTACCTCGTGCCGTCCGCCGCCGACCTGCCGGACTTCGTGACCGACCGGACGGAGACGCCCGCGGCCTCGAACGCCCTCGGGGTCAAGGGAGTCGGCGAGGCGGGGACCATCGCGTCGACGCCCGCCGTGGTCAACGCCGTCGTGGACGCGCTCCGGCCACTGGGCGTGCACGACGTACGGATGCCGTGCACACCGGAACGGGTGTGGCGGGCCGTTCGGTCGGCCACGGCCGGAGAGGAGGCCTCGGCATGATTCCTCCCGCATTCGACTACGCACGTCCCGAGAGCGTCGAGGAGGCGGTGCGCACGCTCGCCCAGGCGGGCGAGGAGGCGAAGGTACTGGCCGGCGGGCAGAGCCTGCTGCCGCTGCTGCGCCTGCGGCTGGCCTTCCCGGAACTCGTCGTGGACGTCGGCCGGATCCCGGAGCTGCGCGGGGTCCGCGAGGACGGCGACTGGCTCGTCATCGGCGCGATGACCACGCACCACGACGTGATCCGCGACCCGCTGGTGCGCCGGCACGCCGGTCTGCTGGCCCAGGCCACGGCCACCGTCGCCGATCCGGCCGTACGGCACCGGGGCACCCTCGGCGGCTCGCTCGCGCACGCCGACCCGGCCGGCGACCTGCCCGCGGTGGTGCTGGCGCTGGACGCCGAACTGGTCGCCGCCGGACCGGACGGACGGCGCACGATCCCGGCCCGGGAGTTCTTCCTGGACTACCTCCAGTCGGCGCTCTCGCCCGACGAACTCCTGGTGGAGGTGCGCGTGCCGAAGACGGACGGCTGGAGCTTCCACTACGAGAAGTTCCACCGGGTCGCCCAGGCCTGGGCGATCGTCGGGGTCGCGGCGCTGGTGCGGCGCGAGAACGGGCAGATCGCCGAGGCGCGCGTCGGACTGACCAACATGGGCGCGACCCCGCTGCGCGCGGCGGCGGCCGAACAGGCGCTCACCGGCGCCGGGGACCCGCAGGCCGTGGCCCGGGCCGCCGAGGCGGCGGCCGAGGGCACCCGGCCCTCGCAGGACGTGTCGGCCTCGCCCGAGTACCGGGGACACCTCGCACGGGTGCTGACCCGGCGGGCGGTGCTGACCGCCACCGGAATGGGGTGAGCGCCGATCACCCGGATGGACGACCCGGAGCAGGTGCGCGCCCGCCTGGAGGCGACGGGCTATCTCGTCGACGAAGGGCTGGCCGTCACCTGCTTCCTGGCCCTGCGGCTGCACCGGCCGCTCTTCTGCGAGGGCGACGCGGGCGTGGGCAAGACCGCGCTCGCCTCCGCCCTCGCCGAGGCGCTCGACGCGCCGCTGATCCGGTTGCAGTGCCATGAGGGCATCGACGCCTCGCAGGCCCTGTACGACTGGGACTTCCCGCGTCAACTGCTGCATCTGAGGGCCGCCGAGGCGGCCGGGGTCAGGGACGCCGACCGGCTGGAGAGCGAGCTGTACGACCAACGCTTCCTCATCGCCCGGCCGCTGCTGCGGGCGCTGCAGACGCAGCCGTCGGTGCTGCTGGTCGACGAGATCGACCGTGCCGACGACGAGTTCGAGGCGTTCCTGCTGGAGCTGCTGTCCGAGTACTCCGTCACGATCCCGGAGCTCGGCACGCTGCGGGCCGAGCGGCCGCCGGTGGTCGTGCTCACCTCGAACCGGACCCGGGAGGTGCACGACGCGCTGAAGCGGCGCTGCCTGTACCACTGGTTCGACCATCCCGGGTTCGCCCGCGAACTGGCCATCGTGCGGCGCCGGCTGCCCGAGGTGTCGGCCCGGCTGGCCGAGCAGGTCACCGCGCTGGTGCAGACGCTGCGGAGCGCGGACCTGCTCAAGCCGCCCGGTGTGGCGGAGACGATCGACTGGGCCCAGGCTCTGGACGCGCTGGGGGCGAACGAGGTGGACGCCGAACTGGCCGTCGCGACGCTCGGCTCGGTCCTGAAGTACCGCGAGGACACCGAGCGCGCCCGGGGCCTCGACCTCGCCACGGTCCTGGCGTCCCGGGAGCGTGACGCGCCGTGACCGGAATGGACACGGCGGGACACGGGCCGGGCGGAACGCCGCGGGCGGGATCCGGGGTGGGCGGGCCGACGGGCGCGGTGCGCGAGGCGGGCGGCTCGGCGGCCGTCGTGCGCGAGGCGGGTGAGGGTTTGGGAGCGGACGCCGTGCTGCTCGGGTTCGTGCGTGCGGTGCGGGCCGCGGGGGTCGATGCGAGCGCCGAGCGGGTGTACGCGTTCCTGCGGGCCGTGGCGGTGCTGCGGCCGGGATTGCGGGCCGACGTGTACTGGGCCGGGCGGGCGACGCTGTGCGGTGGACACGACGATCTGGAGCGGTACGAGCGGGTGTTCGCCGCGTACTTCGGCGCCCACGACGAGCCCGCCCGGCCGGCGGTGCGCGCCACGCCCGCGCCCCGGCCCCGGCTCGTCCTGCGGGACGCGCCGCCAGGCCCCCGCGCTCCCGGCGGCGGCGAGCCCTCCGGCCCGCCCACCGCCACCCTCGCCAGCTCCGCCGAGGTGCTGCGCCACCGCGACGTGGCCGAGCTGAGCGCCGCCGAACGCGCCCAGCTCAACCGGCTGCTCGCCGCGTTCGCGCTGCACGGCCGGACCCGGCGCTCGGCCCGGCGGCGGCCCGCCCGGCGCGGGGACGTCGATCCGCGCCGCACGGTCCGCGCGCTGCTGCGACGCGGCGGGGAGCCGGCCCGGCCGCACCGGCACGCGCGCGTGGAGCGGCCCCGCCGGGTCGTCCTGCTCGTCGACGTGAGCGGCTCGATGGCGCCGTACGCCGACGCGCTGCTGCGGTTCGCGCACGCGGCGGTCCGCGGCGGCCGCACGGAGGTGTTCACCATCGGCACCCGGCTGACCCGGGTGACCCGCGAACTCTCGCACCGCGACCCCGACCTGGCGATGGCGGCCCTGGCGGCGGCCGTGCCCGACTGGCGCGGCGGCACCCGGCTGGGCGAACTGCTGCGCGAGTTCCTCAACCGCTGGGGACAGCGCGGCCTGGCCCGCGGCGCGGTCGTCGTCCTGCTGTCGGACGGCTGGGAGCGTGGCGATCCGGAGCTGCTCGCGGCGCAGATGCGACGCTTGCACGGGCTGGCGCACCGGGTGGTCTGGGCCAACCCGCGCAAGGCGCGCCCCGGCTACGCGCCCCTGGCCGCCGGGATGGCGGCGGCGCTGCCCAGCGTGGACGACTTCGTCGAGGGGCACAGCCTGCTGGCGCTGGAGCGGCTCGCCCAGGTGGTGCGCGGGACGGCGGAATCCGGCACGACGGTGCCCGGGGCCCGTCGGAGAGGAGTGGATCGTGCGTGACATTCTGCCGGCGCTGGAGCGCTGGTACGCGGCCCGGATCCCGTTCGGCCTCGCCACGGTCGTCGCGGTCAGCCGCAGCGCGCCACGCGGCCCCGGGGCCGCGATGGCGGTGGGCCCCGAGGACGAGGTCGTGGGGAGCGTATCCGGGGGCTGTGTGGAGGGGGCGGTGTTCGAGCTCGCGCAGGAGGTCGTGGCGAGCGGCGAGCCACGGCTGGAGACCTTCGGGTACAGCGACGAGGACGCGTTCGCGGTCGGGCTGACCTGCGGCGGCGAGATCACCCTGCTGGTACGGCCCGTGACGCCCGCGTCGGACCCGGCGTTCAGCGAGGTCGCGGCGTCGGTCGCCGCGGGTGAGCCGGTGACCGTGGCCACGGTGGTGGACGGGCCGGCGCCGCGCGGGGCCACGCTGGCCGTGTGGCCACGGACGGTCACCGGCACGCTGGGCGCGACCGGGCTCGACGCGGCGGTCACCGCCGACGCGCGCGGCGAACTCGCCCTCGGCGCCACGGGGCTGAGGCACTACGGGCCGCACGGGGAGCGGCGCGAGGACGCCGTCACCGTGTTCCTGCAGTCCTTCGCGCCCCCGCCGCGCATGCTGGTCTTCGGCGCGATCGACTACGCGGCAGCCGTGGCCCGCATCGGCGACTTCCTCGGCTACCGGGTCACCGTGTGCGACGCCCGCCCGGTCTTCGCCACGCCCAAGCGCTTCCCGGCGGCCGTGGAGGTCGTCGTCGACTGGCCGCACCGCTATCTGAGCGGCACGGACACCGACGAGCGCACGGTGATCTGCGTCCTGACCCACGACCCGAAGTTCGACGTGCCGCTGCTTCAGGAGGCGCTGCGCCGGCCGGCCGCCTACATCGGGGCGATGGGCAGCCGGCGCACCCACGACGAACGCCGCAAACGCCTGGCCGACGCCGGGCTCACGGAGGCCGAACTGTCCCGGCTGCGCTCCCCGCTGGGCCTGGACCTCGGGGCCCGTACGCCCGAGGAGGTCGCCGTGTCCGTCGCCGCCGAGATCGTCGCGCTGCGGTGGGGCGGCAGCGGCGTGCCCCTGACCGCGACCGCCGGGGCCATCCACCCGCCGGGTGCCGTCTGAGTACGAGGAGGAAGTCATGGAGCTGCACCACGAGTTCACCGTCCCCGTCCCGGTCGACGACGCCTGGCACGCGCTCCTCGACATCGAGCGCGTGGCGCCGTGTCTGCCGGGGGCGTCGGTGGAGGAGTACGACGGCAAGACCGTGACCGGTTCGGTGAAGGTCAAGGTCGGCCCGGTCACCGTGACCTACCGGGGTACCGCGGTCTTCGAGGAGCAGGACGGGACGGCGCACCGGATGGTGCTGGTGGCGAGCGGTCGCGAGACCCGGGGCCAGGGCACGGCCCGGGCCACGGTCACCGGCGAGCTGAGCGAGCGCGACGGCGGTACGGCGGTGTCCGTACGGACCGATCTGACCGTGACCGGGCGTCCCGCGCAGTTCGGGCGCGGTGTGCTGGCGGAGGTGGGCGACCGGCTGGTGGGCCAGTTCGCGGCGTGCCTGGCCGAGCGGCTGAGCGAGCGGGAGCAGGCCACGGAGGGGACGACGGAACCGTACGCCGTTGCCGGGCCGGAGACGGAACCCGAGCCGCTCGACCTCTTCCGGACCGCCGGGGTGCCGGTCGCCAAGCGGGCGGCGGGCGTACTGGCGGCGGTGGCCGTGGCGGCCGTGGTCGTCGAGGGCGTACGACGCCGGAGGCGCTCCCACCGCCCGGCGACGCGCCGCCGCTGACCGAGCCCTTGACGCCCCGGTCGTCGAAGGCCCGTCAGGACGGCCGGTGGCGATCAGACGTCGCCCCGGACGAGGGCGTGCAGGTGCTGGTCGTGCCGGCCGTCGGCGTGCTGGAGGGCCGCGCGCATGGTGCCCTCGAAGGAGTAACCGGCCTTCTCGGCCACCCGGCAGGACGCGGGGTTGGCCACCGAGTGGCACAGCCGCAGCCGGTGCAGGCCGAGGTCGTCCAGGGCCCAGCGGCTCAGGCGCCGTGTCGCCTCGACGACGATGCCGCCGCCCCGGGCGGCCGGCAGCACCCAGTAGACGATCTCGGCGCTGCCGTCGGCGAGGTCGACGTCGTTCCACCCGATGAGGCCCAGCGCCCGCGCGCCGGGCGGGGCGATGGCCCAGACCGCGCCCGTCTCGGCCCGCCAGCGTCCGTGCATGCGCGCGATCCTGCGGTGCGCGTCGGCACGGTCCTCGACGGTGAAGAGGTTCCACCGGCGGATGTCGGGATCCTGTCCGGCGGCCATGAGGGCGTCCGCGTCGTCGGCGTGCCAGGGTCTCAGTTCCAGGCCGTCCGACAGCGGGAGTACGGGCTGGTCGGCGCCTGCCATGCGACCCGCGGGGACGGCGGGCGGTATGCCTGAGCTGGAGATCATCTCGGCATGCTGCCACAGCCTTCGCTACGGCCGCGGCAGCCGGTGCGTCGTCACGTCCGTGAGCGCGCCGTCGGCGACGGTCGCGGTCATGAAGGTGCAGTGGGGCTGGCGCCTGCGGTCGGTCGGCGAGCCGGGGTTGAGCAGGCGCAGGCCGGTGGGGGCGGTGGTGTCCCAGGGGATGTGGCTGTGCCCGAAGACCAGGACGTCCAGGTCGGGGAAGCGGGCGGCGCAGCGGGCCTCGCGGCCCTGGGCGGTGCCGGTCTCGTGGACGACGCCGAAGCGCAGGCCGCCGAGTTCGGCGTACGCCACCTCGGGGAGCCGGGCGCGCAGCTCCGGTCCGTCGTTGTTGCCGTACACCCCGATCAGCCGTCGGCTGCGGCTCTCCAGCAGGTCGAGGGTGGCGGTGTCGACCCAGTCGCCGGCGTGGAACACCACGTCGGCGTGCGGGAGTTCGGCGAGCAGCGGGTCGGGGAGCCGCTTGGCCCGCAGGGGCACATGGGTGTCCGACATGAGGAGCAGACGCACGCGGCCAGCCTACGGCGGGGCGACGCCGGCCGCGGGGCGGCGACGCGGCGCCGGACACCGCGACGGCCCACCGGAACATCCGGCGGGCCGTGACGGGGCGCGGTGGGTCAGTCCCGCAGGGCGGTGCGGACCTCGTGCGCCAGCAGTTCGACGTACCGCTCGGCCCAGCGCTCGATCGTCTCGCGGTCCCACAGGTCGGTCGAGTACTCGATGTACCCGGCGAAGACGTCACCCGTGGGCACCAGGCCGAGGCCGAACTCCCCGCGCGCGGCGGGAATGGCGAGGTCCTCGATGCCGACATCCAGACCCGGCAGTTCGATGTCGGCCTGCACCGAGCTCTGGAAGTGGTAGCCGACGGGGATGCGGTCGGGCATGTCGCCGCCCTCCTCCCGCAGCATCGCGGCGAGTTCCCACATCGGCATGATGTGGTCGATGCCCCCGACCGCCGAGCGGCTGACCCGGTCGACCAGGGCGCCGAAGTCCGCGGCCCCACCGACCCGGACCCGCAGCGGGTACGAGGACGCCGTGCAGGCCACCAGCGACTCGAACTCACGCCGCTGCCGGTTCGCGTAGGGCACGTTGAGCAGGACGTCCGGCCGCCCGGACAGCCCGCACAGCAGCTTCCCCACGGCCGCCGCGGTCACGGCGTAGGCCGTCGTGCCGCGCCGCTTGGCGAACCGCTCGACCTCCCCTCGCACATCCGCGGGGACGGTGAACAGCACCACGTCCCCCTGGCCGCTCAGCTCCTCGGGACGGGGTCGGTCGAGCGGTGTCTCCAGGCGGAACGGCGCCCCGGCCAGCTCACGGCCCCAGTACGCCGCCTTCTTCCGCCGCTCCGCCTGCGACGGGGCGTTCTCCCGCTGCCAGTGGACGTACTCGGTGGGCTGCGGTGCCGGCTCCCGCAGCGCGTGGGGCGTGCCGGTCACGGCCGCCGCGTAGAGCGCCGCGAAGTCGTGCAGCAGGACGCTGACCGCCCAGCCGTCGCAGGTGGAGTGGTGCAGGACGAACAGCAGCACCCACTCCGACGCGCCGGTGCGCAGCAGCCGGAAGACCGGTTCCACCGTCTCGGCGAGGTCGTACGGGGTCTGCGCCACCTCGGTGACGACGCGCTCCGCCTCCTGCGGGCGGCCGGTGAAGTCCTCGACGGGCAGGTCGACCGGCCGGGCCGGCAGCACCTCCTGCCACCACTCGTCGTCCGCTCCGGCGAACCGGGTGCGCAGCGCCTCGTGGCGTGCCACGAGCCCGGAGAGCGCGGTGCGCAGGGCGGTGACGTCCAGGTCGCCGGTGAGGGCGATCCGCATGGCCACGTTGAACACCTGCGGGACCCGGTGGTGGCTGTGACCGGTGATGAACCCCTTCTGCTGGAGCGTGACCGGCGCCCGGCGGACCTCCTCGCCGTGCGGCCCGTCCTCCGGGCCGGCGAGGTGGTCGGCCATGGCCCGCAGGGTGGACTCCTCGTAGAAGAGGGTCATCGGGTAGTCGGCGCCGAAGGCCTCGCGGACCCGGTTGATCAGCCGGATCGCGGTGATCGAGTGTCCGCCCAGTGCGAAGAAGTCGGCGTCGGCGCCGATGGTGTCCGCCGGTACGCCGAACTCGTCCGCCCACAGCTCCCGCAGCCGGGACTCGGTGGCGGCCCTCCCCGCACCACGCGGAGCGTCACCGCGAGGAACGTCGCCGCGTGGCGCGCCGTCGTGCGGCGCGCCGGCCTCCGTGCGGGCGGCCCGGGCGAGGGGTGGCGCGGTGACGTGCTCCGGGTCCGGCAGCGCGGTGCGGTCCACCTTGCCCGTTCCGGACAGGGGCAGCGCGTGCAGCACCGCCCAGGCCCGCGGGACGAGGTACTCCGGCAGCCGCGCGATGAGTTCGCGGGCCAGCCGGTCCACGAAGGTCTGTCTGTCAGCCGCGCCGTCCCCGAGGGGTTCGGCCGGCACGACATGGGCGACGAGACGTGCCTCGCCCCGGGCGTCGCGACGCCCCAGCACGATCGCCTCGCGCACCCCGGGCAGGGCCGACAGCGCCCGGGTCACCTCCTCCGGTTCGACCCTGAAGCCCCGGATCTTGACCTGGTCGTCGGTGCGGCCGACGAACTCCAGGCTGCCCGTGCCGGTCCAGCGCACCAGGTCGCCGGTGCGGTACAGCCGTTCGGCCGCGCCGCCCGCGAGCGGCATGCGCTGGAACCGCTCCCCGGTCGAACCGGGCCGGCGCAGATAGCCGTCGGACAGGCCCGGACCGCCGACGTACAACTCGCCCGTGGCGCCGACGGGCACCGGCGCGCCGTCCTCGTCGAGGACGTGGAGCCGGACGTTGTCGACGGGGCGGCCGATCGGGATCGGCGCCGCGCCGGTGCCCGGTTCGGCGGCCGGCACCGTGTGCGCGGTGCACAGCACGGTCACCTCCGTGGGCCCGTACACATTGACCAGCTCGTACGGCGTGCCGGGCCGCGGGTGCGTGCGCAGCACGTCGCCGCCCACGACCAGGTGGCGCAGCGACGGCTGGTCGGCCACCGGCAGGTCCACGACGGCCTCGCCGAGGGCCGTGGGCAGGATCGAGAAGGCGACGCGCTTGTTCGTGTACCAGCGGGCGAGCGTCAGGGCGTCACGTCGTACCGCGTCGTCCGGTACGACCACGCAGGCGCCGGCGGTGAGCGCGGGCCACAGCTCCAGCACGGAGGCGTCGAAGCCCGGGCTGCACACGAGGGCGCTGCGGTCGTCGGCGGTGAACGAGAACCGCCGGTGGTGCCATTGGCACACGTCGACGACGGCCCGGTGCGGCACGACGACGCCCTTCGGGGTGCCGGTGCTGCCGGAGGTGTAGATGACGTAGCAGGGCGACTCGGGGTCCGCCGCGTCGCCCGGCGCGGGCGCGGCGTCGGGCAGGGCGGCGAGGTCCAGCACGGTCGTGCCGTCGGGCAGGGCGGGCAGGTCCGCCGGCGCACCGACGGTGACCAGGGCCCGGGCGCCGCTCTCCACGATCACGGCCTCCGCGCGCGGCCGGCCCAGGAAGGGGTCGAGCGGCACGTACGGGTGCCCCGCCTTGAGGACCCCGTACAGGGCGACGACGAGGTCCGGGGAGCGGGGCAGCCAGACCGCGACCGGGCTGCCGGGGGTGGTGCCGCGGGCGCGCAGGGCTCGCGCCAGGCGTTCGGCGCGCTCCTCCAGTTCGCGGTACGTCAGTGAGGTACCGGCACCTTCCACGGCGGGGCGGTCCGGGTCGGCCGCCGCGCGCCGGGCCACCAGCTCGGCGACGGTGACCGGCTCGACGGGACGGCTCGGGCCCTGCCGCCAGTCGGCCGGCACGGCGGTGCCGGCCGCCACCGGCGCGGCGGGCTCGGACAGCTCGACGGGCTCGACCGGCTCGGCCGAGGCGGCCAGTTCGGACAGCGGCGTCTTCGGGTCGCGCACGGCCGCCCGCAGCAGGTCCCGGAAGGTCGCGAAGAACCGGTCGATCGTGTCGGCGTCGAACAGGTCGGTGCTGTACTCCAGTTGGCAGCGGATGCCGGCGGGCAGGTCCGTGAAGTAGACGCTCAGGTCGGTGAGGGACTTCTCGGGCCCGAAGTCGAGCGGGGTGGCCCGGACCCCTGGCAGGTCGAAGCGGAACGCCTCGCCCTTCTCGTACTCGGCGATCACCTGGAACACCGGCGTGTGCGCGGTCGTCCGGCGCGGGGCGAGGTCGTGGACCACCGTCTCGAACGGGACGTCGGCGTGGTCGTAGGCGTCGAGGGCGACGGAGCGGACGCGGGCCAGCAGCGCGCCGAAGTCCGGGTCGCCGGACAGGTCGAGGCGCAGCGCGAGCGTGTTGAGGTAGAAGCCGATCACGTCGGCGGCGTCCGACGGCCGGTGCGAGGCGGGCGTGCCGATGACGAGGTCGTCCTGGCCGGTGGTGCGGTGCAGCGCGGCCGCGTACCCGGCGAGGAGCGTCATGAACAGGGTGCTGCGCTGTCGGCGGCTCAACTCCCTGAGCCGGTCGGAGAGTTCTCCGTCGAGGGTGTGGAAAACGGCCCGGCCGCGGGAGGTCATCGTCGCGGGCCGGGGGCGGTCGTGCGGCAGGGCCGGCACGGGCAGGTCGCCCTTGAGGGCCTCGCGCCAGTACGCCAGGTCGGCGGCGACCTTCGGGCTGTCCTGGGCGGCGAGTTGGTCGCGGACGTGGTCGACGTAGGTGCGGGTGAGGGCGGGGAGGTCCGGGGTGGTGCCCTCGCGTTCGGCCCGGTAGAGCGCGGACAGGTCGCGGGAGAGGATCGTGGCGGACTCCGCGTCCGAGACGATGTGGTGCATCGACAGGACGAGTACGTGCCGTTCGTCGCCCTGCCGGACCAGCCGGGCGACCAGCAGCGGGCCGTCCGCCAGGTCGAAGCGACGCTCGCTCTCGCCCGTGAGGACCTCGCGCAGCGCGGCCTCCCCGTCCGCGCGGTCGATCACCGCGAAGTCGGGCTCGGCCGGGGGCAGCAGGAACTGCCGTGGTTCGCCCGCGACTTCACGGAACACCGTGCGCAGCCCGGCGTGCCGGGCGACCAGGGCGCGCAGCGCGGCGCGCAGGGCTTCCGGGTCCAGCGGGCCGTCGAGGCGGATCGCCTTGACCTCGTTGTAGCCGGTGTGGTCCGGGAACATGCGCCGCAGGAACCACAGCCGCTGCTGCCCCGGCGAGAGCGGGGCGCCGGGGTCGTCCGCCGGCCGCTCGGGCCGGGCCGTGCGCGTCGGCCGCCGCTCCTGATGATGGCGGCGCAGCCCGTCGACGTGGACCAGGCTCGCGCGCAGGGCGTCGGGCGCCACGCCGAAGTCGACCAGCGAGACGATCTCGTCCGCGCCCGCCGCCGTGACCGCCTCCACCACCGGGGAGACGGTGTCGACCGTGCCGATGAGAGCGCGCTGGTCGCAGTAGCGGTCGTAGGCGCGGCGGAACAGCGTGTCGAGGTCGTCCTCGCTGAGCCTCGACAGGTCGACGTTGTAGCCCAGGCTGTTGGTGACGCTGCCGAAGAGCGACAGGGACGCGCGCATGTAGCGGGCCAGCGGCTCGTACGCCTCGGCGCGTGCCGTCCGGTGGTCCGGTCCGAGATAGGTGTGCAGCAGTACGGCGACCCGGCCGGCGTCGGGGTCGAGACCGTGCTCGGCGCGGGTGCGGCGGTAGCGGGCGACGTTCTCCGCGAGCTGCTCCACGCTCTGCGCCATCAGGTTGGTGACCACGCCCAGGTCGTGGCGGGCGGCCAGTTCGTAGGAGGCGGGGTTGCCGACCACGGCCGTGTACATCGGCGGGGTGTCCTGCACGGGCCGGGGGAACAGCCGTACGTCGGCCTCGCCGTCGCCGCTCGCGCGGCGCAGCGTGTCCCCGTGCCACAGCCGCCGCACGTCCTCCAGCTGCTCGTACATCAGCTCCTTGTGCCGGCCGAAGCGGTCCGGGAAGAACACGAAGTCGTTGGCGTGCCAGCCGCTCGCGCAGCCGATGCCGATGCGGCCGCCGGAGAGGTTGTCGACCATCGACCACTCCTCCGCGACCCGGATCGGGTCGTGGAGCGGCAGCACGACCGACCCCGCGTTCAGCCGGATCCGCCGTGTCTCACGGGCGAGGGCGGAGGCGAGCACGGCCGGGTTCGGGAACAGCCCGCCGAAGGAGTGGAAGTGCCGCTCGGGCATCCACAGCGCGTGGAACCCGTGCGCGTCGGCGAACCGGGCGGTCTCCATGAGCAGTTCGTATCCCCCGGCGTGCCCGGGTTCGGTGTCCGGATAGTCACCGAAGAAGTAGACGCTGAAGTCGGGCGCCTTGCGGGGGGTTCGGGGCCGGACCGGGGCGGGGGCGGGCGATACCGATGCGAGGCCGGCCTCGGCCGGGGCCCGGGACGGCGCCTGGGCCGGGATCGGGGCGTCGGCGGAACGGGCCGGTGCATGTGCGCGGCTGGCCACCGTGTTCCAGGCCATCCGGGGTATGGGCGCGGGGGCGTCGACGGCGGGCACCGCCGACGGGGCGGACTCCGGCGCGGGGGGTCTCCCGGCCGGAGCGGGCGCGGGATCCGAAGCCTGTGCCGGCGCGTGAACCCCACTGGCCCCGGCGGAGGCGGGAACGGCAGCCCGCGCCGACGTGTCAGCCCCGTTGGCCTGGGCGGGCCCGGGAGTCGCGGCCTGGACCGGCGCGTGAACCCCATTCGTCCGCCCGGGCACGGGAGTCGCGCCCTGGACCGGCGTGTGAACCCCACTGGCCCCGGCGGAGGCGGGAACGGCAGCCCGCGCCGACGTGTCAGCCCCGTTGGCCTGGGCGGGCCCGGGAGTCGCGGCCTGGACCGGCGCGTGAACCCCGTTGGCCTGGGCGGGCCCGGGAGTCGCGGCCTGGGCCGGTGCGTGAGCCCCATTCGTGCGGGCGGGCCCGGGCGTCGCGGTGGGTCCGGTCGTCGGGAAGAAGCCGGAGCGGCGGAGTTCGCGGAGGCTGTCCTGGACGGCGTGCACGATGACCTCGATGTCCGCGTCCGTATGGGCGCTGGACAGGAAGAAGTTGCGCCACTCCCAGACGTGCACCCCGCGCAGGATCAGGTGGTGGTAGAGCAGCTCCATGTCGGCGCGGTGCTCGAAGCGGAACTGGGAGCCGAAGTGGCTGACCCGCAGCGGGAATTCCTCGTCCTCGAAGAACCGGTTGAGGGTGTCCGCCATGGCGTCGGTGCGGGCGTTGAGCCGCTGCTGCAGCCCGGGGCTGTTCTCCTTGAGGTGGGTCAGGACCGCCTTGGCCGCGACCATCGACACCGGATGCTGCAGGTACGTTCCGCCGAAGAACGTCGTGTCGGCGGGCGGATAGCTGTCGTCCCCGTACCGCCACAGCCCACCGTCGACCCCGTCCATGATGTCCGCGCGCCCGGCGATGGCGCCGACGGGGAAGCCACCGCCGAGCACCTTGCCGTACGTGGCGAGGTCGGGGGTGACGCCGTACAGCTCCTGCGCGCCGCGCGGCGCGGGACGGAACCCGGTGAGCATCTCGTCGAACATCAACACGATGCCGTGCCGACGGGTCACCTCGCGCAGTCCGCGCACGAACTCCGCGGGCCGCAGGGCGGGGTGGCGGCTCTGCACCGGCTCCACCACGACCGCGGCGACACGGTCGGCGAACAGCTCGATCGTCTCCAGGGCGCCCGGGTCGCCGTAGTCGAGCACCAGGAGGTCCCGGACGGCGCCGCGCGGGATCCCGCTGGAGACGGGCACCGTCACCCGGTCCTCGCCGGAGCCGGAGGAGCGGCCGAGGACGTTGTCGGCGTGGCCGTGATAGGCGCCGTGGAAGGTGACGATCAGGTCGCGGCCGGTGGCGGCGCGGGCGAGCCGGATCGCGCCGGAGTTCGCCTCGGTGCCCGAGCAGGCGAAGGCGACGCGCTCCAGGCCGGTGAGCTCGGCCAGCAGTTCGGCGGTCTCGCCGGTCTCGACGGCGCGCGGGCCGAGCTGGATGCCCCGGGACAGGTGCTCGCGGACCGCCTCGGTGACGAACGCGGGCTCGTGGCCGAACAGGAGGACGCCGAACCCCATGGTGATGTCGACGTACTGATTGCCGTCCACGTCCTCCAGCCGGGCACCGAAGGCCCGGCGGCCGGCGAGCGGGTAGAGCATCTCCTTGGTGCTGCTGCGGAATCCGACCACCGCGCGGCTGTCGGCCAGCACCGAACGGTGGCGGGCCGCGATCTCCTTCGAGCGGCGGGTCCGGGCGGTGTACCGGCGTACGAGGTCCTTCAGATGCGCTTCCTGCGCGGACCGGCCGGACGCGTCGCGAACCATGCCCGAACCGCGGGACACGGTGACGCGGGGGCCGTGCGTGCGCGGGGGCTCCTCCGGGACCGGGGCGGGGGCCTGCTGCCCCATCTGCCGGGCGATCCGCGAGGAGAGGTCGGCCATCGCGGCCAGATCCTGGTCGATCGAGGCGGAGACGCCGGTCACTTGGCGGCCTTCCCATTGAGGGCGGGAGCCGCGTCCCGCGGGGTGAGCAGCTGGGTGAGCTCGAAGAGCTGGGACATCATCTGCAGCTGTATCTGCGAGAGCTGCTTGATCTGACGGGATATGTCGTCCAGTTCGGCGCGGGTGACGAACTCCGAGGGCACGGCGGGCTCTTGCGGCGGCACGGCGGCGGAAGCGGGAGCAGGAGCGGGAGGGAGATCGGAAGCGGGAGTGGGAGCCGCAGCCGGGGCCGGGGTTTCCACCACCGCGGCAGCCGCGGGCGTCTCTGGCTCGGCCGACGTCCCACCGCCCCTGCGCTCCACGATCAGCTCCGACAGCAGCCGCGGTGTCGCCGCCTCCTCGAAGAGCTCGCGCATCGTCACCTTGACCTGGTACGTCTCCTCCAGTTCCCGCAGCACGCTGATCATCAGCAGCGAGTCCGCTCCGAGGTCGAAGAAGAGGCTGTCCGCGGCGACCGCGCCGGGCTCGTGGCCCAGTGTGCGGGCGATCACCTCGGTGACGTGGCGCAGTACCTGTTCGGCGGCAGCCGCTTCCGATGTCATGTCCAGTCCTTCCTCAGGGGTGTGCGCCGGTCTGAGCACGGTGGGTGCCGGGCCGGTCCAGTAGGTCTTGTGCTGAAAGCGGTAGCCGGGCAGCGGGATCCGCCTGCCGCCGGTGCCCTCGGCGAGCGCGTGCCAGTCGACGCCCGCTCCCACGCGGTAGAGCTCCGCGGCCGCGTCCCACAGGGGTTCGAGCCCGGCGCCGGCCCGCAGGCTGGGCATCGCCGGAACATGGGGCAGGGTCTGCCGGGCCAGGCCGCTCAGCGCGGCGCCGGGGCCGATCTCGACCAGGGCCGAGGCGCCCGCGGCCGCGACCGCGCCCAACGCCCGGTCGAACAGCACCGGTTCACGCGTCTGTCGGACGAGATAGTCGGCGTCCGGGGTCCAGCCGGGGGCCCGGGTCCGGCCGTCCAGGCCGGCGACGAAGGGCAGGGTGACGGGACGCAGGGTCACCTCGGCGGCGAGGGCGCGCAGTTCGCTAAGGACGGGGTCCATCAGCGCGGTGTGGAAGGCATGTGCGACGGGTAACCGCCGTGCCTTGACGCCCCGTTCGTCCAGCAGGGTCTCCAGCCGGTCCACCACGCCGCTCGGCCCGGCGAGCACATGGCTCCGCGGGCCGTTGATCACGGCCAGTTCCAGCCCCGGGACCTCGGCCGCCAGGGACAGCGTGGTGGGGTGGTCGGCCAGGACCGCGAGCATGCCTCCGGGGTCGCAGTGCCGTTCCATGAGGCGGCCGCGCTCGGCTGTGAGGCGCAGACCGTCCTCCGGTGCCAGGGCCCCGGCGGCGACCAGCGCCGCGTACTCCCCCACGCTGTGTCCGGCGACGGCGGCCGGTTCGACTCCGGCCTGCCGCCACAGCCGTAAGAGCGCGATCTGCAGGGCGTAGAGCGCGGGCTGGGCGGTGTCCGTGGGCCACACGGGCGCGAGTTCGCCGCCGGGTTCGGTGAGCAGCGGGGCGAGCAGCGAGCCGCCGTACAGGTCGGCGTACCGGCGTTCGCAGTCGTCCAGGACCTCGCGGACGGCGAGGAAGCGTTCGTAGAGCGGTTTCGCCATGCCCGGGTAGGCGCTGCCCTGGCCGGTGAACAGGAATCCGACGCGCGGGCCGCCGTCGCCGGGGACCGACCCGGACCGTACGGCGGCGGGGCCCGGAGTGGCGTCGAGCCAGCGGTCCAGGCCGTCGGCGAGCGCGGACGGCGTGTCGCCCCGGGCCGCCAGCCGGTGCCGCCCGTGCAGCCGTCCGGCGGTGGAGGCCACCAGGTCCGCCATGTCGGTGTCGGGCTGTCGGCGCAGATGGTCGCGGAAGGCTCGGGCGTTGGCGGCGAGCGCCGCCTCGGTGCGGCCGGACAGGACCAGCACGCCGGGCGGGCGGCGGCGCGGTCCGCGCGGCGCGGGGGCGGGCGGCTCCTCCACGATGACGTGGACGTTCGTGCCGCCGACGCCCAGCGAGGTCACGCCCGCCCGGCGCGGGGTGTCACCGGCCGGCCAGGGACGGGCGGTCCTGGGGATGTAGAAGGGGCTGCCGGCCAGGTCCAGGGCGGGGTTGGGGCGGGAGAAGTTCGCCAGCGGCGGGATGGTCCCGTGCTTGACCACGAGCAGCGCCTTGATGAGGCTCGCCAGCCCCGAACAGACGTCCAGATGGCCGATGTTGGCCTTGGTCGAGCCGAGCGCGCAGTACTCGGTGCGCTCGGTGTCCCGGCGGAAGGCGGCCGTGGCGCCCGCGAACTCGATCGGGTCGCCCTTCAGCGTGCCGGTCCCGTGCGTCTCCAGGTAGCCGATGCTGTCGGCGCGCACGCCCGCGCGGTCCAGGGCCCGTTCCACGGCCCGCCGCTGCCCGGCGGCGCTGGGGGCGGTGTACGTCGTCTTGTCGGCGCCGTCGTTGGTGACGCCCCAGCCCCTGATGACGCCGTGGATGGTGTCGCCGTCGGCCATCGCCCGGGCGAGGGGCTTGAGGACGACGGCGGCGACGCCGGTGCCGCCGACCGTGCCGTCCGCCTCCGCGTCGAACGCCCTGAGGTGTCCGCTCTTGGAGAGGATGGACCCCTTCACGTAGCGGTAGCCGAGCACCTGGGGCACGTGCACCGCGGTGGCCCCGGCGAGCGCGATGTCGCAGTCGTCCACGAGGACCGACTGCGCGGCCAGTTGGACGGCGGCCAGGGAACTGGAGCAGGCGGTCTGGACGCCCACGGCCGGGCCGGTCAGTCCGAGCCGGAACGCGGCCCGGGTGGCGGTGAAGTCGGTGTAGTTGCCGACCATGACCTGCATCCGGGAGACCCAGTCGTCCTCGACGGTGCCCTGGAGGGCGTTGTTGAGGAGGTAGTTCTCCATCGAGTAGAGGTGGTAGCCGGTGCTGGCGAAGACGCCGACGCGCAGGCCGCCGTGCTCGCGGCCGTAGCCGGAGTTCTCCAGCGCGTGGTGGGCGCATTCCAGGAACATCCGGTGCTGCGGGTCGGTGTACTCGGCCTCCCGCCCGCTGATGCCGAAGAACTCGGCGTCGAATCCGGCGATGTCCTCCAGCACCCCGCTGGCGCCGACGAAGTCGGGTGCCCGGTACTTGGCCTCCGGTACGCCGGCGGCGGCGAGTTCCTCCTCGGTGAACCGGGTCACGTGGTCCGTGCCGTCGCGGATGATCCGCCAGAACGCGTCCGGCCCGTCCGCCCCCGGGAAGCGGAACGCCCAGCCGATGACGGCGACCTGCGACTCCCGCGGCCGCGTCACGCGCCACCGCCTTCGGCCGCGCGGACATCGGCGCCCGTCACCGGCCGGTCCTCGGGGCCCGCCGGTACGGGAGTGGGCCGGGCCCGTCTCACCAGGACGGCGAGGAATCCGGCGCACAGCACGACGGCGATGCCGTGGAAGGCCGTCACCACGGTCAGCGGCGAGCTGAACTCCAGCACGGCCGAACTGACCACCATGCCGAGGCCGAAGCCGCCGTTCTCGAAGGAGGCCGACAACCCGAAGAGACGGCCCCGCTGTTCGTCGGGGGCCGCCTGCAGGCGGGTGACGTAGGCGACCTCCGTGAAGCCGTCCGCCATGCCCGCGACCAGCGCGGCGACGACGGCGAGCACGGTGGGCAGCTCGCAGAAGACGAGGATGAAGGCCACCGACATCACGATGGAGCCGACCGCGAAGGCCCGTTCGCCGAAACTGCGCCCCGCCTTGCCGGTGTACCGCCCGATGAGCTGCTGGGCGACGATGTTGCCGATGGCCCAGGTCGCCCAGAACTGACTGATGAACGTGGCCGGATGATGGGGATTCAGCTCACTCGAGTACACGGGCAGGGCCACGTTGTGCGACGAGGAGCCCAGGCCGTCGGCCGCCCGGATCGCGATCATCACGGCGAGCAGCGGTGCCGCCCGCAGCAGGGCCAGGGACGCCCAGCGCTCCTTGCCCGGCTCCTCGGCCCCGGCCTCGGCGCCGCTCTCGGCCTCCTTGGTCTCGGCGGCGGCCGCCCGGGTCCGGATCGGCAGCAGGAAGAGGACGGTCGCGGAGATCACGAAGGTGATCGCGTCGAGCGCGAACGCGGTCGAGTAGCCGAGTTGGGCGATCACCAGGCCGGAGGAGGCGAAACCGGCGATCATGGCCAGCGACCGTCCGGTCACCAGCAGTCCGTTCGCCTTGACCCGCAGGTCGGCGCCGACGATCTCCGGCACGCTGCTGCGCAGCGCGACCTGGGACAGGGTCGAGCACGCCCCGGTGGCGACCGCGAGCACATAGAGAAGCGGGATGCGCGCATGGTCGGGCAGCGGCAGCAGAATCAACAGGACGACCGCCTGGGTCAGGTCGGCACCCGCCATCAGACGTTTGCGATCGAATCGTGTGACGAGCCGGCCGCTGACGACTCCACCGGCGACACTGGTCAACAGACGCACGGCCATGAAAAGGCCCGCGGCCAGCGCACTGTCCGTCACCTGATAGACGAAGACATTCAGCGCCACCATGTTGAGGTAGCTGCCATATGCCGAGATCCCGTTGCCTATGACGAGCAAACGGAAAGGTCTCACCGTTCGAGGCCTCCTGACGTGCGGAAAAACACCGTGGTATTTGGCGTGAAAATGCCGCTGTACGAAATTGAGAAGCGCAGGTGAACAGATAATTTGGCGTCAAAATATCTTGACCGAGGCTAAGTGACCGTGACGCACGGTGTCCAGATCGACTAGAGGCCAACTGGAGCGAAATCCAGCCACGGAAATACAGGTCTCAGCTCGACAGCTTCGACTGACCAGGCCGGACTGGACAGCCTGGACTGGACAGCCTGGACTGATGGTCTTACGGTGAGGGCATGGACCACATCTCCGAGTCCGCCGCCCGCGCCGCCCGCGACCTGCGCGTGGTGTTCAGCCGGTTGCGGCGCCGCATACGCGAGATCGCGCGGGACGAGGACGAGGGCGTCCTGACCCCGTCCCAGGAATCGGCGCTCACCCTGGTCGGCAAGCACGGCGCGGCCACGGCCAGCGCGCTGGCGTCCGCCGAGGGGGTACGGCCGCAGTCGATGGCCGCCACCCTCGCCGCGCTCGACCAGCACGGCCTCATCCGCCGCGCCCCGGACCCCGACGACGGCCGGCGCCAGCTGGTCACCCTCACCGAGGCCGGCCGGGCCCGGGTCGAGGGCAACCGGCAGGCGCGCGAGGAATGGCTGGCACGCGCCTTCCAGGACCGGTACACCGAGGAGGAACGGCGGACGATCCTCGACGCGCTCACCCTGATGGAACGGCTGTCGCGGTCGTGATACCGAGGCTCACCGGACGCCTCCCCCGGGGCACCCGCCCCTCCCCCGCCGGGTTCGACCGCCGGCTGATCGCCCCGATGGTCCTCGGTTCCGTCCTGAACCCGGTCAACTCCTCGATGATCGCCGTGGCGTTGGTGCCGATCGGTGCGGCCTTCGGGGCGACTCCGGCCGAGACCGTCTGGCTGGTGTCGGCGCTCTACCTGGCCACCGCCGTCGGCCAGCCGGTGATCGGACGGCTCGTCGACATGTACGGGCCGCGCCGCCTGTACCTCATCACCACGGCCCTGGTCGGCGCGGCCGGGCTGCTGGGCGCGCTCGCCCCCTGCCTGGGCGCGCTCATCGCGGCCCGGGTGCTGCTGGGGTTCGGGACCTCGGCGGCGTATCCGGCGGCCATGCGGCTGACCCGCGCCGAGGCCGAACGCACCGGCCGGGACAGCCCGGCGGGCGTGCTGGCCGTGCTCGCCGTGGCCGCCCAGACCGTGGTCGTGATCGGCCCCTCGCTCGGCGGTCTGCTGATCGGCACCGGCGGCTGGCGCGCCGTCTTCGCGGTCAACGTGCCGCTCTCCGTGGCCTGTCTGGTCCTCGGCGCGCTCCGGCTGCCCCGGGCGGAGCACCTGCCCGGCGCCGAGCGCGAGGAGACGGCCGGCCCGCGCGGCGTCGACCTGCCCGGCATGCTGCTGTTCGCCGTCACGCTGGTCTCACTGATGCTGTTCCTGATGGACCCACGCCCGGCCCACTGGTACCTGCCGGCGCTGTCCGCCGCGGCGGCCTTCTGCTTCGCGGCACGGGAGCTGCGGCTGCCGGACCCCTTCGTCGACCTGCGGGTGCTGGGCGGGAACATCCCGCTGCTCGCCACTTACCTGCGCCAGTTCCTCGGCTACGCCACCGCCTACTGCTTCCTGTACGGCTACACGCAGTGGCTGGAGGAGGGCCGCGGCCTGAGCGCCGCCACGGCGGGGCTCGCGCTGCTGCCGCTGTCGGTCGCCGCGCTCACCGCCTCCGCGCTGACCGGGCGGCGCGAGGCGGTGCGCACCAAGCTGGTGGTCGGCGCCCTGGCGCAGCTGGCCGGGTGCGTCGCCCTGCTCCTGGTCGACGCCGGCAGCCCGGTCTGGGTGCTGCTCGCCCTCGGCGCCGTCCTCGGCGTGCCGCAGGGGCTGATCGGCCTGGCCTCACAGAACGCCCTGTACCGGCAGGCCGATCCCGCGCGCATCGCCTCCGCGGCCGGACTGCTGCGCACCTTCACCTACCTCGGCGCGCTGGGCGCCTCCGCCGCCACCGCGGCGTTCTTCCCGCACCGCGCCGACACGGCCGGGCTGCACGGCCTGGCCCTCTTCATGCTCGCCGGATCGGTACTGCTGCTGGCGACGACCCTCCCCGACCGTTCCCTGAACCGGCTCACCCCCCGAGCCACCTCCTGAACCGGCTCGGTCCCGAGCCGTTCCGCACCCCACGCATCCTCCGAAAGGCCTGAACTCCCGATGTCTCTCACGACCCTCGACCCGCGCACCGCCCTCGTCGCGATCGACCTCCAGCGCGGCATCGTCGGCATGCCGACCCAGCCGTACGCCGCCTCGGACGTGGTGGCCCGCACGGCCGAACTCGCCGACGCCTTCCGGTCCCACGGACTGCCCGTGGTCCTGGTCCGGGTGTCCTTCGCCGCCGACTGGGCCGACGCCGTACCCGGCCGCACCGAGCGCACGGCCCGCGGCCTGTCCTTCCCCGAGGGCTGGGACGTCGTCGTCGACGAACTGTCCGGCCACCCCGGCGACATCCACGTCACCAAGCACAACTGGAACGCCTTCCACGGCACCGACCTCGACGTCCAGCTGCGCCGCCGCGGCGTCAGCCAGATCGTCCTGACCGGCATCGCCACCAGCATCGGCGTCGAGTCCACCGCCCGCGCCGCGTACGAGCACGGCTACCACGTCACCCTCGCCACCGACGCCATGGCCGACAGCGACCCCGAGGCGCACCGCGGCAGTGTCGAACGCGTCTTCCCGCGGCTCGGCGAGTCGGGCACCACGGCCGAGATCCTGGAGCTGCTGGCCAAGACCCGCGTCTGAGCCCCGCTCCGCCCCCGGCTCCCGCCGACCCGGCCCCCTGCGCCGAAGGGCCCTCCGCCCGCGCAAGGGGGCGGGTTAACATTCGGCCACGCGCACCGTGTCACTCAGACAACGGCAAGCTACCGAAGGGGGCTTGGAAGCCGGATGCCGGTCAAAGTCAGCGTTGTCGTCCCCGTGTACAACCCCGGGCCCTACATCGAGGACTGTGTCGCCTCGATGCTGCGGCAGTCGCTGCCTCCCGACGAGTTCGAAGTGATCTTCGTCGACGACGGCTCCACCGACGAGACCCCGGCCAGACTGGACGCGCTGGCCGCCGAGCACCCTCACATCCACGTCGTCCACCAGCCGAACTCCGGCTGGTCGGGCAAGCCGCGGAACGTGGGGATCGACGCGTCCGTGGGCGAGTTCGTGATGTTCGTCGACAACGACGACCATCTCGGCGACGAGGCCCTCGAACGGATGTACGAGTACGGCGTGGCGAACAAGGCCGACGTGATCGTCGGCAAGATGGCGGGGAAGGGCCGCCCGGTCCCGGTGGAGCTGTTCCGCCGCAACCATCCGCACGCCAGCGTCGAGAACGCGCCGCTGATCGACAGCCTCACCCCGCACAAGATGGTCCGGCGCGCCTTCCTGGACCGCACCGGTCTGCGCTTCCCGGAGGGCCGGCGCCGCCTGGAGGACCACGTCTTCGTCACCGAGGCGTATCTGCGCGCGGACAACGTCTCGGTGCTCGGCGACTACGTCTGCTACTACCACGTCAAGCGGGACGACGCCGCCAACGCGGGCTTCCAGCGCTTCGAGCCGGTCGGCTACTTCAAGAACCTGCGCGAGGCCCTGGACGTCGTCGAGCGGTACACCGAACCGGGCCCGCTGCGCGACCGGCTGCTGCGCCGCTGGCTGCGCGTGGAGATGGTCGAGCGGATGAGCGGGCGGCGCCTGCTCGCGATGCCCGACGACTACCGCCGTGAGCTGTTCCGGGAGATGCGCGCGGTGATCCTGGAGCGCTTCGGCCCCGGCGTCGCGCCCGCGCTCCGTCCCGGCCAGCGCATCGTGGCCTCGCTGATCAGGGACGACCGTTACGACGACCTCGTCGCCTATGCGCAGTGGGAGATCGGGGTCTCCCCCAAGGGCGCGCCGAGCGGCGTCGAGTGGCGGGACGGGGCGCTGCGCATCACGTTCACCACCGAGTACACGTCCGGCGGGCAGCCGCTGACGTTCCCGGCCGACGGGCCGAAGACCCCCGCGGACAGCGCGCCCCGGGACATCGACGAGGCGGCGGCCTGGCTGGGCGCGGACGCCGTCGACGGGTTCGAGCAGGCGACCGCCGACCTGGTCCTGCGCGACCGCGCCAGCTCCGCCTCGTTCTTCCAGCCGGTCGAGCTCACCCGCGAGCGGGTCCCGGCCGGCGACGGGCGCGTGCGCCTGGTGCTGCACGGCACGGCCACCGTGGATCCCGGCACCGCGGCCGGCGGCTCCCCGCCGGCCGGCGGGCTGTGGGACGCGTACCTGCGCGTCGGCCTCGGCGGCTGGCACAAGGAATGCCGCCTGGGCCCGGCCCCGGCGCACGGCCGGGCCACACCGCCCGCCGGCGTGGTCGCGGGCCGTGTGGTGCTGCCGTACTGGACCAAGAACCACCACAACTTCTCGCTGGACGTCGACCGCGCGGGCAAGGCCCTCGGCCTGGGCCGTGTCACACCCGAGGACGCGGCCGTCTCCGCCGACCACCGGCTGAGCCTCGCCCTGCCGCTCTACGTCCCGGACCGCACCGATGTCCTGGTGCGGCTGACCGACACCGCGTCGGGCAGGTCCCTGCGGCAGTCCGGGACGCTGACCCCGGCCGACGGGGCCGGCTCGCTGCTGGAGGTGGGCGTGGAGCGGCACGGTACGAAGGGGGGACGGCTGGAGGTGTGTCTCGCCCCGGAGGCCGATACCCCGCGCTTCGTGGCGCTGCCGCTCGTCCTGCGCGTGACCCGGACCGGTGGCGTCCGGGTGGACCGGCCCGCCCCGCCCGGTCTGCTCCGGAGGCTGGTGCGCAAGGTCCGGCGGATGCTGGGCGCGGCCCCGCACAGGGCCACGTCCCACGGCACGACTCGGGGGGCGTGACGCGGTGCGCGCACTGGAGATCAAGGGCGCCTGGGTCCTGGAGCCCACCGTGTTCCCGGACGATAGAGGCAGCTTCCACGAGTGGTACCGGGGCGCGGAGTTCCGGGAGGCCACCGGGTACGACCTGGGCCTGGCCCAGGCCAACTGCTCGGTGTCCCGGCGGGGCGTCGTGCGCGGCGTGCACTTCGCCGACGTGCCGCCGGGTCAGGCCAAGTACGTCTCGTGCGTGCGCGGGGCCGTGCTGGACGTGGTGGTGGACGTCCGCGTCGGGTCGCCCACGTTCGGCCGCTGGGAGGCCGTGCGGCTGGACGACGAGACGCACCGCGCCGTGTTCCTCGCGGAGGGGCTCGGCCACGCCTTCATGGCGCTCACCGACGACGCCACGGTCGTGTACCTGTGCTCGACCGGGTACGCGCCGGGCCGTGAGCACGGGGTGCACCCGCTCGATCCCGGCCTGGGCATCGTCTGGCCGGAGGGGATCGAGCCGGTGCTGTCCGGGAAGGACGCCGAGGCGCCCTCGCTGGCCGAGGCGGAGCGGTCCGGTCTGCTTCCCGCGTACCCGGACTGCTCCGCCCACTACGAGCGGCTGCGCGCCGGCCGGTGAGGCCGCCGGCCACTCGGGCCGGCGGCTCGGGTGCTCAGCGGCTCAGCGGCCGGAGTCGAGCGGCTCCAGCGCGCGGCGCAGGGGCTCCCAGCCGCGGGACCGCTTGGTGCCGCGGTTGCGGGCCGCGACCAGCGCCTTCCAGAAGCCGGCGGCGATCAGCGTCTCCGGCTGCACGGCCGTGGTCCGTTCCAGGACCGACTCGGGCACCTTCTGCGGGTCGGGGACCTCGAACTCGGCGATGATCTCGTCGTACTTGTCCTGGAGGACCGTGTTCGACGGGTCGGCGCCGAAGACCAGCAGCTGGCCGGTCGGCGCGGTGTCGACCAGGACCGTCACCAGGTCGGGGCGGTGGCGGCGGAGGATCTCGACGAGCTTGTAGACGTCGCCGGTCCAGGCGTTGGTGTGCCGGTCGCGGGCCGCCTCGTCCACGTTGCGCGGCAGCATGTCGTCGAAGACGATCACGCTGGCCCAGTCCGAGTGCTTCTCGATGTTGATGAAGTCGCGCAGCGCGAACTCGAACAGGTGCATGCCGTCGATGAACGACAGGTCCAGGGTGGTGCGCCGCCAGTAGCCGAACGGGCTGCGGTTGCGGGCCAGTTGGCGCAGTGGATGGCGGCCGCCCCTGAGGTGCGCGAGCGGGTTGTCCCGGGCGAAGAAGTCGTCGCTGGTCGCCTTCGCCAGGTGCACGTCGCAGCGGATCTCCGAGACCACCTTGAACGCGGGGTCGATCGCGATGCTGGGCACCCGGGACAGCGTCAGACTGCGGCCGTCGTTGACGCCGATCTCCAGGTAGTTGCGGTTCGCGGTGACCTTGTGGAGCTCCCGCAGGAACTCGTGCCGTTTCACTGAGACATCTCCTTGCGGATGTGGGGCAGTGCTTCGTGCAGGGCGGACCGCCAGTGCCTCGGCGGTGCCAGACCGATCTCCCGCCACCGGCCGTGCGCGAGGACGCTGTAGGCGGGGCGCGGCGCGGGCCGCGAAAAGGCGTCGCTGCTGGTGGGGCGTACCCGGGCCGGGTCCGCGCCGACCTGGCGGAACACCTCCTGGGCCAGCTCGTACCAGCTGGCCTCGCCGGAACTGGTGGCGTGGAAGACTCCGTGCGCGCCCTCGTCGCGGCCCATTCGGGCGCCGAGGTCCGCGATCCGGGCTGCGACGTCGGCGCTCCAGGTCGGCTGGCCGCGCTGGTCGTCGACGACGTCCAGGGTGTCCCGGCGGGCTTCGAGTTCGAGCATCGTACGGACGAAGCTGCGGCCGTGGGCGCCGTACAGCCAGGCCGTGCGTACGATCGCGCCCGCGCCCGGGAGTTCGTCCAGCACCGCCCGTTCGCCGGCGAGTTTGGTGCGGCCGTAGGCGGTGCGCGGGGCCGGGGGATGGTCCTCGGAGTAGGGAGTGATGGGGGTCCCCCCTGCTCGAGCGGAGCCGAGAGCTTGGGGGAGGGCTTCGCCGGAGAAGACGTAGTCGGTGGAGACGTGGACGAGTCGCGCGCCGTGTGCCGCGCAGGCGCGGGCGAGCAGGCGGGGGCCGTCGCCGTTGACGGGCAGCGCGCGGGCCTCGTCGGTCTCGGCGTCGTCGACGGCGGTGTACGCGGCGCAGTTGACGACCAGGTCGGGGCGGTGGTCCGCGAACGCCCGGCGTATCGCCTCGGGTTCGGTGATGTCCAGGTCGGCGCGGCCCAGGGCCGTGACCTCCGCACCACGCCGCAGCAGCTCCTCGACGGTGTCCCGGCCGAGCATCCCGGCCGCGCCGGTGACCAGCCACCTCATCGCGCACCGGACCCGGAACGCCGCTTGAGCGGCTCCCACCAGGCGCGGTTGTCCCGGTACCAGGCGACGGTCTCGGCCAGCCCGGTGGCGAAGTCGCGGCGCGGGCGGTAGCCCAGTTCGTCGCGGATCTTGCTCCAGTCGACGGAGTAGCGCAGGTCGTGGCCCTTGCGGTCGGTGACGTACTCGACCCGGTCCCAGTCCGCGCCGCACGCGTCGAGGAGCAGTCCGGTCAGCTCCTTGTTGCTCAGTTCGGTGCCGCCGCCGATGTTGTACACCTCGCCGGGGCGGCCCTGCGTGCGGACGAGTTCCACACCGTGGCAGTGGTCGTCGACGTGCAGCCAGTCGCGGACGTTGCGCCCGTCGCCGTACAGCGGCACCGGCGCGCAGTCGAGCAGGTTGGTGACGAACAGCGGGACGACCTTCTCGGGGAACTGGTGCGGGCCGTAGTTGTTGGAGCAGCGGGTGACGCGGACGTCCAGGCCATGGGTGCGGTGGTAGGCCAGGGCGAGCAGGTCGGAGGAGGCCTTGGACGCGGAGTACGGGGAGTTGGGGGACAGCGGGTGGGTCTCGGGCCAGGAGCCGGACTCGATGGAGCCGTAGACCTCGTCGGTGGAGATGTGCACGAACGGGCCGACGCCGTAGCGCAGGGCCGCGTCCAGCAGGGTCTGGGTGCCCACTACATTGGTGAGCACGAACTCGCTCGCCCCGTCGATCGAGCGGTCCACATGGGACTCGGCGGCGAAGTGCACGACCTGGTCGGCCTCGGCCATCAGCTTGTCGACCAGGGCGGCGTCACGGATGTCGCCGCGCACGAACCGGAGTCGGGGGTGGTCGACGGGCAGGTTGTCGAGGGTGCCGGCGTAGGTGAGCTTGTCGAGCACCGTGATCCGGGGCGCGTCCGGGGCGTCGTCGGCGAGCAGCGTGCGGACGTACGTGGAGCCGATGAACCCGGCGGCGCCGGTGACGAGGAGATTCATGAACGGATCTGCACCTTGCTGTGGTCTCCGAGAACGAGGCGGTGGGCACTGGGCACGCCGGCCGCCGGGGTCACCTCCACGTGCCGGCCGATCAGCGAGGACTCGATCCGGCCCACCCCGTCGATGGAGGAGTCCCGCAGCACGATGGAGAACTCCAGCTCGCTGTCCGAGATCCGGCAGTTCTCCGCGACCGAGGTGTAGGGGCCGACGTAGGAGTCGCTGATCACGGTCCCCGATCCGATGGCGACGGGGCCGACGATCCGCGAGTTCACGATCCGCGCGCCCTCCTCGACGACGATCCGGCCGACGGTCTCGGACCGGTCGTCCACCTCGCCGTCGATGCGCCGCTCCATGTTCTCCAGGACGGTCCGGTTGACCTCCAGCATGTCGCCGACGTTGCCGGTGTCCTTCCAGTAGCCCTCGATGACCGTGGAGCGCACGTCGGCCCGGGTGTCGATGAGGTGCTGGAGGGCGTGGGTGATCTCCAACTCGCCGCGCCAGGACGGCCTGATGGCGCGTACGGCCTCGTGGATCACGGGGGTGAAGAGGTAGACGCCGACCAGGGCGAGGTCGCTCTTGGGGTGCTCCGGCTTCTCCTCCAGGCCGATCACCTGCCCGGCAGGGTCGAGTTCGGCGACGCCGAAGGAGCGGGGGTCGGGGACGTGGGTGAGCAGGATCTGGGCGTCGGGGCGGCTGACGCGGAACGCGTCGACGAGGGAGTTGATCCCGCCGACGACGAAGTTGTCGCCGAGATACATCACGAAGTCGTCGTCCGCGAGGAAGTCCCGTGCGATCAGCACCGCGTGGGCGAGGCCGAGCGGCCGCTCCTGGGGTATGTAGGTGACCTCCAGGCCGAACTTCGAACCGTCCCCGACCGCCTCCTCGATCTCGGCGGCGGTCTCCCCGACGACCATCCCGACCTCGGTGATCCCCGCCGCGGCGATGGCTTCCAGCCCGTAGAAGAGCACCGGTTTGTTGGCCACCGGGACGAGCTGTTTCGCCGACGTGTGGGTGATCGGCCGCAGCCGGGTACCGGCACCGCCGGAGAGCACCAGAGCCTTCATCTGCCACACCCTAGTGGGGATGGTCCGGATCGGACCTCTGTTTGGCTGTCCGGATTCTTACGACAGTACGTCTTCGGTTCGTCGAGCGCCTTGCCGACCGGTGTCGCGGACCGGCGTCGCGGACCGGCGTCGCGGACCGGGCGGGGTGCGGGCGTGGCGCGGGCGGGTCGCCGTGGCGCCGGAGTACCGTCACCGGCGATGACGGAACATACGGAACTGTCGGAAATTTCGGAATCCGAGGAGATCGCCGAGCGGTACGCCGCCACCGCGCCCCGGCCCGGCCGGACGCTGCTGCGCTGGGCCTCGACGACCGACCACAAGGTGATCGGCCGCCTCTACATGGTCACCGCGTTCTGCTTCTTCCTGCTGGCCGGGCTGCTGGCCCTCGCGATGCGCGCCGAACTGGCCCGCCCGGGGCTGCAGCTCCTGAACGAGCAGGGCTACGACCAGTTCTTCACGATCCACGGCACGATCATGATGCTGCTGTTCGCGACCCCGATGTTCGCCGGCTTCGCGAACGCCGTCATGCCGCTGCAGATCGGCTCCCCGGACGTGGCCTTCCCCCGGCTGAACGCCCTGTCGTACTGGATGTACCTGTTCGGCGGGCTGATGGTGGTCTCGGGGTTCCTGGTGCCGGGCGGCGCGGCCGCCTTCGGCTGGTTCGCGTACGCGCCGCTGAACAGCGCCTACTTCTCCCCCGGCGCGGGCGGTGACCTGTGGGTGATGGGGCTGGTGGTGACAGGTGTGTCGACGACGCTGGGGGCCGTCAACTTCATCGCCACGATCATGTGCCTGCGCGCGCCGGGCCTGACCATGTTCCGGATGCCGATCTTCACCTGGAACGTGCTGTTCACCTCGATCCTGGTACTGCCCGCGTTCCCGGTGTTCACCGCGGCGCTGCTGGCGCTGGAGTCGGACCGCAAGTTCGGCTCGCACGTCTTCGACGCGGCGAACGGCGGGGCGCTGCTGTGGCAGCACCTGTTCTGGTTCTTCGGGCATCCGGAGGTCTACATCGTGGCGCTGCCGTTCTTCGGCATCGTCTCCGAGATCCTGCCGGTGTTCTCCCGCAAGCCGCTGTTCGGCTATCTGCCGATGATCGGTGCCACGATCGCGATCACCATGCTGTCTGCGGTGGTGTGGGCCCACCACATGTTCGCGACCGGAGCGGTGCTGCTGCCGTTCTTCTCGATCATGTCGTTCCTGATCGCCGTGCCCACCGGGATCAAGTTCTTCGCGTGGATCGGGACGATGTGGCACGGCTCGATCTCGTTCGAGACGCCGATGCTGTGGTCGCTCGGCTTCCTGGTGACGTTCCTGCTCGGCGGGCTCAGCGGGGTGATGATCGCCTCGCCGCCGCTCGACTTCCACCTCACCGACTCGTACTTCATCGTGGCGCACCTGCACTACGTGCTGTTCGGCACGGTGGTGTTCGCGATGTTCGCCGGCTTCTACTTCTGGTGGCCCAAGTTCACCGGGAAGATGCTCGACGAGCGGCTGGGTGTCCTGCACTTCTGGCTGCTGTTCCCCGCCTTCCAGCTCACGTTCTTCGTCCAGCACTGGCTCGGCGAGGAGGGCATGCCGCGCCGGTACGCGGACTACCTGCCGGCCGACGGGTTCACCCTGCTCAACACCCTCTCGTCGGTGGGGGCGTTCCTGCTCGGCGTGTCCACCCTGCCGTTCCTCTACAACGTCTGGCACACGAGCCGGCACGGCGAACGGGTCGGGATCGACGACCCGTGGGGCTACGGGCGCGGCCTGGAGTGGGCGACGTCCTGCCCGCCGCCCCGCCACAACTTCGTCGCCCTGCCCCGGGTGCGGTCGGAATCGCCCGCGTTCGACCTGCACCACCCCGACGTCGTCCGGCGGGCCGAGGCGGAGGAACTGCGGTGAAGGTCGAGGCCATGCTGTTCGGCGGTGTCGGGCTGTTCTTCGCGGGCGCCGCGGTCCTCTACGGGGTGTGGTCGCGCGATCCGACCGGGACGGCCGCGCTGATCGTCGCCTTCGGGATGGCCGCCGTCATCTCGTTCTTCTGCACGATGCAGTACGTGCGCAAGGGGCGCCGACCGCAGGACCTCGCGGGGGCCGAAGTGGCCGACGGCGCGGGGCCGTTGGAGTTCTTCCCGCCGGAGAGCGGCTGGCCGCTGGTCACCGCGCTCGGCTTCGCGGTCACCGCGACCGGGGTGGTGTTCGGTCTGTGGCTGTTCCTCATCGGTCTCGGCGTGCTGGCGCGCGGCGTCCTCGGGCTGGTCTTCCAGTACGCGGACCGCTGATCGGCCGGCGGGGCGCGCCGGGCCGGAACGTCTCGGGCGGGTGGTGGTCGGTGTCGTAGCCGCCCGTCAGGCTCTGCCGTACCTCCCCGGTCGGTACCCCCGTCACCAGGCGCTCCCGCTCCTTCTCCACCAGGGCCAGGCAGAGCCAGCGGGTGACCAGGAAGGCGAGGACCGGCCCCAGCACGAGACCGACGCGCAGCACCCAGGTCAGGGTGTTGACCGAGATCCGGAAGGTCTGGGCGATGACGTCGTTGGCGCCCGCGATCAGCAGGACGGCGTAGAACACGGTGCCGGCGACGCCGAGGCCGGTGCGCACCGGGCGCTCGCGGGGCCGGTCGCACAGGTGCCGCTCCCGGATCCACTCCCCCGTCAGACGCTGCTCCACGAACGGGTACGCGTACAGGACGGTGAACAGCAGTCCGGGCAGGACGACGGCCGGGAGCAGGACGTTCCACATGATCGTGTGGCCGGCGACGTTCGTCTCCCAGGGCGGTACGAGCCGCAGGGCGCCCTCCAGGAAGCCGACGTACCAGTCGGGCTGGGAGCCGGTGGACACATGGTCGGGGCGGTAGGGGCCGTAGACCCACACGGGGTTGATCTGGGCGACGGCGGACATCAGGAACAGCACGCCGAAGACGGTGAACTGCAGTCCGAGGGAGCCGGCGGTGAACTGCGGGAAGAGCGGTCGGCCGACGGCGTTGCGGTTGGTGCGGCCCGGCCCGCGCCAGTGGGTGTGCTTGAGGTGGAACACCAGGATCAGATGGACCGTCACCAGGGCGATCAGCGCACCCGGCAGCAGCAGGATGTGCAGGCTGTACAGCCGGGTGATGAAGTCGTGGCCGGGGAACTGGCCGCCGAAGGCGAACATCGCCACGTACGTCCCCACCACCGGGATCGACTGCATGATGCCCTCGGCGATCCTGAGGCCCGTGCCGGAGAGCAGGTCGTCGGGGAGCGAGTAGCCGGCGAAGCCCTCGGCGAGGGCGAGCACGAACAGGGTGAGGCCGACGGCCCAGTTCACCTCGCGGGGTCTGCGGAAGGCGCCGGTGAAGAAGATCCGGAGCATGTGCAGGCCGATCGCGGCGACGAAGACGAGCGCGGCCCAGTGGTGGGCCTGGCGCACCAGCAGGCCGCCGCGGACGTCGAAGCTGATGCGCAGGGTGGAGTCGAAGGCGGTGGACATGCGGACGCCGCGCAGCGGTTCGTAGGAGCCGTCGTAGACGACCTCGCGCATCTCGGGCTGGAAGAACAGGGTCAGCCACACCCCGGTCAGCACCAGCAGGATCAGGCTGTACAGCGCCAGCTCGCCCAGCAGGAACGACCAGTGGTCGGGGAACGCCTTGCGCAGCAGACCCCCGCCGTCCATGACCGGCAGCCGGGCGTCGAGGGCGTCGGCGAGCCGCTCGCCGCGCCGACCGGGGCCGCGGTCGGGCTGACTCACGTGTCCTCAGTGGCCGCCGCGGCCTTCTCCACCTCCGCCTCCAGCTCGGGCCGTGCCCGGCCCGTGTCCCTCGCGTACGCGCTCATCGCGGTCTGTACGTCACGGGCCAGTTCGCGCCAGGCGCGCAGGGCCGTCTCGTAGGTCTCCTTCTGGGCGCCGGTCAGCTGCGCCTCGGCCGGCGGACCGTAGGCGTCCCGCAGTTCCAGGACCTGCGCGTGGGCCGCATCGGCCGCGCGCTGCTTCGCGACGAGTTCTTCGAAGGTGAATGACACGGCAAGGACCCTAGGCGGGGCGCACGCCGCAACCGCTCGCGACCTGCCGTGCGCGGTCCGTACCCACACCCGTGTGGCGGGTCATTCCGCCAGCGCGAGATCCGCCCACACCTGCTTGCCGCCGCTGACCGGCAGCGTCCCCCACGCGGTCGACATGGCCTCGACCAGGAGGATGCCGCGGCCGCCGGTGGCCTCCCAGCCGATGCTGGTGGGCTTGACCGGGGAGCGGGGCGAGGCGTCGGTGACGGCGACCCGGAAGCGGTGGTTGACCAGGGTGAGGTCCATGCGGACCTGGCCGTCGGTGTGCACCAGGGCGTTGGTGACCAGCTCGGAGACGACGAGGAGCACGGCGTCCATCTCCTCGGGAGCCACCTCCCAGGCGCGCAGCGTGCGCCGGGTGAAGCGGCGGGCGTGCCGGACGGCCTCGGGCACCCGCCACACCGTCCAGCTCTCCCGCAGCGGCCGCGACTCCATGCCGTCGTAGCGCATCAGGAGCAGCGCGACGTCATCGCTGCGGTGGGCGTTGCCGAGCAGGGCGTCGGCGACCAGACCGAGGTGGGCGGGGTCGGCTTGGGCGAGGCCGTGGGCGAGCCGGTCCATGCCCTCGTCGATGTCGGCCTCGGCGGACTCCACCAGGCCGTCCGTGGTCAGCGCGAGGAGCGTGCCGGGCTGGAGCCGCAGCTGGGTCATCGGGAAGTCGGCCTGGGTGACCACGCCGAGCGGCGGTCCGCCCTCCGCCTCCACGACCGTGGTGCTGCCGTCCGTGTGCCGCAGGATCGGCGGCAGGTGTCCGGCGCGCACGCACCAGGCGGTGCCCTCCTCCATGTCGACGTCGACGTAGCAGCAGGTGGCGAAGAGGTCGCTCTCCATGTCCATGAGGAGCCGGTTGGCGTGCGAGACGACCACGTCCGGCGTGTGTCCCTCGGCGGCGTAGGCGCGCAGCGCGGTGCGCATCTGGCCCATCAGGGTGGCGGCGGCCGCGCTGTGGCCCTGGACGTCGCCGATGACCAGGGCGACGCGGTTCTCGGGCAGCGGGATGACGTCGTACCAGTCGCCGCCCAGCTCCAGGCCGGCGGTGGTGGGCAGATAGCGGGCGACGGCGACCGCGCCGGGCAGTTTGGGCAGGCGGCGCGGCAGCAGGGCGCGCTGGAGCATGCCGACGAGTTCGTGCTCGGCGTCGAAGGCGTGGGCGCGCATCAGGGCCTGGCCGGCGAGGCCGGCGGAGGCGGTGAGCAGGGCGCGTTCGTCGGCGCCGAACTCGTGCGGGCTGTCCCAGCCGATCAGGCAGGCGCCGGCCATGCGGCCGCCGGCGGGCAGCGGCAGGACGGCGAGACCGCCGGGGCCGACGTCGGCGAGCGCCGGCTCCAGGGGCGTGCCGGCGGGCCAGATCTGGGCGCGGCCCTCGCGCAGGGCCGAGGCGAGGGTGGGCATGGCGCGGACGGGCGCGTCGGGCCACTCGCTGCGCCACTCGCTGCGCCACAGTTCCGGCCAGACCTCGGGCTCGGGCGGGTCGAGGACGGTGACCACGAGGCGGTCGTTCTCCAGTTCCGCGAGCGCGATGCGGTCGGCCTGCAGCGGCTTGCGCAGGGCGCTGACGACGGCCTGGCCGACGTCCTTGACGGTGCCCGCGGTGGCCAGGGCGGCGGCCAGCCGCTGGACGCGGGCCACGTCGGTGACGTCGGAGCGCAGCGTGGAGGCGTCCGCCACGGTGCCGACGAGGAGCGCCGACCGGCCCTCGCCGCCGGGCACCATCCGTCCGCTCAGCCGCAGCCACTTCGGCGGTCCGGAGGGCTGCACGACACGGAATTCCAGCTCACGGTCGCCGATGGACACACGGTCGCCGATCGACATGTGGTCGGACTCGACGACGGACATCAGCGCGGGCAGGTCCTCGGGCACCGTCATGCCGAGCAGCGTCTCGACCCGGCCGTCGAACTCGTCCCGGCCGATCCCGAACAGCTCCAGGACCGCGTCGCCGACCTCGACCCGGCCGGTCTCCATGACCAGGCTGAAGGCGTCGGGCGGGAGCTCGCCGGTGGCGGCCCGGGACGGGACGGGCAGGGCGACGGCGTTCGCGATCAGGGCGAGACAGCGGCGGTCCTCCGCGTCGAAGCCGTCGGGGTTCTCGCTCACGGCGAGCAGGCAGCCCCCACCGCTGTCCGGGCACACCGGCAGGGCGGCCAGCTGGAAGTGCCGCACGGTTCTGCCCGCCTCCGAAGCGGCGGCCGGTCCCTCCGGGTCGAGCCACACCGGCCGCCGGGCACGGTGGGCCTCGGCGAGCGGGGACTGTCCCGCGACGGGATAGCCGTCGCGCAGCCCGTACAGCGTGCGCGGCAGCCCCGCCGATTCGGCCAGGCAGAGCACAGCGCCGTCGTCGCCCGGGAGGTAGACGCCGGCGAAGGCCGCCCCGGCCAGAACCAGTGCCTGCTCGATGACGCGGTGCAGCCGATCGGGCGCACGGGGGTCGGCCATGACCGTTTCCAGGGCGACCTCGGCACGCTCCCTCCTCGTTCCGCGTACCGCAGCGCCCTCTCTCACCACGTCCGCCATTACAGCGCTAATGAGCTGCTTGCGCAGCCCCTGTGACCGTTCCGTGGAGCTCTCGCGGCCACAACGCTCGAAAGGCGCCGAACAATTCTTTACTCATGCGTTCCGCACGGGGATCTCGTGACAGGCGTGACTGTCCGCGACCGCCGGCCCCCTGGAATGGTCGTTGGCGGGCCACGGAGGGGGAGGCGCATGGAGAAGCGGTACGAGGTGTACGCGCTGGCCGACGGACACTTCTACGACACGCCCGACCGGCTCTCGGCGGGCGGGCCGGATGCCGCGCCCCTGTTCGACACGGCGCGGCGTCCGGTGCCGGAGGGCTGGCACTCGGGGCGTACGGCCGACTGGCTGACGCTGACCCCGCTCGGCGAGGACGGCGCACCGCTGCCCTCGCCGGCCCAGGGCTGGAAGATCCACGCCTCGGCCGTCCGGGCGAACGCGGACCGGATCGCGGCGACCGTGTGGGACTACTGCGTGCCGCGGCGCATCCCGTTCAAGTTCGTGCCCGCACCGCATCTGCTGCACCTGCGCAACGCCAAGTACGCGCGGCGCGACACGAGCGGCAAGTTCGTCACCGTCTACCCGGCCGACGAGGAGCAACTGCACCAGGTGCTACTGGAATTGGGCGCGCTCCTGGAGGGCTTCGAGGGGCCGTACGTCCTGACCGACCTGCGCTGGCACGACGGCCCGCTCTACGTCCGCTACGGCGCCTTCGCCCGTGCCTACGTGGTCGACGAGCGCGGCTCGCTGGTGCCGGCGGTGCGCGACGGCTCGGGCACGCTCGTGCCGGACCGGCGGGCGCCGTCCTTCCAGGTCCCGGAGTGGGTGTCGCTGCCGTCGTTCCTCCGGCCGCACCTCGCGGCCCGCAACACCACGACGGTGGGCGACCTGCCGTACCGCATCGAGAAGGCGCTGCACTTCTCCAACGGCGGCGGGGTCTACCAGGGCACCGACACCCGTGACGGGCGCCGGGTGGTCCTCAAGGAGGCGCGGCCGCACGCGGGGCTGGCCGCCGACGGCGCGGACGCGGTGGCGCGGCTGGAGCGCGAGAAGGAGGCCCTGGAGCGGGTCGCCGGGACCGGTGTCGTGCCCGAGGTACGGGGCTGGTTCACGCTGGGCGAGCACCGCTTCCTGGTCATGGACTTCCTGGAAGGGCGCCCGCTCAACTCCTGCTTCGCCGAGCGCCACCCGCTGCTGACTCCGGACCCTGATCCGCGGGCCGTCGCCGACTACACGGCGTGGGCACTGCGCATCCACCGGGCCGTCGAACAGGCGGTCGAGGCGGTGCACGCGCGCGGGACGGTCTTCAACGACCTGCACGTCTTCAACATCATGGTCGCGCCCGACGACGAGTCGGTCTTCCTCATCGACTTCGAGGCGGCGGCCCCCGCCGAGGACAACGGCCGCCAGGTCGTCGCCCACCCCGGCTTCTTCGCGCCGCCGGACCGCCGGGGCGCGGACGTCGACCGCTACGCCCTGGCCTGTCTGCGGCTGGCCCTGTTCCTGCCCGTCACCACGCTCTTCGTGGTCGACCGCGGCAAGGCCGCCCATCTGGCGGACGTCATCGCCGAGCAGTTCCCGGACGTACCGCGCGCCTTCCTGGACGAGGCGGTCGCGGAGATCACCCGGAGCACCCCGGACGCGGCGGGGGCCGGGAACGGCGCGCCCCTGCCGCGTCCGGCCCCCGCCGTCCAGCCGGTGCCGCCCGGCGACTGGCCGCACAGCCGGGACTCGATGGTCAAGGCGATCCTCGCCTCGGCGACCCCGGAGCGCGACGACCGGCTCTTCCCCGGTGACATCGCGCAGTTCTCCGACGGCGGCGGACTCGGGCTCGCGCACGGCGCGGCCGGGGTGCTCTACGCGCTCGCGGAGGCCGGCGCCGGACGGTACGAGGAGGGCGAGCGCTGGCTCCTCGACCGCGCCGCCGCGCCGCCGCCCGGCACACCGCTCGGTCTGTACGACGGCCTCGCGGGCGTCGCCCACGTCCTGGACCGGCTCGGGCACCGGCAGCCGGCCCTGGACCTGGTCGACGGCATCCTGCGCGAGCGGTGGCGGAACCTGTCCTCCGACCTGCACGGCGGCCTGGCCGGCTTGGGCCTGGTCCTCGCCTCGCTGGCCCGCACGACCGGCGAGCCGGAGCTGCGCGAGCGGGCCGCCGAGGCCGCCGACATCCTCGTACGGCGCCTGACCGAGCCCCTGCCCGAGGCGCCCCGACGGCGGGCCGGGCTGATGCGCGGCGCTACCGGGCCCGCGCTGTTCCTGGTGCGGCAGTACGAGGAGACCGGTGAGCCCCGCCTGCTGGCGGCCACGGCCGAGGCGCTCCGGCGCGACCTGGAGCGCTGTGTGGTGCAGCGGTCGGGCGGCGGCCTGGAGGTGGACGAGGGCTGGCGGACCCTGCCGTACCTCGGCGACGGGAGCGTCGGGCTCGGCCTGGTCCTCGACGACTACCTCGCGCACGCGGCGGGCACGACCGACGCGGCCGGCACGGGCGACGCCGACGACACCACCGGCGAGTTCGAGCGGGCCCGCTCCGGGATCCTGATCGCCGCCACGTCACGCTTCTACGCGCAGCCCGGGCTGTTCCAGGGCCGCGCCGGAATGGTCCTGCACCTGAGCCGCACGACCGCGCCCGGCGCCGGCCGGGCCCGGCTCGACGAACAGATCGCGGGGCTCGGCTGGCTCGCCATGGCCTACCAGGGCCAACTGGCCTTCCCCGGGCACCAGATGATGCGCCTCTCCATGGACCTCGCCACCGGAACGGCAGGGTGTCTGCTCGCGCTCGCGGCGGCCCTCGACGGTGCCGGCACCGCGCACCTGCCGTTCCTGCCGCCCCACCGGCGGCCCTCACCACGCGGCTCCGCAACCTGACGGAGTCGTGACACAACCCCGTCCCCATACACCAAGGGAAGGAAACCCCAATGGCTCTTCTCGACCTGCAGATCATGGAGTCCGACGAGCACAACGACCACGGCGGCGCGAGCACGGTCAGCCTGCTCTCCTGCGTCTCCGCCGCGAGCGTCCTGCTCTGTCTCTGACCGGCACAGTGCGTTGACGGCTCCGGGCGGCCCTCTCCTCGCGGGAGGGGCGTCCGGAGCCTTCTCGCCCGATCCGACGCGAGGCCCGCCGCCGATGACGACCCGTGCCGACGACGACCCGACCCGCGCGCTGCTGCGCGCGGCCCTCCGGCACAGCGGGGCCCGCTGTGCCGCCCTGTGCGCGGTGAGTACGGCGGCCACCGCGGCCGGTCTGCTGCTGCCCGCCGCCCTCGGCCGCACCCTGGACCTCCTGCTCACGCACGCCCCGGCCGCGGGCCGCTGGGTGTGGTGCAGCGCCGGGCTGATGCTGCTGCTCGCCGTCCTCGACGCGTGCGCGAGCGTGCTGGCCGGCACGGTCGACGCGCGGGCCACCGCGTGGCTGCGGCGCACGGTCACCGGACACCTGCTGGCGCTGGGCCCCCGGGCCGCCGACCGGCTCGATACCGGGGATCTCGTGGCCCGCCTGGTCGGCAACGCGGCCCAGGCCGGGACGGCGCCCGGCGCCCTCGCCGCGCTGCTCGCCGCGCTCGCCGGGCCCCTCGGGGGCATGGTGGCGCTCTTCCTGATCGACCCGTGGCTGGCGGCCGTCTTCCTGGCCGGCGCCCCGGTCCTGGCCCTGCTGCTGCGCGCGTTCGCGCGGGACACGTCGGAGTGCGTGGCCCGCTACCAGCGGGTGCAGGGGCGGATCGCGGCGGGCCTCGCGGAGGCGGTCGGCGGCTTCCGTACGATCCGGGCGGCGGGCGCGGAGGACCGCGAGGCGGCGCGGATCCTGCGGCCGCTGCCGGAGCTGTCCCGGGCCGGACACCGCATGTGGCGGGTGCAGGGGCGAGCCGCGGCGCGGGCCGTCGCGGTGGCGCCGCTGCTGCACCTGGGCGTGGTCGCGGTGGCCGGGTTCCTGCTCACCCGGCACCGGCTGTCGGTGGGCGAGGTGCTCGCGGCCTCCCGCTACGCCGTCCTGGCGACCGGAGTGGGCGTCCTGGTCGGCCAGGTCTCCGCACTGACGCGGGCCGGGGCGGCCGCCCGCCGCCTGGGCGAGGTACGGGCGCTGCCCGTCCCGCGGCACGGTACGCGAGCGCTGCCGCCCGGCCCGGGGCGGCTGGAGCTGCGGGGCGTGACCGCGCGCCGGGGCGGGCGCACGGTCCTGGACGGCGTCGACCTGGTGGTCCCCGGCGGCACGACGCTCGCCGTGGTCGGCCGCTCGGGCACGGGCAAGTCCCTGCTGGCGGCCCTGGCGGGCCGGCTGACCGACCCGGACGCCGGAGAGGTCCTGCTGGACGGCGTACCGCTGCCCGACCTCACCCACGACGACCTGCGCGACGCCGTCGCCTACGCCTTCGAACGGCCCGCCCTGCTCGGCCCGACGATCGAGGACACGATCGCCTTCGGCCGGGTGCCGCCTTCCCCCGCCCAGGTCCGCGAGGCGGCCCGCGCCGCCCACGCCGACGCGTTCGTCCGCCGCCTGCCCGACGGCTACGCCACCCCGTGCGCCGAGGCCCCACGCTCCGGCGGCGAGTCCCAGCGCCTCGGCCTCGCCCGTGCCTTCGCCCACGGCGGCCGGCTCCTGATCCTCGACGACGCGCTGTCCAGCCTGGACACGGTCACCGAGCACCAGATCACCAGGGCCCTCCTCACCCACTCCCCCCACCCCACCCGCATCCTCATGGCCCACCGCACGGCGACGGCCTCCCGGGCCGACGCGGTCGCCTGGCTGGACGACGGCCGGGTCCGCGCGGTGGGGACCCACGCGGAGCTTTGGCAGGACGACGCGTACCGGGCGGTGTTCGGGGACGAACCCGCCGAGGACGACGACGACCGCGCCACTGACGAGGTGATCGCCGTCGAACGGCCGTCGCCCGAGGCACCGGCGGAAGGGGCGCGGCGGTGAGGGGCGGGAAGAGCCGGGCGGGCCGAGAAGGGCCGCAGCGGGCGGAGGAGACCGCCGAGGGCGACCGTGGTGACACGCCGATGCTGCGCCGTGGGCTGCGGTACGTGCGGGCGCGGTGGTGGGTGTTCGTCCGGCTCGCCGTCTGGTCGGTGCTGGAGGCGGGCCAGACGTTTCTCGTCGGGTACGCCCTGGCGCGGGCCCTCGACGCGGGGTTCCTGACCGGGGACGCGGGCGTCGGGCTGCGGTGGCTCGGGCTGGCCGCGGGCGCGGTGGTCATCGGGGCCTACGGGACCGGGCGGGTCTACGGGGTCGTCGCCGCGCTGGCCGAACCGCTGCGGGACCGGCTGGTGGAGCGAGTCGTGGCGCGCGGGGTGCGGGAGGCCGACGGCGGGGCGCTGTCCGGGCTCACCCAGCAGGTGGAGATCGCCCGGGACACCCTCGCCGGTCTCGTCATGGTGTCCCGCTCCTTCGTGTTCACCGCCGCCGGAGCCCTCGTGGGCCTGTTCTCGCTCGACCCACGGCTCCTGCTGGTCGTGGGACCCCCGCTGCTCGCCGGGGTGTGCCTGTTCGCGGTGACGCTGCGCCCCCTGGCCCGTCGGCAGGAAGCCTTCCTGGTCGCCGACGAGTCACTCGCCCAGGACCTGGGCGCCGTCTGCCCCGGGCTGCGGGACGTCACGGCGGCGGGCGCCGAGCAGTTGGTCGCCGCCGGCCTGGGCGACCGTATCGACGCGGAACGGGACGCCGCCCGCTCCCTGGCCCGCTGGGCGGTGGCCCGGGTGGCCTCGCTCGCCATCGGCGGCCAGCTGCCCGTCGTCCTGCTGCTGGCCACCGCTCCCTGGCTCCTCGGCCACGGCGTCACCCCGGGCGCCCTGGTCGGCGCCCTCGCCTATGTCACCCAGTCGCTCCTCCCGGCCCTGCAGAACCTGGTCCACGGCCTGGGCACGAGCGGCTCCCGCCTCACGGTGGTGCTGCGCCGCCTGCTCCCGGCGACCACGTCGACTCCGGCCCCGGCGCCGACCCCGGTCGAGAACATCCCTGCCCCGGCCCCCGCCCTCGCCCTCACCTCAGTCACCTTCGCCTACGGCCCCGCGAGCGCCCCCGTCCTCGACCGGCTCGACCTCACCGTCCCGGAGGGCGGTCACCTCGCCGTCGTGGGCCCGAGCGGGATCGGGAAGTCCACGCTCACCGCCCTGGTGGCCGGGCTGCTGCGGCCCCAGGAGGGTGCGATACGGGTCCGTGGGCATGCCGTGCCCGGGACCGGGGCCGCCGCGCAGCGGGTGCTCATCCCGCAGGAGGCGTACGTGTTCGGCGGCACCCTGGCCGAGAACCTCGCGTTCTTCCGGGACGGCCCCGTGCCGGAGCCCGAGCTGCTGGCGGCGGCCGAGGCCGTCGGGCTCACGTCGCTGCTGGAGGCGCTGGGCGGGCCCACGGCGCCGGTCGAGCCCACGGCGCTGTCCGCGGGCGAGCGGCAGCTGATCGCGCTGACCCGGGCCTATCTGTCGTACGCGCCGCTCGCCCTGCTCGACGAGGCGACCTGCCACCTGGACCCGGAGGCGGAGGCACGCGCCGAGCGGGCCTTCGCCGAGCGTGCGGGCGGCACCCTGGTCGTCGTCGCCCACCGGATCAGCTCGGCGCGCCGCGCGGACCGGGTGCTGGTGATGGACGGTCCGCGCACGGCGTACGGCACGCACGCGGAACTGGCGCGCTCCTGCGCGGTGTACCGGGACCTGGTCGGCAGCTGGACGCCCGCGCCGGACGGCGTGTCGTCACAGCCACCCTTCCCCCTGTGAGATACGGATCGCGTCGATCCGGTTGCGGGCCCCGGTCTTACGGGTGATCGCCGCCATGTAGTTGCGCACCGTCCCGTTGGACAGGTGCAGGCTCCCGGCGATCTCCGCGATGGACGCTCCCCCGGCCGCCAGGGACAGCACGCTCAGCTCGCGTCGCGTCAGCGGGATCTGCGCGGCCCTGAGGAAGCCGAAGCCCAGCGAGTCGTCGACGAATCGTTCCCCCTGGGCGACCCGCCGGATGGCGCGCACCAGCCGCTCCGGCGAGCTCTCCTTGTCGACATAGCCGAGGGCCCCCGCCTCGGCGGCGCGCTTGAGCAGGCCCGGTCTGTGGGAGTCGGCGAGCACGACCAGCCGCGGGGGCGTCGTGGCGGTGCCCGCCGGCCGTAAGTCGCCGAGCGGCGGAACCCCGTGCGTGTCCGAGCAGTCGAGGTCGGCGGCCAACACGTCGGCCCCCAAGGACCGCACCCGCCCCGACGCGCCCCGCCACGGCGTGTCGTACACCCCCAGATCGGGCTCGCGGCGGAGCCACTCCGCCAGCACCGACCGCACCAGACACGCGTCGTGCACCAGAAGTACCCGGATCACTGCCGCCCCTTCAGCTCGCCGTCCTTCGTTCCCGGTGTGAACGCGTGCCCCATTCTTGGCGTTCTCGGCGTTTCCCGGGCGCGGATAACCGGCCAATGGGGTGCGCGGGGGCGCACATGCGATGCGTGCATGCCGCTTCGCGCTTCGATTGCGGGGGCATGGACGCGGGCCTACGGGGTAAACGGGCGCGGACCGACGCGCGGAGGCCGGCGCCGGGTGCGGGCACGGAGCCCGGGTGCCGCGCCGCCGGGCCCGGCCCCCTCGCCGTGCGCCGCGCGCCGCCAGGAGGGAGCCTTGTCCCCTGGGGTGCGACGCGCGGGGCGCGGCGTGCCGCCGGGCGAGGAGGTGGTCGGCGTGTCCGACGGGCGAACGCCCGCGCAGGCGCCGGCGGCCGTGAGGTCGCAGGTCGGCCGTCCGCTGCTCTCCCTGTCGCTGGCCGCGATGATGGACGAGGTCCACGCCCACTCCGGGGCGGTCTACCTGCTGGCGGCCGACGAGCCGGTGCTGGAGATGGCGGTGATGGCGGGCCTGCCCCGGCAGTTCGCGGCGCCCTGGGAGCGGGTGGGGCTCAGCGCGGCGGTCCCGGTCGCGGAGGCGGTGCGTGGACGGCGGCTGGTCTGGGTGGGCGGCGAGGAGGAGATGGCCCGCCGCTATCCGCGCATCGCGATGGCCCTGCCCTATCCCTTCGCGCTGGCCGCGCTGCCCGTGGCCACCGAGACCAAGGCCTACGGCGCGATCTTCGTGACCTGGCCGGGTTCGCATCCGCAGGTGCTGTCCGACCGGGAGCGGGAGCACCTGACGGCGGCCTGTCACCGGCTCGCCGCGCGGCTGGAGCGGGCCGCTGAGGACAGCCACCCCGTCCGCGCCGAACCGGATCTGCTGGCGGCGACCGTGTCGGGCGTGGCGGGTTCCCTGGGGTCGGTCGAGGCGGCGCGGATGGTGGCCCGGCTGCCGTACGGACTGCTGTCGATGGATCTGCACGGCCGGATCGGGTTCGCCAATCCGGCGGCCGCCGAGATGCTCGGCCGGCCGACGAGCGATCTGCTCGGCACCCAGCTGTGGGCCTCGGTGCCGTGGCTGAACGACCCGATGTACGAGGACCGCTACCGGGCCGCGCTGATCAGCCAGCAGGTGACCTCGTTCGTGGCGCTGCGCCCGCCGGGCGACTGGCTGTCCTTCCGCATGTATCCGAGCCGGACGGGGCTGAGCGTGCGGATCAGCAGGGCCCGCTCGGTGGCCGAGATGGCGCGCGCCCCGCAGCGGTCCGCCGAGGGACCCGCGCGCCTGGTCACCATCACCCAGGTGCTGAACCTGGCCGGTTCGCTGACCGAGGCGGTCGGGGTGCAGGACGTGGTGCAGCTCGTCGCGGACGAGGTCTGCCCCGCCGTGGGCAGCCAGGCCGTGGTGGTGCTGGGCTCGCAGGCCGGCCGGCTGCACGTGCTGGGGCACCACGGGTATCCCGACCCGCATGTCGTCGAGCGGTTCGACGGGCTGCCGCTGGCCGAGCGCACCCCGGGGACGCACGTCCTGACCAGCGGGGTGCCGGCCTTCTTCGACTCGCAGACGCAGTTGGAGCGTCTGTATCCGGGCGGGCACGAGAATCCGGACGGGTTCGCGGCCTGGGCGTATCTGCCGCTGATCGCCTCCGGGCGGCCGGTGGGCACGTGTGTACTCGCCTATGCCCAGCCGCACGCCTTCGCGGCGGACGAGCGGGCCGTCCTGACGAGCCTGGCCGGACTGATCGCGCAGGCGCTGGACCGGGCCCGGCTCTACGACACCAAGAACCAGCTGGCGCACGGGCTGCAGGCGGCCCTGCTGCCGCACTCGCTGGCCCGGGTGCCCGGCATCGACGCGGCCGCGCGCTATCTGCCGGCCACGCAGGGCATGGAGATCGGCGGCGACTTCTACGACCTGGTGCCGACGCGGCCGCTCGCGGCGGCGGTGATCGGGGACGTCCAGGGGCACAACGTGACCGCGGCCGGGCTGATGGGGCAGATCCGTACCGGGGTACGGGCGTTCACGACCGGCGGCCAGGCGCCGGAGGAGGTCATGCACAGCACCAACCGGCTGCTCATCGACCTCGGTGCCGACCTGTTCGCGAGCTGTCTGTACCTGCGCCTGGACCCGGAGCGGGGGCGGGCCGTGATGGCCCGGGCGGGGCATCCGCCGCCGCTGTTGCGCCGGGCGGACGGGCGGGTGCGGGTGCTGGACCTGGCCGGCGGTCCGCTGCTGGGCATCGACGCGGCGGCGACGTATCCGACCACCGAGGTCGATCTGGCGCCCGGTTCGGTCCTCGTGCTCTACACCGACGGGCTGGTCGAGTCCCCCGGCGTCGACATCGAGGACGCCGTGGCGGATCTGGGCGAACTCGTCGCCTCCTCGGGAGACAGGCCGCTGGAGCGGCTGGCCGACGAGATCGTCCTGCACGGCGAGGCGGCGCGGGAGCGGGTGGACGACGTGGCGGTGCTGTTGCTGCGGGCCTGTCCGGAGGCCGGGAGGGACTGAGCCGGCGGGACCGCGTCGCACGACGACGCGGTCCGGCCCTCCCGCCGGAGGGCCGGACCGTCCACCGTCGGCCGGAACCGCGGGTGAGGCCGATCAGTGGTTCTCGGTCGCGGCCGAGCCGTCGTCCGTGCCGGTGCCGGCACCGGACTGGTCCGCGCCCGTGCCCGTGCCCGCGCCCGACTGATCCGCGCCCGCGCCCGACTGGTCGGCGCCGGTGCCCGACTGGTCCGCGCCGGTGCCCGTGCCGGACGGGTCCGCACCGGCACCGGACTGGTCGCCGGCGCCGGCACCCGCGGACGGGTCGGCCGTGCCGGACGCGTCGCCGCCGCCCACCGCGTCGCCGCCACCGACCGCGTCGCCGCCACCGGCCTGGTCACCGCCGCCGGCCTGGTCGCCACCGCCCGCCTGGTCACCGGCGCCGTTGCCGCCCGCGCCGAGCGTCGCGCCCGTCGCCTGCAGGGCCTTGGTGACCGGCTGGAAGAAGGTCTCACCGCCGCTGGTGCAGTCGCCGCTGCCGCCGGAGGTGAGGCCGAGCGCGTTGCCGTCCTGGGTGAACAGGGAGCCACCGCTGTCGCCCGCCTCGGCGCAGACGTTGGTCTGGATGAGACCGGTCACGGTGTCGACGCCGTTCGGGTCGGTCTCGCTCTGGAAGTTGACCGTGGCGTCGAGACCGGTGACCTGACCGTTGTGCAGACCGGTGGTGGAGCCCATCCGGAAGACGGTCTCGCCGACGGTGGCGTCCGCGGCCTGGTTGATCTGGACGGTCTGGCCGTTGCCGACGTTGACCTCGCTCGGCGCCTGGGTCGTGGCGTCGTTGTACTTCACAAGTGAGAAGTCGCCCTCGCCCGGGAACGTGGCCTGGTCCACGGTGGCGATCGGCTGCCCGTTCTGGGAGTCGGACCAGTCCTTGGCCGCGACACCGCAGTGACCGGCCGTCAGGAATGCCGGGCTGCCGTCCGACGCGGTGACGTTGAAGCCGAGGGAGCAGCGGACGTTGCCGCCCTGCACCTGCGAGAAGATGGCGTCGCCGCCGGAGACGAGGGGCTTGAACTTTCCGGAGGACTTCTTGACGGTCGCCATGCCGGACCCGAGGTCCTGCACGGCCGACTCCACCCGGTCCCATGTGGCGCCGGTGACGGTGCTGTCGGCGGTGACCTGGATCTTGTTCGTCCGGGGGTCGACGGCCCAGGAGGTACCCGGGACGGTCGCCTTGGACTTCAGGGTCTGCGCGGCGGCCTTGAGCTCGGCCGTGCTGTTCTCGACCTTGCGGACGGCCGCGCCCGCCTTCTTCGCCTGGACGATCAGGTTGTTGTCGCCGCCGACCACGTTCACGACGAGCTGCTGCTTGCCGGAGTCGTAGTAGGAGCCGGCGAAGGTGTCACCGAGCAGGCCCTGGAGCTTCGCGGCGAGGTCCGAGGCGTCCGTCGCCTTCAGGGTCTTGGGGGCGGCGGCGTTCGCTCCGCCGTCCTGGGACGCGTTGGCGTTGGGCAGCAGGATGGCCGCCGCTCCGAGCGCCGCGACACCGCCCGCGGCTATCGCGGCCTTGCGCTTCGGCATGCGCTTGTGACTCAAACTTCTCAGCCTCCTGGGACGGGGGGTCTGCCTCTGTCGGGCAGTCGGTCGGCGGCGCCTGGATGGCTGTAGGTACGGGCGGGTCGCGCGGTGCGTTCAATTCCGTTTGCCAATTGCCTTTGCGCAACGGGGAATCGGCCAAGTCGCGCGTGTCGGCGGGGGCGGCCGGGAACAATCGCCCATATGACGATGACCACCGCCGAAGCCGACAAGATCCTCTCCGCCAAGTTCGCCCCCTGGGTCCTCGAACTGAACCTGTCGGTCGAGGCCTTGGGCGAGCACCGTGCCGTCCTGCGTCTGCCCTGGTCGGACCGGCTCTCCCGGGAGGGCGGCGGGCTGTCGGGGCAGGCCCTGATGGCGGCGGCCGACACCGCGACCGTCATCGCCGTCTCGGCGGCGCGCGGCGGCTTCGTGCCGATGACGACGGTGCAGCAGTCGACGTCCTTCCAGCGCGCGGTGACCGGTTCGGATGTCTTGATCGAAGCGGTACTGACGAAGCTGGGCCGCAGGATGGCGTTCGCCGACATCGCGCTGACCGACGAGAGTTCGGGCGAACTCGCGGCACGGGCGAGCACGGTCTACGCCCTGCTGGGCTGACACGATCGGCGACCGGTCGGTGACCGTCCGTTCCGATCGGTGAGCGGAATCCCCGCTTCAGGGAATCTGCACATCGAATACCCAAGCAAGTCACCGGCTCCCGGGGATCTGCACAAGCGCGCGCCCCCCTCCGCGCCTTTGGCGCGGTGTGCCGGAATCGCCGCGGCGGGGGCAAGCGCCGGGATGCGGCGAAGCCGTGCGCCGTGTGAAGGAGTCGGCGACAAGCCGTGCGCGCGCCTGCACGGATGGGGCCCGCCGGGGCGTAAGTGCCCAGGTGAGGCGGGTGATTGATTGGATGCGTGAGCCGCCCGCGTGCTTTGATCCATCGCATCGCGGGGGCCGCGAAGGGCTCTCGGAAACGGGGGCCCGGCGCCCGCGGTCGCGGCCGTCCGTCTGTCATCGGAGGGGGCCGCTCTCCCCCTTGTGAATACCCCATATGAAGGGAAGTTCCATCATGAACTCCACCCCCCAGGTCGAGACCGTCGAGATCTCCGACGCGGAGCTGGACAACGTCTCCGGCGGCCTTTCCGTCAACGCCCTGAACACCGTCACCGGTGCCGTCAACGGCGTTGCCCCGGTTTCCGGCCTGTCCGACACGGCCATCGGCACGGTCGAGGGTGTCACCGGCCTGAACACCCAGCCGGTCACCAGCCTGGTCGCCGGTCTCTGATCGCACCGCGCTGCCCGAAGTCCCGGAGCCGCTCCACGGCTCCGGGGCTCTCGGATGCCCCGACACCCGTCGTGACGACGTCTCTCCTCAGGTGAGGGAAGTTCCGTGCAGTTCCGCCAACAGGCCCTCGCCAAGCTCCAGTCGCCGGAGGAGCTCGACCTTCCGGTGCGGCTCGCCCGCCCGCAGGGCTGGCTCGCGCTGTCCGTCAGCGTCGTCGTGATGGCGGCCGCCTCCGTGTGGGCGGTGACGGGTTCGGTCGCCTCCACCGTCGGCGCGCCGGCCATCCTCACGCACGGTCAGGGCAGCTACATCCTGCAGAGCCCCGTGGCCGGCCAGGTCACCGCCGTCCTCGCCCGGCAGGGCGAGCGGCTCCCCGCCGACGCGCCCGTCCTGAAGGTCCGTACGAGCCAGGGCGATTCGGTCGTCCGCACGGTCGCCGCGGGCCGCGTCACCGCGCTCGCCGCCACCATCGGCCAGATCATCCGGACCGGCGCCGACATCGCCGCGGTGGAGAAGGTCGCCCACGCCTCGGACCCGCTGTACGCGACGGTCTACGTCCCCGCCGAGAACGCTGCCGCCGTCCCCGCGCACGCCCGCGTCGACCTGACCGTCTCCTCGGTGTCCACCCAGGAGTACGGCGTGCTGCGCGGCCATGTGATCTCGGTCGACCGCACCGCGCAGTCCGCCCAGTCGATCGCCGCGTTCCTCGGGGACACCCAGCTGGGCGAGCAGTTCACCCGGAAGGGACGGCCGGTCGCCGTCCGGGTGCGGCTGGACAAGTCCTCGCACACGAAGAGCGGTTACCGCTGGTCGTCCGCGGACGGCCCGCCGTACCGGCTCGACTCCATGACCCTGGCCACGGGTTCGATCCGGCTGGCCGACCAGCACCCCGTCGATTGGCTGCTCCCGTGACCACCGCCCAGCAGTCGCGCGGCGGGCGCCGGCGCGCCGCCCCGCCCAGGCGCCCGGTCCCCAAGAGCCGTGCGAAGACCGTCCGCACGCCCACCACCCTCCAGATGGAGGCGGTGGAGTGCGGTGCCGCCTCGCTCGCCATGGTGCTCGGTCACCACGGCCGGCATGTCCCGCTGGAGGAGCTGCGGATCGCCTGCGGCGTCTCCCGCGACGGCTCGCGCGCCTCCAATCTGCTGAAGGCGGCGCGTAGTTACGGTCTGACCGCCAAGGGCATGCAGATGGACCTGGCCGCGCTCGCCGAGGTGACGGCACCGGCCGTCCTCTTCTGGGAGTTCAACCACTACGTCGTCTACGACGGCATGGGCCGCCGCTTCGGACGGCGCGGCGTCCACATCAACGACCCCGCCAAGGGCCGGCGTTTCGTGCCCATCGAGGAGTTCGACGGAAGCTTCACCGGTGTCGTCCTCGTGATGGAGCCGGGCGAGGGCTTCGAGCGGGGCGGGCGCAAGCCGGGCGTCCTCGGCGCGATGCCGGCCCGGCTGCGCGGCACCGCGGGCACGATGCCCGCCGCGGTGCTGGCCAGCCTGCTGCTGGTGGCGGTCGGCGCCGCGCTGCCCGCGCTGAGCCGGACGTACATCGACATGTTCCTCATCGGCGGCCGGACCTCGCTGCTGGGCGTGCTGTTCGGGTCGATGGCCACCTGTGTGCTGCTCACGCTGGTGCTGACCTGGCTCCAGCAGGCCAATCTGCTGCACGGCCGCATCATCTCCTCCACCCTGTCCAGCGCCCGTTTCCTGCGTCATCTGCTGCGGCTGCCGGTCACGTTCTTCGCCCAGCGCAGCCCGGCCGACCTGGTGCAGCGGCTCCAGTCCAACGACCAGGTCGCCGAGACCCTGGCCCGCGACCTGGCGGCGGCGGGCGTGGACGCGGTCGTCGTCGTGCTCTACGCGGTGCTCCTCTACACCTACGACCCGCAACTGACCTTCGTCGGCGTCGGCGTGGCGCTGCTGAACGTCCTGGCGATGCGGTTCGTCGTACGGCTGCGCGCGACCCGGACGGCGAAACTGCGCGCGGACACCGCCCGGCTCACCAACACCGCCTACACCGGCCTGCAGCTGATCGAGACGATGAAGGCGACCGGCGGCGAGGACGGCTACTTCCGCAAGTGGGCGGGCCAGCACGCCACCACGCTGGAGGAGCAGCAGCGGCTCGGCGTGCCGAGCGCCTGGCTGGGCGTGGTCGCGCCGACGCTCGCCACCCTCAACAGCGCGCTCATCCTGTGGATCGGCGGCATGCGGGCGGTGGAGGGGCACATCTCGGTCGGCCTCCTGGTCGCCTTCCAGGCGCTGGTCACCCGCTTCACCGCCCCGCTCACCCGGCTCAACGGCGTCGCGGGCCGCATCCAGGACTTCGCGGCCGACGTGGCCCGCCTCAAGGACGTCGAGAACTTCCAGGCGGACCCGCTCTACGCCCGCCCCGGCACGGGCGAGTCCACGCGCCGGCTGCACGGCCATGTCGAGCTGGAGAACATCAGCTTCGGCTACAGCCCCCTCGACAAACCCCTGCTCACCGGCTTCGACCTGACCGTCGGCCCCGGCCGGCAGGTGGCCCTGGTCGGCGGCTCGGGCAGCGGCAAGTCGACGGTCTCCCGGCTGATCTCGGGCCTGTACGCGCCCTGGGACGGCGTGATCCGTATCGACGGGCAGCGCCTGGAGGACATTCCGCGCGGCGCGCTCGCCTCCTCCGTCTCCTTCGTCGACCAGGACGTGTTCCTCTTCGAGGGCTCGGTCCGCGACAACGTGGCGCTGTGGGACCCCTCGATCCCCGACGACGCCGTGGTGGAAGCGCTCAGGGACGCGGCCCTGTACGACGTCGTCATGCGCCGCCCCGGCGGCATCCACAGCAGGGTCGAGCAGGACGGCCGGAACTTCTCCGGCGGGCAGCGCCAACGCCTGGAGATCGCCCGGGCGTTGGTGCGCCGACCGAGCATCCTGGTGCTCGACGAGGTGACCAGCGCGCTGGACGCCGAGACCGAGCTGGTCGTGATGGACAACCTGCGCCGGCGCGGCTGCGCCTGCGTGGTGATCGCCCACCGGCTGAGCACGGTCCGCGACAGCGACGAGATCGTCGTCCTCCAGCACGGCACGATCGTGGAACGCGGTCGGCACGACGAACTGGTGGCGCGCGGCGGAGCGTACGCCGCGCTGGTCAGGGAGCGGTGAGATGACGTCCGTGCACGAAGGCGACCTCGTCCTGGGCGCGCTCGGTTCGCTGGGCACACCGCTGGACTGCAGCGGTTTCAACCGCCTCGACCTGGAAGGCCCGCAGGTGCTGTGGCTGGTCGCGGCGGGCGCCCTGGACCTGTTCGCGGTGGACGCCGCCCAGCAGGGCCACTGGCACCACCTCGGCCGGCTGGAGGCGGGCTCGCTGCTGCTCGGCCCGGTCGCCGGCCCCCAGCACGCCCTGATCGCCCGCCCGCTCAGGGACTGCGTGGTGCACCGCATCGGACTGCGCGAGCTGTACCAGCCCGCGAACACGCAGACCTGGTCGTACGACGAGTACGGCAACCCCCAGTACGTGCCGCCGACGTCGAGCCCGCTGGAGTACGCCCTGGCGCTGGGCGTGGGCCGCGGCCTGTCCGTCCTCTTCCAGGCGCCGATGGCGACCGAACGCGCGGCGGACGACGGGGGCGCCCCCGCGCGAGTTCGTTCGAGCGTGGGGGAGGATGACGACGTGTTCTGGATGCAGGTGCCGCCGGGCAGCGTGCAGTACGGGTCGCTGTACGGCGCGGAGGCCGCTGCCGACCTGCTGATGGACCCGGCCGTGTGGCAGAGCATGGTGGACCAGCAGTACCGGCTGCTCACCACCCTCGACCGGTGGATCGAGCAGCTGGAGCGCACCCACGAGTCCCGGACCGCCGCCGGGATCAAGGCCGGTGAGGCGGTCCGCGCCCAGGCCGACCGGACGCTGCTCGCCTCGATCGGCCGGGCGTCGGCGAAGCGGACGACGGCCGCGGACGCCGACGCCACCCACGCGGCCTGCAAGCTGGTCGCCCAGGCCGCGGGGATCACCCTCGCCGAGCCCGCGCAGAGCGGCACCGAGAGCGACCGCCTGGACCCGGTCGAGCGGGTGGCCCTCGCCTCCCGGGTGCGCACCCGGGCCGTACGCCTGGACGGCCGCTGGTGGCGGGACGACGTCGGCCCGCTGGTGGGTCATCGGGCGCTGTCGGGGGCGCCGGTCGCGCTGCTGTGGCGGCGCGGCGGTTATGTGGCGGTGCATCCGTCGACCGGACGGGAGACGCCGGTCGAGAAGGCCAACGCGGAGGAGTTCGAGCCGCGCGCGGTGATGTTCTACCGCCCGCTGCCCGAGCGCCGCCTCGGCCCTCTGGGTCTGCTGCGGTTCAGCATGCGCGGCACACGCGGTGATCTGCTCGGTCTCGTGCTGGGCGGGCTGGTGACGGTGGGGATCGGGGCCCTGGTGCCGATCGCCACCGGGAAGGTGCTCGGCGAGTACGTCCCGCGGGCGCAGCAGGGCCTGATCGCGCAGGTCTGCCTGGCGGTGATGATCAGCGGTGTGGTGGCCGCCGCGTTCATGCTCCTGGAGAACCTGACGATCCTGCGACTGGAGGGCCGTATCGAGGCGACGCTCCAACCGGCCGTCTGGGACCGGCTGTTGCGGCTGCCCACCCAGTTCTTCACGCAGCGCTCCACCGGTGAACTGGCCAGCGCGGCGATGGGCATCAGCGCGATCCGGCGGCTGCTCGCGGGCGTCGGCCCGGTGGTCGCCCAGTCGGTGACCGTCGGCGCGATGAACCTGGGCCTGCTCTTCTGGTACAGCGTGCCGATGGCCCTGGCGGCGATCGGCATGCTCGTGGTGATCGGCGCCGTGTTCCTGGGCCTCGGGCTGTGGCAGGTGCGCGGGCAGCGGCGGCTCGTGGTGCTCGGCAACAAGCTGAACAACCAGGCGTTCCAGACACTGCGCGGCCTGCCGAAGCTGCGGGTGGCGGCGGCCGAGAACTATGCGTACGCCGCCTGGGCGGGCGAGTTCGCGCGCAGCCGTGAGCTCCAGCAGAAGGTGGGCCGCGTCAAGAACCTCACCACGGTGCTGGGCTCGGTGTATCTGCCGGTGTGCACGCTGCTGATGTTCATGCTGCTGGCGGGCCCGGCCCGGGGCGCGATGTCGGCGGCGGCGTTCCTCACTTTCAACACGTCGGTGACGATGCTGCTCACCTCGGTCACCCAGCTGACCGGCTCGTTCGTCTCGGCGGTGGCGGCGCTGCCGCTGTTCGAGGAAATCAGGCCGGTGCTGGAGGCGACGCCCGAGGTGCGCACCGCGAGCACCCGGCCCGGACCGCTGTCCGGTGCGATCGAGGCCCGGCGGCTGTCCTTCCGGTACGCCGACGACGGTCCGCTGGTCCTCGACGACGTGTCGTTCGCGGTGCGCCCGGGCGAGTTCGTGGCGATCGTCGGCCCGAGCGGCTGCGGCAAGTCGACCCTGCTCAGGCTGCTGATCGGCTTCGACAGGCCGGTCTCGGGGAGTGTGCTGTACGACGGACAGGACCTCGCGGCCCTCGACCGGTCGGCGGTGCGGCGCCAGTGCGGGGTCGTGCTCCAGCACGCTCAGCCGTTCACCGGGTCGATCCTGGACGTCATCTGCGGCACCGAGCCGTACACGCCCGAGGAGGCGATGGCGGCGGCCGAGATGGCGGGGCTCGCCGAGGACATCAAGCGGATGCCGATGGGACTGCACACGATCGTCTCGGGCGGCGGCGCGGTCTCCGGCGGGCAGCGCCAGCGTCTGATGATCGCCCAGGCCCTGATCCGCCGCCCGCGCATCCTGTTCTTCGACGAGGCGACCAGCGCCCTGGACAACGACACCCAGCGCACGGTCATCGAGAGCACCCGCAAGCTGAACGCCACGCGCATCGTGATCGCCCACCGGCTGTCGACGGTGCTGGACGCCGACCGTGTCATCGTCATGGAGGACGGCAAGGTCGCCCAGCAGGGCCCGCCCGCCGAACTCCTCGCCGACACCGGCGGCCGACTGCACGAACTGGTGCGACGGCAGCTGGCGTGACGGGTCAGTCGAGGCCGGGGACCGGTGCGCCGGAGGGCACCCCGGCCTCGACGTAGGCCTCGTACAACTCCTTCCAGGGCACACTCGCCCCGGCGTGCGGCCCCTCGACCTGCTCGCCGCGCGCCTTCGCGTCCAGGGCGGCCAGACACACGTCCCAGCCCGCGCCGTTGCGCGCGGCGGTGTCCTTTGCGCTCAGTACGTTGGTGAGGGTGAAGCGGGTGCGCCCGCCCTCGGCCTCCTCCAGGTCGAAGCGGAGTTCGTCGCCGCCCCATTCGAAGGACAGGTGGCGCGGCGGGTCCACGGCGAGCACGCGGCCGGTCGACTCCGGCATGTTCGGGTCGCCGCTGAACCGGATCGTGCCGCCGGGGCGCAGCTCCATCTCGGCGCGGGACGGGAACCACTGGACGAGTTCACCGGGGTCGGTGACGAAGTGCCAGACGCGGTCGAGCGGGTGGTCGTAGACGCGGCTGAAGCGGACGGCGGGGCGGCCGTCGTCCAGGGTCACAAAGGTGCCGGTCGGTTCGGCGGACATGGCGGATCAGTCCTTCGGGGTGAGGGATTCCCTGCGGTCGTCGCTGTCGTCCGACGTCTCGTCGAGCCGCCGGCCCAGTGCGTCCAGGCTGCTGTTCCAGAGCCTGCGGTAAGGGGCCAGCCACGCGTCGAGCGCGGCGATCGGCGCCGGGTCGAGGGCGTAGACACGGCGCTGGGCGTCCTGTCGTACGCGCACCAGACCCGCCTCCCGGAGCACCTTCAGGTGCTTGGAGGTGCCCGGCTGACTCAGGCCGCATGCCTCCACGATCTCCCCGACGGGCCGGGGCCGCTCCAGGAGCAGCGCGACGATGGCCCGCCGGTGGGGATCGGCGAGGGCGCTCCAGAGCGCGGCGTCGGACATGAGGCCCAATATGCCTCTGAGGTTATATGCCCGTCAAGGAATGCACCCCTTCCCTCGAAGCTCCAGGACGCCCACCCCAGCGAAACGTTGCCGTTTCGCTGGAGCTGCCCTACTCGCCATGTGTACGAAACAGTTTCGTTTACGGGCTGCTCCGTACGGACTGCCGTGCCCTCCCTCACCGAACGACTTCCCTGGAGTGGTTCCGATGCCCCAGAACACCCTGACCAAGGGCGACCGCCCGGTCGCCGCGGCAGCGCCGCCCGCCGCCTCCGCCAAGCGCTGGTGGATCCTCGCGGTCGTGGCCGTGGCCCAGCTGATGGTCGTCCTCGATGCCACGATCGTGAACATCGCCCTGCCCTCGGCCCAGGCCGACCTCGGCTTCTCCGACGGCAACCGGCAGTGGATCGTCACCGCGTACGCCCTGGCCTTCGCCTCCCTGCTGCTGCTCGGCGGACGCATGGCGGACCTGTTCGGCCGCAAGCCCGCCTTCCTCGTCGGCGTCGTCGGCTTCGCGGCCGCCTCCGCACTCGGCGGGGCCGCCACCGGCTTCGGCATGCTGGTCACCGCGCGCGCCCTGCAGGGTGCCTTCGGCGCGCTGCTCGCGCCCGCCGCGCTGTCACTGCTGAACACGACGTTCACCGACGCCCGCGAACGGGCGCGCGCCTTCAGCGTGTACGGCGCGATCGCCGGTGCCGGCGGTGCCGTCGGCCTGCTGCTGGGCGGCATCCTGACCGACGCCTTCGACTGGCGCTGGACGCTGTACGTCAACGTGGCCATCGCGGTCGTCGCCTTCGCCGGCGGCTGGACCCTGCTCGGCAACCACCGCGACGCCGCGAACTCCAAGCTGGACATGCCGGGCACGATCCTCGTCGCCACCGGACTCTTCGCCCTGGTGTACGGCTTCTCCAACGCCGAGACCCACGACTGGGGCTCCCCGCTGACCTGGGGCTTCCTGCTCGCGGGCGGGGTGCTGCTGACGGCCTTCGCCTGGTGGCAGACCAAGGCAGAGCACCCGCTGCTGCCGCTGCGCATCCTGCTCGACCGCGACCGCGCCGCCTCCTTCCTCGCGCTGCTGATCACCGGCGCGGGCATGTTCGGCGTGTTCCTCTTCCTCACCTACTACCTGCAGCTCAACCTCGGCTTCAGCCCGACGAGGACCGGCGTGGCGTTCCTGCCGTTGGTCGGCGCGCTGATGGTGACCGCCCAGGTCGGCACCACGGCCCTGCTGCCCCGGATCGGTCCGAAGACGGTCATCCCGCTGGGCTTCGCCGTCGCCACGGCCGGCATGGCCTGGCTGACCGGCATCGGCGTCGCGTCCTCCTACACGAGCGCGGTGCTGCCGCAGCTGGTCGTGATCGGCGTGGGCCTCGGTCTGGTCATGCCGCCCGCGATGCAGCTGGCCACCGGCGGGGTCGCGGCCGAGGACGCGGGCGTCGCCTCGGCGACCGTCAACGCCATGCAGCAGGTGGGCGGTTCGATCGGTACGGCGCTGCTGAACACGCTCGCCGCGAGCGCCGCGACGGACTACCTGGCCGGCCGTGACGCGACCAGCAAGCCGGTCCGGGCGCAGGCGACCATCGAGAGCTACACCACCGCCTTCTGGTGGTCGGCGGGCTTCTTCGCCGCGGGCGCGCTGATCACGTTCCTGCTCTACCGGCGCGGAGTTGTGAGCCAGGACCCGGCCGCGCCCGTGGTCCACATGTGACGACCGCGAGGGCTCCGCAGGTCCGCCGACCGGAGCCCACCGGTCCGAGGGGCCGCCGTCCACAGGGAGACGGCGGCCCCTCCTCGATGTCCACCGGTGGTGTTCGTATACGGCGGCCGCGCCGTGGTGCCGGGTCGGTGGCCGCGGCGTAGGCCCTGGGACAGAAAGAACTACCGCATCGTCAAGCGAACCGACGCAAGTTCACTCGGTCGAGTGAACCCGATCTTGTCTCGCGTGTCGCGGGGATGGCCGCGGGCCGGCCGGGGTAACTACCGGCATCGAACGCGCCCCGGGCGAGGTGGAGCAGACATGGCACCGGATGCCGAGGACCGCGGCCCCCGGCCGCCGGATGCCGGTGCGGCACGCATCGGGATCGGACCGCCGGTGGCGAACTCCTGTGCCCGCACCCGGGTGAGCGGGCCGTTCACCGTCGTCGTGGCCCTGGGCGAGGTCGACATCGCGACCGCCGGCCTGCTCAGTGAACATCTGGACGCGGCGACCGCGGAGCCTCGCCCGGATGTCCTGGTCGACCTCAGGGACGTGGACTTCCTCGACTGCTCCGGGCTGCGCGTGCTGTGCCGGGCCGAGGCCCGGGCCCGCGAGCGCGGCGGCCGACTGCGCCTGGTGGGCGACGGGGCGCCGCTGCTGCGGCTGCTGCGCGGCTCGGGGCTGCTGGATCGCTTTCCACCGCTCCCCGGGATGCCCGGGGAGCGGACGTGATACCGGGGATCGGCGGGCGGCCCCACTCCGCCCGGCCGATCCCCGGTTCGGGATCTACGGTCTCCGCGACAGGGCTCGCACTCCCCATTCTGCGGGCCTGTTCCGGCATGTCCGGAGACCGGGGATCCCGGTCCCTCAGAACGTGAAGACGCTGGTCCCGTAGGAGTTCTTCACGCACTCGTTGCCGAAGGTGTGCTCATAGGAGACGCGCTTGCCGCGCCAGACACCATCGACCGTGACGACGACGGGGTTGTACTCCCTGGTGCACGGCTTGTCGCTGCCGCTCGTCAGGGCGTCGAAGTCGCCGCCGGCTCCGCGCAGTTCGGCGCATGCCTCGACCGCGGCCGGATGGGTTCCGGAGGGGGTCGGGGCACAGTTCAGCGTGACGGCGCGCTCCGGTGTGGCAGTGACCGCACTGTCGCCGTGGCCCACGGTGAGCACCAGGGCCGAGGGGGCGTAGAGCGCGGACGGGGCGGCGCCCGGTGCGGCGCCGGCAGCCCCGGTCAGGGGTCCGCAGACGGCGACGGCCGTGAGGCCGAGGGTCGCTGCCCAGCGCGCGGTGTTCCGCATTGTGTGCATCCTTCCGCTCGAATAGACGGTGCCGCCCCCGACTCCGGTCCGGTGCCGGAGCGGCGAGCGCCACTCTGCCGACTCCGCCGCCGAAACTCACATCCCACCCATCGATTTCAGTAACCTTGCGTATTGAATCAGTGGCGTGAAGTTACGGAGTTCGAACGTTACAACCCCGAAACTGAGCGGCTCTTGATCGCCCAAAGCGGCCAAGTGGCTGGATTTCACTGCCTCGTTAATAGTCCTGAAACATTCCGGTTCTGCCCTCGGCAGACCTCTCCGGGACCCCTTGCGTTCACCTTCGACCGGAGTAATCGTGATTACATGATTACGACAGAACACCGGGAGAAGCTGCGCGGCTGGTTCGCCGGCCGACTGCCCGAGGACCTCTTCGAGGCGCTGGTCGAGGTGACCGCCGACCGCGAGGAGATCACCGTGATCGGCCGCATCCCCGCACCCCGGCTCGCCGAGGACGTCTCGGACGCCGAGCGGGACGCGGCCGTCCAGGGCCGGATCCAGGAGTTCCGGGAGCGCACCCGGAACGCCCGGATCGCCGTGGCCCGCGATGCCGAGCACCGGTTCGAACGCAAGGTGTCGTGGGGCGTGGAGTGCGCCGGGCAGCGCGCCCTGTTCACCCATGTCGCGGCACCCGTGATGACCCGGCTGCGGCAGCCCGAGCGCCAGGTGCTCGACACGCTCATCGCCGGCGGCGTCGCCCGCAGCCGCAGCGACGCCCTCGCCTGGTGCGTACGACTGGTCCAGCGCCACACCGACGACTGGCTCACCGAACTGCGCGAATCCCTCGAACACGTCCAGCGGGTACGGGCGCAGGGACCGGACGCCGAGGAGGTGACCGATTCGCCCACGGATTCCCCCACCGCCGACACCCAGGAAGGGTGAGACACCCTGGAATCCCCGGTGGACGTACCTGCGGCTACCCGCGAGTATCGTCGGCGCGGCGCATGCTCGACGACGAGAGGCGGGACGTACGGATGGCGAAGCACTGGGCGGACTTCCAGTACGAGATCTATCTGAACGGGATGGCGGGCACCGTGCCCCGGCTCCCCACCGACCTGACCCGGCTGGAGAAACTGGCCGAACACCGGCTCGGGCCCGGTCCGGTGGGTTATGTGGCGGGCAGCGCGGGCGACGGCAGCACCGCGCGCGCCAACCGGTCCGCCCTCGCCCGGCGCCGGATCGTGCCCCGCATGCTCAGGGACGTGCACGAACGCGACCTGTCCGTCGAGGTGCTGGGCCGCGCCCTGCCGGCGCCGCTGGGCCTGGCTCCGGTGGGCACCATTTCGATCATGCATCCGGACGCCGAGTCCGCCGTGGCCCGAGCCGCCGCCGCACAGGGCGTGCCGTACATCCTCTCCTCCGCCTCCAGCACGCCGATGGAGCAGGTGGCGGAGGCGATGGGGGACGCCGAGCGGTGGTTCCAGCTGTACTGGGGCAAGGACCGTGAGGTGACCCGGAGTTTCCTCGGCCGGGCGAAGGCGTCCGGGTACACGGTGCTGGTCGTCACGCTCGACACGCCGATCCTGGCCTGGCGGCCGCGCGACCTCGACCAGGCGTACCTGCCGTTCCTGCACGGGGTCGGCACCGCCAACTACTTCTCCGACCCAGCCTTCCGGGCGGGCCTGAGCAAACCGGTGCACGAGGATCCGAACGCGGCCGTACTGCACTTCCTCGGCCTGTTCGGGGACGCGAGCCACACCTGGCCGGATCTGGCGTTCCTGCGCGAGCACTGGGACGGGCCGATCGTCCTCAAGGGCGTGCTGCACCCGGACGACGCGCGACTGGCCGCCGACGCCGGGGTGGACGGCGTGGTCGTGTCCAACCACGGCGGCCGTCAGGTGGCCGGTTCGGTCGCCGCGGCCGACGCGCTGCCGCGGATCGCCGAAGCGGTCGGCGATCGGCTGACGGTGCTGTTCGACAGCGGGATCCGCACCGGCGACGACGTCTTCAAGGCCCTCGCCCTCGGCGCACGGGCGGTCCTGCTCGGCCGGCCGTACGTCTACGGGCTCGGCCTCGACGGACAGGCGGGCGTCGAGCACGTGATCCGCTGCCTGCTCGCGGAGTTCGACCTCACCCTCGCCCTGTCGGGGCACGCCGTCCCGGCCACGGTCGGCGCGGCCGACCTCGTCGAGGAGTCCTCATGACCGCGCCGAAGAACGTCCTCGCCGTCGTCCCGCAGCATGTGGGCGGACGGGCGGCCGGAGCCGGACTGGGCACGCTGTTTCCCGAGAACGCCCACGTCACCGTCGTCGAGGCGACCGACGAGGACCCGGCCGCACTGCGCGACGCACACGTCGTGGTCACCGCCCTCGGCCCGGTGACCGCCGCGCACCTCGCCGCCGCGCCCGGCCTGGAGCTCGTGCAGTGCGCGAGCCACGGCTTCGACTACGTCGACGTGGCCGCGGCACGCGAACGCGGGGTGCCGGTGTGCACCATCGGTTCCAGCGGCGCCGAGGCACAGAACGTCGCCGAGCAGACGTTCGCGCTGATGCTGGCGCTGGCCAAACAGCTGGTGCCCGCGCACAACGCGCTCGCCCGGGGCGACTGGGCGCTGCCCCGCCTGCAGCGCTCGCTCACCGAGCTGTCCGGCAAGACGCTCGGCATCGTGGGGCTCGGGCAGATCGGACAGCAGGTCGCCCGGCGCGCCACGGCGTTCGACATGACCGTCCTGTACACCGGACGCCGCCGTCTCGCGCCGGGGGCCGAGGAGCGGTTCGGCGCGCGGTACGTCCCGCTGGACGAACTGCTGCGCTCCTCGGACTACGTGACGCTGCACGCGCCCCTCACCGACGAGACCCGGCATCTGCTCGACGCCCCTCGTCTCGCGCTGCTCAGGCCCACGGCCTTCGTGATCAACACGGCCCGGGGCGCACTGATCGACCAGGACGCGCTCGCGGACGCCCTGGAGAAGGGCGCGCTCGCCGGAGCGGGCCTCGACGTCTTCGACCCCGAGCCGCCCACTGCGGCCCTGCGCCTGCTCGGCGCCCCGAACGTGGTCCTCTCCCCGCACGTCGGCGGGGTCACCCGCGAGACCCTCGTGCGGATCGCGCTGGCCGCGGTCGAGAACGTCAACGCGTACCTGGCGGGCGCCCCACCACGGGACGTGGTCGACGAGCCCTGACGCGAGACCTCATGACCTAGCCGTCCCCCGGCAGCCGGACCGGCTGTGCCGACCGGCCGCCGGTGCCGGCGATCGACAGGGAGCCGGGGGTGGCCGACGGCGGGTCGGTCAGCCAGCGCTGGCCGGCCGAGCGGTCGCGGACCTTGACGACGACGGGCGCACCGGGGCTCTCGCCGGTGCCGGCGAGCGCGAGGGTCTCGTCCCAGCGGGGCAGCAACTCGCCCTGGACGGTGAGGTCGTAGCGCACGTCGTCGCCGCGCTCGCCCCTGTCGTCCGCGCAGGTGCCGAGGATGACGACTCCGGCGTCGGCGTGGGAGTCCAGACACAGGCCGTCGTCGGCGCCGCTGCGCAGCAGCCCGTCGTTCTCGTACGTCCACTGCTGGGTCGGCGCCGCGGAGCACGCCGCCAGGACCGCTTCCGCCCCGGCCTGCGGCGTGCCGTCGATGTCGAGGCACAGGTCGGCGGCCGCGTTGCGCAGCCGGGTCCGCTGGGTTCCGGTGGCGGCGGGCGGGGACTGGGAGTCGGTGCCCGGCACGCCGTGGGCGCCGGAGGCGCTGGTGGAGGAGACCGGGTCGGTGCCGTCGTCGCCGTCCGGCCAGACGCTGACGGCGAGGACGGTGGCGAGCAGCCCGGCACCGGCGATACCGACCCCGGTGAGCAGGGCCCTCGACGGCCGGGCCACGTCCTCGGCGCGGAGCGTGGGCACCGGGATCCGCGCGAGCAGCCGGGACCGCGGGCCCCCGCGCCGGCGTCCGCCGCCGTGCCGGGAGGCCGTGCGGGTGCGCGGCTGCGCGGTGCCGCTGCGGCCCGGGCGCGAGTCGAGGTAGCGGCGGGCTCCCCAGCCGAGGACCGCCTCGGCGAGCAGCATGCCCAGACGGGCCTCGACATGGCTCAGTTGCTCGGCGGCGTGCCGGCAGTACGGGCACTGGGACAAGTGCTGCTGGACGTCCGGCAGCAGGGCGCCGCCGCGCCGGATCGGCACGTCCAGGAGGCGGTTGTAGAAGCGGCAGTCCTTGGTCGGCGCGAGTTCCCGGTGGGCGCTTGCACAGCCCTCGCGGAATTTGTCCCGCGCCTCTTGGAGTGCGGCCGTCGCGGTCTCGGCATCCATGCCCAGCAGGCCGGCGGGTATGTTTATCGACTCCGCCTCGACCTCGATGTGCCAGAGCAGGCACTGGGCGAGCCGCGGAAGGCCCAGGAATGACCGCTCGGCGAGAAGGCGGTTTTCGGGGGTCATGGACTTCGAGGCGCGGATGCCGCGGCCTCCGGCGGGTTTCCCGAGATCGGGCAGAACCTCTGCTATTCGGTCTTCGGCCGACCAGTTCCCGACCGTGTCGCGGACGGTGACGAGCAGTCGGGGCCGCAGCGCCTCGGCCGGTTCGCCGAGCGCCAGCCGGTCGAAGACCTGGTGGAAGGCGGCGGCCGTGACCATGTGGGCGAGCGTGCCCGCGGTGGCCAGGCAGATGACCGCGTACTCGTGGACGGGCCGCCAGTGCCGGGCCATCAGCAGGGCGGCGGACCGGGAGGCCTCGGCGTCGGAGCCCGCGCGCAGCGGGGCGGCGAGGGACTCGTCCGATTCTCCACGAACCGCGCCGGGCGGCGGATAGGGGGGACGCGGGGGGTGGGGGGTGGACACGGAGCGGATTCCTTCGATGGTGCCTACGGTACGTACCTATTCGATACGCGTACGGGAGTCGGAATTCACCGACCTGGTCTCGGCCCGGGTTCCTCAACGGTCGAATGGGACCCGGATTTTCCCCCGCACAGATGACTCACCCTTGCACAACTTCCTCACGGCCAACAAGGCACTCGTGGGACATCGACAGCTTTGAAAGAAAGTCAGAAACCGAGCTCACGCACGATATTCGCACCGGCATTCGAGAATGCGAGCGCCCCGTGTGAAGCGCGCGCACGCGTCGGCCCGGCGCGCACGCTCCCGGCCCGCGCGCCGGGGTAGTCCACTGGGAACCGGCCCTTCTCCAAGGCCCCGCGCGGGACGGCGGCTCTTCCGTGCGAGAACCGGCCGCCGACCCCGTTCCTCCCGCCCTCGGTCGGCGGCCCCGGGGGCGGGGCGACTTCCCCATACGGCCCCGGCCCCGGGCGGAGACCGGGGCCGCGTGGGGTCAGATCTGCCAGGAGCGGAGCCGGTCGGCCGCGCCGTACACGTCCGTCTTGCCGGACATCAGGTCGCGGGCCAGGTCCACCAGGGCGCCGTAGGGCGGGTCGATGCCGACGCCGCTGACGAACATGTAGGCCACGGCGGTCGCGCAGGCGAACCGGGCATTGGCCGCGGGCAGCGGCTTGAGCAGGGTGAGGGTGTGCAGCAGGGCGGCGGCCCGCCAGGCCGGGTCGGAGTTCACGCCGAGGCGGGGCGGGTCGACGCGGTGCCGGGCGACGGCGGCGACGAGCGCGGAGAAGTCGTCGACGGTGGGCTGGTCCGGCAGCACTTCCTCGTGGCGCTGGAGCAGCCAGGGCACGTCGATGTGAAGGACGGGCGGCATCACTCAGGCTGCCTCGCCCTTCGAGGGCGGTTCGTCGTCCGGGAACGCGGCCGCGAACTCGTCGGCGTGCGCCGTGAAGAAGCGGCGGAAGGCCTCCGCCCCCTCCTGCAGTGCCCGGTGCCGGGCGATGTCCGCCGCGGCGGCCTCGCGCACGAGGGCCTTCATCGACGTACCGCGCTCCTTGGCGATCTGTCGCAGGTCCTCTAGCTCACGCTCACTGAACTCCACATTGAGAGCTGGCATGCCCCACACGGTACCGCGCGGGTACTCACGCGTAAATACCCGCAGGTCAACCCTTACTCGCCGCGGTACCCCCTGCGGCCCAGCACCATGTCCGATTCCCGCCGGTGACGCGGCCGGCCGGGCAGCAGACTCGTAGACACGCAAGCGGAAGGAACCTCCGATGACCGTGTACACCCGTCACGACAGCCCGCTCGGCGAACTCCTCCTGACCGGCGAGGAGTCGGCCGACGGCGTCACCCTCACCTCCCTGTCCGTGCCGGGGCAGCGCGGAGCCCCCGCCGTCCTGCCGCACTGGCGGCGCGACGACCGGGCGTTCGCCGGACCGGTCCGGCAGCTGGACGCCTACTTCGCGGGGCGGCTCACCCGGTTCGAACTGCCGCTCGCCGCCGCGGGCACCGACTTCCAGCGGCGGGTGTGGCAGGCGTTGGACGAGATCCCGTACGGCACCACGACCACGTACGGCGCGCTGGCCGAACGGCTGGGCGTGCCGCGGGCCGAGGTCCGGGCCGTCGGCGCGGCGGTGGGCGCCAACCCCCTGCTGCTGGTCCGCCCCTGCCACCGGGTGATCGGCGCGGACGGCTCGATGCGCGGCTACGCGGGCGGCGTCGAGCGCAAGGTGCGGCTGCTCACGCACGAGGGCGCGCTGCAGCCGGCCCTCCTGTGACGGAGGGAGCCGCCATGACGCTCACCCCCGCCCTGGCCGGCCGGCGTGCCGCCGCCACCTACTGGGCCGCGCCGGCCGAGGAAGTGGACGTGCACGGCAGCGCCCCGACGGCGCCGCTGCTGACACCCGCCGAGTGCCCGAGCTGGCCGCCCTGTACGAGAAGCCAGAGCTGTTCCGCACCACGGTCGATCTGGCCCGGCACCGGTTCGGCTCCGGCGAGTACCGCTACTTCACCCACGACCTGCCCGCCCCGGTGGCCGCGCTGCGCGCCGCGCTCTACCCGCGGCTGCTGCCCATCGCCCGCGACTGGGCGGCCCGCCTGGGCCGCCCGGCCCCCTGGCCTGACACCCTCGACGACTGGCTGACCCGCTGTCACGCGGCCGGCCAGGACCGCTCGGCGCAGATCCTGCTGAGCCACGGCCCCGGCGACTGGAACGCCCTGCACCGCGACGTGTTCGGCGACCTCGTCTTCCCGCTTCAGGTGGTCGTCGCCCTCGACGCGTACGGCACCGACTACACGGGCGGCGAGTTCCTGATGGTGGAGCAGCGGCCGCGGGCCCAGTCCCGGGGCGCCGCGACCGCCCTGGGGCAGGGCCACGGCCTGGTCTTCACGACCCGCGACCGCCCGGTCGGCACCCGGCGAGGCTGGTCCGCCGGAGCGATGCGGCACGGCGTGAGCACCGTACGCTCCGGCCGGCGCCGGACGTTGGGCCTGGTGTTCCACGACGCGTCCTAGCCCCGGCGCAACGCCCTAGCGTTGGGAGAGGACCGCGAAGTCGATCTTCTCGTCCACGTCGGCGCGGAACTCGATGCGGAAGCGCCGGCCGGCTTCCATCGGGTCGAGGACCGTTTTCCACTGGGAGTAGACCAGTCGCGTCCATTCCCCGTCGCACGGCGGATGGCCGCCGTCGTCGGTCTCGCCGCACACCCGCGCCTCCACGGGCGAGGAGGCGTCGCTGGTCTGCTCGATCGCCTCGTAGTCGCAGGTGGGGCTGCCGTAATAGGGCCCGATCGCGTTGACGCCCCCGCCGGGGATCTCGATCGAGGCGACCTCGATGTGCCGGAAGCAGGGGGACGGCCCCTGCGCCCGGGGCGACGGAGTGCGCGTCGGCGCGGGCGTGGACGGCGCGGGCACCGGCGCGCGGGACGACGGAGTCGACCTCGGTTCGTCGGCTGCTCTGGTGGGAGCGGCCGTGGGTGTGGGGGTGGGTGTCGGTGGGGACGTGGGCGGGGGTGTGGGAGCCGGCCGGGTGTCGCCCGTGCACGGCGTTCCGCCCTTGAGGAGGGTCGCGATCCCCGGACCGGAGACGATCGAGATCTTCAGGACGCGGTCCCCCATGTGACTGATGTCGGTGTCCACCACCCTCGCGTCCTTGACGCACACATGCGGCCGGTCCCGGTCCGAGACGGTGTAGATGTCCCAGACCCGCTCCCCTGCCCGTGGGTGCTGGACCGCGACGGTGAGGCCGTGCGGCCCGTCCTTCGTCTCCTTTCTGTGCTTGGTCAGTCCGATGTCGAGCGAGAACTCCCCGACCGTGGTGACGATCGACGACTTCCGGGACACGGTGAAGTTCCCCTGGTCGTCGATCGAGAACGACACGGGCAGCCCGAGCGGCTGCCAGGAGACCTTGGCGCCGACGCCGACGCCGCTGCCGCAGGACGTCACCGTCACCCACGCCAGCAGCGCCGCGCCCAGCACCACCCAGAAACGGATACTCACGGTTCCCCCCAACCGCCACCCCCCGGTGGCTGTCAGCCCGCCCCACCGAACCAACCCACCAGGCTGGACGCCCATCCCGACCGAAAAGTTCCACCAAGACCGCTTTGGTAGCCAATCGATCGGGATCGGAAAGAATGCGGCTAACCCTGATCCGCCACGAACGACGCCATCCAGGCGAGGGCCGCGTTCCAGTTGACGGCCGTCTCGTTCGTCGACCAGGACTGGATGTCGTCGATGTAGCAGAACTGGCCGACACAGCCGCGCAGTTTGGCCTGTGCGTAGGGGTCCTGAATGCTGGAGTTGGCACCCCCGGCGAGGGTTCCCGCGGGTGGGTTCGGCAGGTTCGGGTCGAGTTCGTGGGCGTACCAGCGGCTGTGCTGGTTGTGGGAGGCCACCTCGCCGTAGCCGGTGACGTACGAGATGTTCAGGGCGTTGCGGCCGAGGAGGTAGTCCATGCTCTGGACCGCGCCGTCGCGGTACTCGGCGGCGCCGGTGAGGTCGTAGGCGGCGGCGATGACGTGCGCGTTGTTCAGGATCTGGGCGTTGGAGCCCCAGTCGTAGAGGTGGTCGGGGGGCGCGTACGGCATGCCGTAGGGCTGTGACCGCAGCGTGGACAGGTAGGTGTCGGCGGCCTCGATCACCGACCGGCGGACCTCGTCCCGGCCGGGCAGCCGGTTCGGGACCAGGGCCAGGTCCAGCCGGCCGGCCGCCGCCGTGCGGCCCCAGTCGAAGCCGAGCGGGCCGAAGATGTCGGCCTTGTGCACCGGGGAGGCGAGGACGCTGTCGGCGAACTGCCGCTCCCCCGTGGTGAGATACAGCTCGGCCGCCGCCCAGTAGAACTCGTCCGTCGCGTCGGTGTCGGGGTAGGCACCGCCGCCGGTGCCGTCGGCCGGGTCCGGGTACATCGCGGGGTGGGTGCGGGCCGCCGCCCAGGCCTTGCGGGCGGCCGTGAGGGCCCGGTCCGCGAAGGCGCGGTCGTAGGGGCGGTAGAGGCGGGCCGCCTGCGCGGCCGCGGCCGCGAGGTTCAAGGTGGCCTGGGTGGTCGGGGCATGCAGTTCACGCTGCTGCGGGTCGTCACTGGGCAGCAGCGGCAGGCCGGTCCACTGCGCGTCATGGATCTTGGCGTGCGCCATGCCGGCCAGCGGCCGCCCGTCCGGGACCTGCATCTTCAGCAGGAACTCCAGCTCCCAGCGGGCCTCGTCCAGGATGTCGGGCACCTTGTTGCCGCTCTCGGGGAGGGCGAGGGTGCGGTCGCCCAGCCGGGCCGGCCGCCCGGTGCGGGCCGGCAGGGAGCGTTCGTAGGTGCTCAGCAACTCCCAGGTGGAGATACCCCCGTTGACCACGTACTTGCCGTGGTCGCCGGCGTCGTACCAGCCGCCGGTGACGTCGAGGGTGTAGTCGCACACGCCCGGCCGGCAGGGCACCTGCGTGTCGCCCTTGTTGGGAGCCACGCCCACGTGACCGGCGGGCCTGCCGTAGCCGGGCCGGAGCGCGTCGCGGATCTCGATGCCGCTGCGCTGTGTGTAGTAGTACTTCAGCGAGTCGAGGCGCAGCCGTTCGTAGGCGCGGGTTCCGATGGCGAAGGGGTGGCTCGTCTCGCCGTCGGCGACCAGCGTGAAGGCCTCGCCGCGCCCGCGGTACGCGCCGAAGTCGATGGAGTGGACGTTCTGCCCGGAGGAGGCGTCGGTGCCGCGCGGGACCGTCCAGCCCTGGGCGACCGTCGTGCCGTCGGCGTCCCTCAGCCGCCAGGGCAGCCTGGTCGTGGCGCCGGTGACCAGGGTGGCGTTCTTCGGCCCGGACGGCAGGTAGGCGACCTGGTTCACCCTGACCCGCGGCCCGGTGTCCGGCTCGTACACGTCCGGCGGCACCCCGCCGAGCAACGACACGTCGTCCAGGCAGAACCGCCAGGCGTCGGCGCCGCCCCCGACCTGGAAGGCGACCTGGGCCTGCGCGGTGTCGACGGGCGAGGTGAAGGTGGCCGAGTAGTGGTCACCCGCGGCGCTCAACTGCGGGCTGACCTCGTGCCAGGTGTCGTACGGCGACACCTGCAGCCCGACGATCGCCCGCAGCACATGCCCCTCGGGCGCGCCGGACGCCGTGAACGCGAACTTGTACGACTCCCCCTTGACCAGCGTGATGTCGTTCTGCCCGACGGCGGCGTCCCAGCGGTTCGTCGTGCCGCCCGGTACGTCGGCGCACAGCCGTCCGTCGCTCGGGCCCGCGGTGACGTTGCTCGTCGTCCACCAGGGGGCGGTGCCGGTGTCGAAGGTGCCGTTCTTGATCTGCTCGACCTCGTCGGCGCCGGCCGGGGCGGCAGGCAGGGCGGCCAACGCCGCCGCGAGGAGGGCCGTCACGGCGAGCAGGGCGGTTCTGGGTCGGTGCATGTCGGTGCTCCTCGGAAGTCGGGCTCCCGGATCGGTGGGAGCGCTCCCACGCTCGGTCCAGATCATGGTGTTCGAGACATGACATCCCGTCAACGGTCCGAACGGGACGGAATCGAGGAGCACCGCGTTCCCGTCCGGACCGCTGACTCAATCCTGTCGGACCGCCGGCGCATTCCCGCCGGAGCGCCGACGCGCTCCCGCGCCCTGATCCGCCGGGCGGCCCTTAGACCTCCAACCTGCTGATCCGCACCGCCCCTTGGGCCTCACCCGGGTGCGCGCTCGTCAGGGTCAGCCGGATCCGGGAGCCGCTCGCCGGGGCGAAGGTGATCAGCGTCGGGGCGTCCGAGTCCGTGGCCCAGTCCACGCTCGCGCCCCGCACCGGCACGTAGGTGTGCCCGTCCCCCACCGCGACCTCGACCGACGCGGGCAGCGTGTGTGTCGCGTCCACCGTGAAGGAGACCGCCGCCCGGTCGAAGGAGCGGGTACGGCCGAAGTCGACCGAGACCCAGTCCTTCGGGCGGGCTCCGTCGAAGGCGGGCAGCAGGGCCGTCGCCGACTTGGCGAAGGCGTTGGACCAGCCGGTCGCCGCGTCGCCGTCCAGCATGGCGGCGGGCAGGGTGTCGGGGCGGCCGGAATAACTCGCGTCCGCGGACGGGTGGTTCGGGGGCGCGGGAGGGTCGGGCCGGAAGTCGGGGGCGGGGGTGCGGGCGACCGAGTGGGCCGGCGTGGTGCGCACGGTGACCGTGCCCCTGCGCAGGCCCTCCACGCGCCCCGTCACCTTGAGCGCGCCGGGCTCGGTGCCGGAGCGGACGATCGCGAGGGCCTTGCCGTGGAAGGCGGTGCGGGTGCTCGCCTGGTAGCGCTCGGCGCTCTCCTCGCGGCCGTTGTCGACTCCGGCCAGGGAGCCGCCGGTCACCTCGAAGGCGATGAGGTGCTCGGCGTCCGGGACCACGACCCCGTGGGCGTCGACGATGTCGGCGGTCACGAAGACCAGCGAACGGCCGTCGGCGGCGAGGGAGGAACGGTCGGCGGTCAGGCGCACGGCGTGCGGGGCTCCGGCGGTGCGCAGCACGTCCGTCGCGACCACCGTGCCGCCCCGCCGTGCCACCGCCTTCAGCTCACCGGGTTCGTAAGGCACGTTCCAGGTGAGGTGTAGTTTGCCCGCGCTGCCGTTGGGGCTTGTGTAACTGCCCGGGTAGGGGCCGCCGGTGACCGTCCTGTCGTCGCCGGTGGCCTCGGTGGTCTCCAGATAGGCGCGGTCGTCGGTGGTGTGCTTGGTGTCGAACTCCCTGGTGCCCAGGGACCGTCCGTTGAGGAACAGCTCGACGGAGGCGACGTTCGCGTACGCCCACACCTGGACCGTGTCCCCCGGCTCGTGGTTCCAGGTCATCGGCACCAGGTGCACCATCGGCTCGGTCGTCCACCGGCTGCGGAAGAGGTGATACATGTCCTTGGGGAAGCCGGCCGTGTCGACCGCGCCGAAGAAGGACGCCTTGACCGGGAAGACGTCGTACGGCGTGGGCTCGCCGATGTAGTCGATGCCCGACCACAGGAACTGTCCCGCGAACCACTTCCGGTCCCGGTCCTTCTTGTGCCCGTATTCGCCGCTCATCGTCCAGGAGGCGAGGTTGTTGTCGTAGGAGGAGGTGGCGCGCCGGCCCGGCGTGTGGTTCTCGCCGGTGTTCAGGTGCTCCGGCTCCTGGTACGCGCCCCGGGTCGAGGTCTCCGACGAGGACTCGGACTCGAAGAGGAACAGGTGCGGGTAGGCCGCGTGCAGGGCGTCCACCGACCGGGCGGTGTTGTAGTTCAGGCCGAGGCCGTCGAGCTTGGCGAGCATCAGGTCGGCCGCCGAGCCCTTGGCCGGGACCGAGTGGTACTTGTTCGAGCCGATCACGACGGGGCGGGTGTCGTCGGCGGCCCTGATCGCGCCGATGATCCGGTCGGCCATCGTGAGCCCGGCCGTCCTGTTGGAGTCCGGGATCTCGTTGCCGATGGACCACAGCACGACGGCGGGCGAGTTGCGGGCGGCGAGGACCATCTCGGTGGCGTCCCGCTCGCACCACTCGTCGAAGAACCGCCCGTAGTCGTAGGTGGTCTTGCCGGTCCGCCAGCAGTCGAAGGCCTCCACCATCAGCACGATGCCCAGTTCCTCGCAGGCCTGGATCATCTGCGGCGAGGGCGGGTTGTGCGAGGTGCGCAGGGCGTTGACGCCCATCGACTTCATGAGGGTCATCTGCCGGCGCACCGCGTCGATGCTGATCGCCGCGCCCAGCGCGCCCAGGTCGTGGTGGAGGTCGACGCCCTTCACCTTGGCGGGGACTCCGTTGAGCGAGAAACCCTCGTCGGGGTCGAAGCGGTAGGTGCGGATCCCGAACGTGGTGCGGCAGGTGTCGGTGAGTGTGCCGCCGACGCGGAGTTCGGTCTCCAGGGTGTAGCGGTGCGGGGCCTCGAAGTCCCACAACGCGGGTTTCGCGACGGTGAGTTCATGGGTCGCCTCGGCCCGGTCCGCGACCGTGACGGTGGAGGACGTACGGGCGGCGGTACGTCCGTCGGGGCCGACGATCCGGGAGCGGATCTCGACGTCGGCGCCGGCGCCTGACTCGTCGACCACCGAGGTGCGCACCCGCACCACGGCCCGCTCGGCGGTGATGTCCGGCGTGCTGACCCGAGTGCCCCACCGAGCCACGTGCACGGGCTCGGTGACCAGCAGGCGGGCCTCGCGGTAGATGCCGCTGCCAGAGTACCAGCGGCTGCTGGGCAGCCGGTTGCGGACCCGGACCGCGAGGACGTTCTCGGTGCGGCCGTCGGCGTGCAGCAGACCGGTGAGGTCGAGGGCGAAGCCGGTGTAGCCGTAGGGGTGATGGCCGACCTCGGTGCCGTTGCAGTAGACGTACGCGTCCATGTAGACGCCGTCGAATTCCGCCGAGACCCGCTTGCCGGCGTAGTCGGGCGGCAGCGTGAAGGCGATCCGGTACCAGCCGAGGCCGCCCGGCAGGAACCCGGTGCCGCTCGTCGTTCCGTGCTCCGTGGTGGGCGTCCGCTCGATGCTCCAGTCGTGGGGCACCGCCACCCGGCGCCAGGCCGAGTCGTCGTACCCGGGGTCGGCACAGGCGTCGGTCGGGTCGGCGCTCCCGTCCGGGTCGACCAACGCGAAGCGCCAGCCGTCCCGCAGCGGGATCGTGCGGCGCCCGCCGGCACCTCCTCCTCCACCTCCTCCACCGCCCTCCCCCGACGCCCCGCCCTCCCACGCGCCCGGAACTCCTGGCAGCGCTCCGGCCGCCGACGCTGCGGTGGCGGCGACCACAACCGATCTGCGAGTGACCGTCATGACGGCTCTCCCTCATCAGGGCCCAGAAGTACTCACAACTCATCGCGAGCAAACAGATTCTGACGGAGTACCACACCGGGCCGTCAAGAGTGCCATCACCTGCCCCTGACCCGTGCTCGACAACGGCCGAATCGGCCTCTTGACCAGCCGGGCGGGTCGCTCGGGTCGCTCGTAGTTGCCCTCCGCGCGCGGGCCGGACGGACTAGGCTGGAACACAAGTGACTCGCATGTTCACTGTGAGTGTGCGCTCGGGAGTGGCGACGATGAGCCCGGTCTATCCGTTCGACGATGCGGCTACGGCCCGGGCTGTCATCGACGACGACGGTGTCCTGGTCGCGTGGAACGAGGGGGCTCGTCGGCTGCTCGGTCACACGGCCGCCGAGACCGTGGGCCGCCCCGCCACGGAACTGCTGGCCGGCGGCGGCCACCCGGCGGTGCCCGCCGGACCGCGCTGGACCGGGACGGTCGATTTGCGCCACCGCGACGGTCACACGGTGTCGGTGTGGGTGCTCGCCCACCACCGCCCGCCGCACGACGACCGCCCCGCCGACTGGCTCGTCGTCACGCCGCTGGAGGCCGGCACCGCCCCCGCCCCGGACGACCCGCTGTCCAACGCCGCCCTGATCCAGGCGCCGTGCGCGGTCGCGCTCTACGACGACAGGCTGCGGCTGCGCACCATGAACGAGGCAATGGAAGCGGTGATCGATCTCTCCGCGGAGCGCACCCGGGGGCTGCGGGCGTCGGAGATCGGCGGCAAGCCGCAGAGCGAGGCCCTCGAACGGGCCCTGCTCCGGGTGCTCACCACCGGCTGCCCCGTCGACGTCCAGGCGCACCTGCCCGCCGCCGGCGAGGAGCGGCCGCACTCCTGGCTGGCCCGGATGGCCCCGATCACCGACGCCGACGGCCGGGTGCGCGGCGTGTGCCTGGCGGCCCACGACTTCACCGACAACTACCGGGCCCGGGAGCGGCTGCAACTGGTCAACACGGCGAGCGTGCGGATCGGCAGCACCCTCGACGTCACCCGGACCGCCCAGGAGCTGGCGGAGGTGTGCGTGCCGGTGCTCGCCGACTTCGTCCGGGTCGACCTGCTGGATCCGCAGGAGAACGGCGCCGAGCCGCCGGCACGGATCACCGCGCCGGTCTCGCTGCGCCGGGCCGCGCACCAGTCGGTGCTCCAAGACACTCCCGAGGCGGTGATCAAGCCGGGGCACATCGCGGTCTACCCCGCCACGTCCCCGCAGGCCGCCTCGCTCATGGCGGGCCGCACGATCGTCGCCTCCGTACCCTCCGACCTGGAGCAGTGGCTGGCCGCGGACACCGCGCGGGGCGAGCGGGTGCGCGAGTTCGGCATCCACTCCGTGATGTCCGTGCCGATCCGGGCCCGCGGCCTGACCCTCGGGGTCGCGGTACTCGCCCGCCACCGACGTCTCGAAGCCTTCACCGAGGACGACGTGCTGCTGGCCGAGGAGATCACCGCCCGCGCCGCGGTCTGCGTCGACAACGCCCGCCGCTACTCCCGCGAGCGCGAGACCGCCCTGGCCCTCCAGCGCAGCCTGCTGCCCCGCACGCTGCCGCGCACGGCCGCCGTGCGGGCCGCCTCCCGCTATCTGCCGGCGGCGCGCGCCGGGGTGGGCGGCGACTGGTTCGACGTGATCCCGCTGTCCGGACTGCGGGTCGCCATGATCGTCGGGGACGTCGTCGGCCACGGCATCGAGGCCTCGGCCACCATGGGCCGGCTGCGCACGGCGGTGCGCACCCTCGCCGACATCGACCTGGCCCCGGACGAGCTGCTCACCCATCTCGACGACCTGGTGGTCCGGCTGTCCGAGGAGGCGGGCGGCACCGGCAGCCCGGGCGAGGTGGGCGCGACCTGCCTGTACGCCGTGTACGACCCGGTCTCGCGCCGCTGCACCCTGGCCCGCGCCGGGCATCCCGCGCCGGTGCTGGTGCCGCCCGGCGAACCGCCCCGACAGCTCGACCTGCCGCCGGGACCCCCGCTCGGGCTGGGCGGGCTGCCCTTCGAGAGCACCGAGGTCGAGCTGCCCGAGGGCACCGTGCTCTCGCTGTACACCGACGGTCTGATCGAGACCCGGGAACGGGACGTCGAGGCCAGTCAGCGGCTGCTGTTCGGGGCGCTCGCCGCGTACACGGAGTCGCTGGAGGAGACCTGCGACCGGGTGCTTGCGGCCCTGCTCCCGCCGGGCGGCGCCCAGGACGACGTGGCCCTGCTGCTGGCCCGTACCCAGGGGCTGCCCGCCTCCCAGGTGGCCACCTGGGACATCCCGGCCGATCCGGCGCTGGTCGCCCCGATCCGCAAGCAGGTCGTGGAGCAGCTGGACACCTGGTCGCTGAGCGAGGCCGCGTTCACCACGGAGCTGGTGGTGAGCGAGCTGGTCACCAACGCCATCCGGTACGGCTCGCACCCCATCCGGCTGCGGCTGATCCACGACGCGGCCACGCTGATCTGTGAGGTGTCCGACACCAGCCACACGGCCCCGCACCTGCGCCGGGCCAAGACCTGGGACGAGGGCGGCCGCGGGCTGCTCCTGGTCGCCCAGCTCACCCAGCGCTGGGGCAGCCGGCACACGGCGGAGGGCAAGACGATCTGGGCGGAGGTGACCCTGGTCGAGGAGGAGTAGGCACGACAAGCCGGGTGAAAGGCCGGGTCAGCCGGCCGTCAGCCAGGACCGGACCTGCTTGCGCGCCTCGTGCAGCCGCGACTTCAGCGTGCCGAGCGGAATGCCGACCCGCTCGGCGACCTCGGCGTACTCCAGTTGGCAGATGTCGCGGTAGACCAGCGGCGCGACCAGGTGCGGGTGCTCCCGCTCCAGCCGGTCCAGCGCCTCCAGCAGGTCCACCCGGGAGCCGGCGATCACGCTGGTGGTGCGCGGATCGACGTACGCGGACGGCTCGATGGCGGTGGGCTGCTCGGCGGCGCGCCGCTTGAGCTCGCGGTACTTCTGCCGGGCGCAGTTCGCGACGACCGTGTACAGCCAGGTGCTGAAGCGGCTGCGGCCCTCGAAGGTGGATATCTTCCGGGCGACCTGGAGCAGCACGTCCTGGGCGGCCTCCTCGGCGTCCTCCCGGCAGGGCAGAAAGCGCCCGCAGCGCCGCACGACCTCGGGCCGGACCTCGGAGAGCAGCCGGTCCAGGGCCGCCGGGTCGCCCGCGGCGGCCCGCCGGGCGAGGTCTTCGGTCAGCGCCGCGTCGTGCACGCCAGGTCCCCCTCGGAGTCGATCTCAGGCCAGGCATGATAGTCGCATGCACTCCCCGGAGCGGATCGGCCGCTACCGTCTCGAACGGCCTCTGGGCACCGGCGCCTTCGGTACCGTCTGGCTCGCCCACGACGACGTACTGCAGGCCCCGGTGGCCGTCAAGGTGCTCGCCGACAACTGGTCCCACCGGCTCGACATCCGGGACCGGTTCCTGTCCGAGGCGCGGCTGCTGCGCAAGGCCGACTCCAAGCGGGTCGTGCAGGTCTACGACATCGGTGAACTGCCGGACGGCAGGCCGTACTTCGTGATGGAGTACGCCGACGCCGGCACCCTCGCCGACCGGCTGAACGCGGGCCCGCTCCCGGTCCCCGAGGCGCTGCGGCTGACGGCGCAGGCCGCCCGGAGCGCGGCGGCGCTGCACGAGGCGGGCATCGTCCACCGGGACATCAAGCCGAGCAACATCCTGCTGCGTACGGGGCCGGGCGGCACCGACCGCGTCCTGCTGGCCGACCTGGGGCTGGCCAAGAGCCTGGCTCAGGCCTCGGGGCTCACCCTGGCCGCCGGCTCGGCCGGCTACCAGCCGCCGGAGCAGGCCGAGCCCGGCGAGGGCATCGACGCGCGGGCCGACGTGTACAGCCTGGGCGCGGTCGGCTACGAGCTGGTCACCGGGACGGTGCCGGCCGCGCCGGGCCAGGTCGTACGCCCGCAGCGGCTGCGTCCGGAGCTCGGTGACGATGTGCAGCGCGCCCTGATGCGGGCGCTGGAGCCGGACCGCGAGCGGCGCTGGCCGGCCGCCCGGGACCTCGCGGACGAGCTGGACCGGCTGGCCGCCCGTGCCCCGGCACGCCGGACGCGCCGGACGCGCCGCAGGCTCGACGGCGTCAGAAGGAGACTCAACGTCGTCACCCTCACCGTCGCGGCGGTCCTCGCGGCCGGCGGCACGGCCGTGGCGGTGACCCTGATGCACCACGACGCCCCGGCCGACTCGGTCCGGGTGTCGGACGCGACCGGCCGGATCGCGGCCGTGGTGCCCGCAGGCTGGGGCCGTCAGCTGCGCGACTCCGGATGGAATCCGCGGGCCCTGGGCCTGGGCTCCGGGCACGAGCCCGGGCTGGAGGTCGCCGACGACCTGGCGAAGTGGCCGGATCTGACGGCTCCGGTGAACGGCGTCTTCATCGGTCTGAGCGAGCACGGCGATGTCACCGCCCGGGTGAACGCCCTCGCCCACTCCGGCTGCCACTACGCCGGAAACCGCGCCTTCACCAGTACCGACTGGCACGGCCGGGTCCGCACCTGGAGCGGCTGCGCGGACGGCGGCTCGATAGCGGAGGCCGCGCTCGCCCCGGCGTCCGGCGCGAAGCAGCCCCAGGTGTACGTACAGGTGCGCCGGCACGGTCACGACGACGCAACCGACGGAATACTGCGCTCGCTCCGGGTCACCTGAGGGCAAAAGACGGTAGAAAAAACCGAGCGGGCCGCGAACCTTTCCGGTGGCCCGTGCATCGGAGTCCCATGACGGCGCACACGGCGCCGCGGGCGCGCGCCACACGCGTGCCCTGAAGATCCAGGAGTGTTGACAGACATGGTGCACACACCCCGGTCCTTGCAGCGCGGGGCCCTGCTCGCGGGTTCGGTCGCCGTACTGGGCCTCCTGACCGCCTGCGGCAGTGCCACGAACCAGACCCAGCCCTCGAAGACGGCGTCGGGCACGGCGGCACCGGCGACCGAGAAGCCGGAATCCTCCGCCGCACCCGCGTCCGACACCGGCTCGACCCCGACCGGTGGGACCGCGTCCGCCGCCCCCACGACGACCGGCTCCACGCACAGCGGTACGGCCGGCGCGGCCCTGAGCACGCGCTGCCACACCTCCGAGCTGAGCGCGTCCGTGGGCCGCAACAACCCGGGCGCGGGTCAGGAGAACTTCCCGATCGTGCTCACCAACAAGTCGTCGCGCAGCTGCACGCTGCGCGGCTATCCCGGCGCCGCCTTCGTCAGCGCGTCGGGCAGTCAGCTCGGCCCGGACCCCAAGCGGTCCTCGGGCACCCCCGTGACGGTCACGCTGAAGCCCGGGAAGAGCGCCTGGGCGGGGCTGACCTTCTCCAACCCCGAGATCAGCGGCGCGAAGACGGCGACGCCCGCCTCGTTGCTGGTCACCCCGCCGGACGAGCGGGACCACCTCACGGTCAAGTGGACGGCGGGCGAGGTGCCGGTCTCCGGCAACGCCTCCTCCGTCTTCCTCATGGTGTTCGGCCCCGGCACGGGCGCCTGAACCACCGGTCCCGGACCCCGCTGCCCTCTCCCCCGGGCAGCGGGGTTCGTCATGTCGCCGTCCAGGTCCCCGGCCCGAGTGTCACAGGACGGCAACAGCCCCCGATCGCTCCGATCTTTCCTGCGGATCCGCCCATCGAATCCCTCGACCGCACGGCACAAAGGCTCCGCACGGGGCCGCGACGAGGAAATCGGGGACGAACATGAGCGGCATCTCACGCAGGCGTCTGCTGACCGCGGGGGCGACGGCGGGCGCGCTCGGTGCCCTTTCGGCCTGCTCGGCCGGAGGCTTGTCCGTGGGCGGCGAGAGCCCCGAGGAGGGCGGGCACACCACGCAGGCCGCCCCGCCGGTGAAGCTCATCGGCGACGGCTCCACCGCGGACACCGGCGCCCAGCCCAAGCAGCCGAAGGCCGTGCGGATGAAGCCGGGGACGCGGCCGCCGCAGTTCGTGGTGTTCTCCTGGGACGGCGCGGGCGAGATCAGCAACCAGCTCTTCTCGCGGTTCCGCAAGGTGGCCGCCGACCACGGCGCGGCGATGACCTTCTTCCTGAGCGGCATCTACACGCTCCCCGAGTCCAAGAAGACCCTGTACCACCCGCCGCGGCACGCCGTCGGCGCCTCCGCGATCGGCTATCTCGCCGACCGGCACATCCATGCCACGATCCAGCAGGTCCGTTCGGCCTGGCTGGAGGGCCACGAGATCGGCACGCACTTCAACGGGCACTTCTGCGGCGCGGACGGGGTGCGCAACTGGACCGGCGCCGAGTGGAAGAGCGAGATCGACCAGGCCGTCCGCTTCGTCACCGAGTGGAAGACCAACACCGGCTTCACCGACCTCGAACCGCTGCCGTTCGACTACCGCAAGGAGCTGATCGGCGGCCGCACCCCGTGCCTGGAGGGCCAGACCGCGCTGCTGCCCACGGCGGCGGCGCTGGGCTGGAAGTACGACGCCAGCTCCCCGGGCGGACTGCAGGTCTGGCCCGGCAAGGTGCAGGGCGGCCGGATCTGGGACTTCCCGCTGCAGTCCATACCCTTCTCCGGCCACTCCTTCCAGGTCCTGTCGATGGACTACAACATGATGTACAACCAGTCCGCCGGTAACCCGCTGGGCGACCGCTCCCAGTACGACGCCTGGCGCACCCAGGCCCGCGACACCTACCTGGCCGGCTTCCGCCGCGCGTACGAGAGCAACCGCGCGCCCTTCTTCATCGGCAATCACTTCGAGCGCTGGAACGGCGGCATATACATGGACGCCGTCGAGGAGGCCATCGGCCGGATGGCCGAGTACGACGAGGTGCGGTTCGTGTCCTTCAAGCAGCTGGTGGCCTGGCTGGAGGCCCAGGACCCGGCGGTCCTGCGCAAGCTGCGCACGCTCTCGCCGGGCCAGGCACCGCAGGGCGACTGGGCGCAGTTCCTGGGCGCGGCGGGGACCGCGTGAGTCCTCGCGCGCCGTTCCTCAACGGCCGCCGCGGCCACCGCCCGAGCCGTAGTCGTGGTGGTGGTCCCAGCCCCCGTCCCGGCCGTCCGGGTAGCAGGAGTAGGGGGATCGGTCGCAGGGGTCGGCCGAGCCGGATCGCGACGGTGCCGGTCGCGCGGTCGGCCCGGTCGCCGAGGGGGTCGGCGACGGGGTGCGCGTCGCCCCGGGGGCGGAGCCGGTGCCGGCGGTGGGCGACGGGGTGCTCTCCGCGTCCCAGTTGACCGCCAGCATCTGCGGGTCGGGCTTGGACGTGTCGATCGTCCAGTACTGGACGGGGGTGTCGGCGCGGGTCTTCAGGACGAGGGCGCCCGCGCCGTCGGTGGCGGCGGGGGTGAGGGCCAGGTCGCGGTTCCAGAGCGGTACGAGCGCGCCCTTGGCGGTGAACTCGTAGCGGACGTTCTTCGCGCTGGGCTGGGTCGGGCCCGTGCACGGGGCGAGCCGGACCGAGTAGCCGAGGTGGGAGTCCAGGCAGAGTTCGGGGGCGGCGGCGCTGCGCAGCAGTCCGCTGGTCTCGTACGTCCACTGCCGGCTCGCCGCCGAGGAACACTTGACGAGCTCGGTCTCCGCGCCCTGGACGGCCTTGCCGCTGACGATGCCGACGCACAGCCCGGACGCGACGTTGCGCAGCCGGCCGCGCACGATGCTCTGGGAGGTCGCGCTCGTCCCGATCCAGGAGGCCCCCGGCGTCGGCGAGCCGGAGCCCGCCCCCTCGCCGGGTTTCCTCCCGGAGGCCGTGGCGCCCTCCCCCGAGGACAGTACGGACCACAGCACCAGCGGCAGCACCACGAAGCCGCTCACGGTCGCCACGGCCAGCGCGAGGTTACGTCGACGAGCACGCCGGGCGGCCCGCTGCGCGGAGCGGGGCGATCCGGGGGTCGGGTGACGCGAGCCGGTGCGGGGTCCCGGAGCCGAGCGACGGGAGCGGGAGCCAGGGGCCGTGCGGCGGGAACGGAAGCCTGGGGCTGTGCGGTCCGGCTTGTCGCCCGGCGTGGCAGCGGCGGCTCCCGTGGGGCCGAAGGCGTCGGCTGCGTCCGGTCCGGCTGACGTGAACGCGGAGAAGTCCCCCTGCGCCGAGTCTGCCGCCGTCATGGACGCGAAGACATCAGCCACCGCCGATCCGGCCGCGGTGGACGCGAAGAAGTCACCGTCCGCCGATGCTTCGAAGGGCTCGCCCCCGATGGGTGCCGTGGCCGTCGGGTGTGAATGTTCCGGTGCGCCGGCCCGCTCGGTGCCCTCGGCGTCCTCGGGGCCCTCGGTCCGTCGCGCTCGCGCCTCCACATAGGCCTGTGCGCCCCAGCCGAGTACCGCCTCGGCGAGGGCGACGCCGAGGACGCCGTTGAACCGGTCGAGCTGGTCGGCGGTGTGACTGCAGTGCGTGCAGCCGCTGAGGTGCCGCTGGAGGTCCGGGTCGAGGCCGACGCCGCGCCGGAAGGTCACGTCGAGCATCCGGATGTAGCGCAGGCACTCGTCCTGCGGGGCGAGTTCGCGGTGGACCTGCAGGCATTCCTCACGCAGCCGGTCCCGGGCCCGGCCGAGTTCGACGTGGGCGCCCTCCTCGTCCAGACCGAGGAGTCCGGCCGGTATGGCGAGCGGTTCGGTCTCGACCTCGCTGTGCCACAGCAGGGCGCGAGCGGACTGCGGCAGCCGCTGGAACGCGCGGGACAGCAGGCGCCGGTTCGCGGGCGGCAGCAGCCGGGCCGCCGCACGGTCCCCGGCGCCGGTGCCGGAGCGCAGGTCGGGGTGGAGGAGTTCGCGGCGGCCGTCGGTGTCCCACTCCGCCGCGATGCGCCGGACGGTGACCAGCAGTTGGGGCCGCCAGGCGGAGGTCGGGCCGTTCTGCCGCAGCGATTCCCCGAAGAGCCGGGTGAATGTGGCGGTGGTGAGCATCCCGGCGGCGCGCGGTCCGTCGGTGCACAGCCGTGCGTAGGCGAAGGCCGCTTCCCAGTGCCGGTCGAGGAGTTCGCCGACGGGGTGCAGCGCGGGCGTCGTTCCCGTCCACTTCTTGAGTTCGGCACTCAGCTGCTCGTCCGTGACGTCGTACGGCCGGACAGGGGTGGGGGAATTCGAGGGGCCTGCCTCATTCACGGCTGCATTCCTCCGAGACGCAACACAGTATCTAGTCCATACCAATAAACAGAGGGCCGGATCGATCCGGCCCGTACATGGTTCGGCAGCTCGAACGTCCCCTTCGGCAGCTCTTTTGAAGCCCGAGAGGTTCATCGGAGCGGCCGCGTGCGCGCAGGAAAAAGTAATGGTCCGCGCGCCGACAGCGCACACCTTCGCACAATCCGGCACGCCGGAACAAGAGATCACAACCGGTTTTGCTATTACTCGGCCACCCTGTGCTATTGACGAAATGTCAGTCGATCCCCACCGGACCCTGCCACCGCCGCAAAACGCTTGGCCATTTGCGCGATCGATACGCCCCCGGCGGCAGCCCGGACCGTTCACGGAACACCCGGTGGAAGTGGAAGGGGCTGGGAAATCCGGAGGCCGCGGCCACCCGTTCGACGGTCAGGTCGCAGCCCTCCAGCAGCCGGGCGGCATGAAGCAGCCGGGCCTCGCGCAGCGCGCGCATCGGCGACCGGCCGGTCTGCTCGGTGAACAGGTGCGCGAACAGGGAAGGCGACAGCGCGACGTCCTCGGCGAGCGAGCGGACGGTGTGCGGGGCGCCCGGGGGCGGCGGCGATCAACTCCTGCGCGCGGAGCACCCGCCCGTCGACGCCGGGCGCCGGTGTCGGCTCCCGGGCGCCGGCGGCCGGGAGCAGTACGACCTCCTCCAGCGCGCACAGGGCCGGCTCGCGTGCCGCTCCGCCGTGCGCGACGGCGACCGGGTCGTCACCCGGAGGCTCGGGGGCGGGCGGCGCGCCGCTACCGGTCCAGCGCGCGTCGGCGAGCATCCGCCGTCATGGACGTCTTCTACCCCGAGGAGGCCGACGCTGAGCTGTCGTTCGCCCGGGAGTACATCCCGCCGCCGCCCGGTCTGAGCGCGCCGTACCGGTGGACATGGCACCGGGCGACGTCCTGTCAACGGCAGCCTGGTGCACGGTTCGGAGCCCAACCGTACGGCCGACCGCTTCCGCCGCTCGTTCATCGGCCACTACGTCGGCCACCGCCCGTTCCACGCAGCGCATCGGCGGCCACTGCCGGACGCTGTCCATGGCGGGCGAGCGGGTTCCGCTGCCGAGGAGCGAGGGCGCCGGTCCGTGCGGCACCGAGTTCGCGCCGCACGGACCCCACTGACCGTCAGTGGCCGCTGATCTCGCGCGGGGTGTAGGGCTGCTCCAGCTCCTCGATCTCCTTCTCGCTCAGCTCCAGTTCGACGGCGGCCACCGCGTCCTCGATGTGCTGCGGCCGGGCCGCGCCGACGATGGGGGCCGCCACGGTGTCCTGGTGCAGCAGCCAGGCGAGGGCGACCCGGGCCCGCGGGACGCCCCGGTCGCCGGCGATCCGGGTCACGGCCTCGACGATCGAACGGTCGCTCTCCAGGTACAGGCGGTTGCCGAAGTTGTCGCTGGAGCTGCGCTCGGTGACGGTGCCCCAGTCGCGGGTGAGCCGGCCGCGGGCGAGCGGGCTCCAGGGCAGCACGCCGACGCCCTGGTCCGCGCAGAGCGGCAGCATCTCCCGCTCCTCCTCGCGGTAGAGGAGGTTGTAGTGGTTCTGCATGGAGACGAACCTGGTCCAGCCGTTCAGGTCGGCGGTGTACTGCGCCTTGGAGAACTCCCAGGCATACATCGAACTCGCCCCGATGTAGCGCACCTTGCCCGCCCGGACCAGGTCGTGCAGCGCCTCCATCGTCTCCTCGACCGGGGTGGCGTGGTCGTAGCGGTGGATCTGGTAGAGGTCGACGTAGTCGGTGCCGAGGCGGCGCAGGCTGTGGTCGATCTCTGTCATGATCACCTTGCGCGACAGGCCGCCCCCGTTGGGCCCGGGCCGCATCCGGCCGTGCACCTTGGTGGCGAGCACGATCTCGTCGCGGTCGGCGAAGTCGCGCAGCGCCTTGCCGACGATCTCCTCGCTGGTCCCGTCGGAGTAGACGTTGGCGGTGTCGAAGAAGTTGATGCCCGCGTCCAGCGCCTGTTGGATCAGCGGACGTGACGCCTCCTCGTCGAGGGTCCACTCGTGGACGCCGCGGTCGGGCACGCCGTAGGTCATGCAGCCCAGACAGATCCGCGACACGTCCAGGCCCGTCGAACCGAGCTTCACGTACTGCATCGTTGCTGCTCCTGCCTTCGGGTCGGTTACCACTGGGGAGCGTACGACGCCGTACGGCCCGACTTGACGGTGACGGTGCGCGGGCGCTTGGATCTTTCGGAGTGCCGGCGCGCACCGCGCGGCGACCAGAGGTGCGCCCAGCCGGTACGGACACCGTCTCAGCCCGGCCCGAGTCGCCAGGACCACCGTGTCGGTCCGAGGCGGGGTCGTACCCGCGATCGATGGAGCGGACATGCCCACCAGGGGTGTTACCCGCGTCGGAAGTCCCGGGACGGCCGCGGGCACCGTCCTGCTCGCCCTCGCGCTGGCCGCGGGGTCGGCCGGGTGCGGGACCGACGACGACAAGAACACGGCCTCGCCGCGGCCGTCCCGGTCCGCGGCCGCCGCGCCCCCGGCGAGCGTTCGGCTGCCACCGCCGCACGCCGGTTTCGACTACCAGATCGGCGGCGCCTATCCCCCGCCGGCCGGCGTCCGTGTCGTCAGCCGCGACCGGTCCTCTTCCCCGGCGCCCGGCCTGTACAACATCTGCTACGTGAACGCCTTCCAGGCCCAGCCGGAGGAGCGCCGTTCCTGGCCCGCCGACCTGCTGCTGCGGGACGCCGACGGCAAGGTGGTCATCGACGAGGACTGGGACGAACCGCTGCTCGACATCGGCACCCCGGCCAAGCGGGAGCGCGTCGCGCGGCGGGTCGACCGCTGGATCGACGGCTGCGCGGACAAGGGCTACGACGCCGTCGAGCCGGACAACTACGACAGTTACAGCCGCTCGCACGACCTGCTGACCGCCGACGACGCGGTGGCCTTCATGGCCCTGCTCTCCCGGCGCGCCCACGCCCGGCACCTGGCGATCGGTCAGAAGAACACCGCGGAGCTGATCGGGCGGCGCGGGCGGGCCGGGCTCGACTTCGCGGTGGCCGAGGAGTGCGCGGAGTTCGACGAGTGCGGCGCGTACGCGAAGGCGTTCGACGACCGGGTCGTCGTCGTCGAGTACACGGACAAGGGGCTGCGCAAGGCCGTCGACGGCTTCGGCGGCCGACTGAGCATCGTGCGCCGGGACCGCGCGGTGTCGACCCCGGGCAGCAGCGGCTACGTGCGCAAGGCGCGGTGAGGGGGCCGGCCGGACCGCCGGACCGCCGTCACCGCGCCTCGTCCAGCAGGTCCAGGGCGTGCTCCCAGGGGAACTCCGGCCGTCGGCCCGACGCGTCGGGCTCGCCCGAGTAGGGCGCGCCGAACCGGACGCCCATCCCGCGCAGGCGCAGCAGGCTGCCCTGGTAGGCGGGATGGGCGGCCAGCGCGTCCGCCACACAGGGCAGGACGGCGATCGGCACGCCCAGCCCCGCGGCCTCGCACAGGGTGCCGAGGGCGAGGGTGTCGGCGATGCCGGCCGCCCACTTGTTGACGGTGTTGAAGGTGGCGGGCGCGACGACCACGGCGTCCGGCGCCGGGAAGGGACGCGGTTCGGCGGGGGTGCGCCAGGCCGAGCGGACGGGGCGGCCGGTCTGCGCCTCGACCGCGGCCGTGTCGAAGAACCCGCCGAGGGAGACCGGTGTGGCCAGGACCCCGACCTCCCAGTCCCGTTCCTGGGCCGCGGTGATCAGCTTGCTGACGCCCGCGGCGACACCGGCCGCGCAGACGACGACGTAGAGGAAGGGCTTCCCGGCCTGTTCGGTCATCCGGGCACCCTACTCAAGCGGGAAGGTCGGTCCGCGCTCGGCCTCGGGGCGCGGTTCTCTCGTCATGGACGAGGTCCGTGGCGCGTCCGGGGTCTCGCTCAAGCGGCTCTGTCAGCTGTTCCCGTCGAGGGCCACGAGGACCCGGGGGAGCGGATCCCGGCCGTCTTCGACCGTGTGGTGGCCCGACCCAAGTACGCGCGCGCAAGTGGGCGTTCCGGGACCACCTCGCGGCCGACGCCGGGCTGCCCCCCGCGCCGGCCGGGCAGCTGTTCCTGCCGGCAGCCTCCGGCTGAGGTCAGCGGGCCGCTTCGATGACCGTGATCGCGCTGACCGGGCAGGCGCGGGCCGCCTGCCGCACCATCGGGTCGCCGCCGCCGTCCTCACGGCCGGGCAGCAGCATGCTGAAGCCGTCGTCGTCCTGGGTGAAGACGCGCGGGGCGGTCAGGGCGCACTGGCCCGCCCCGATGCAGACGTCCCGGTCGATGTCGATGCGCAGGGCGGGAGCCTCTTCGATGTGCATGGCAGGAGCCTCTTACCAGCTCACGGGGAGTTCCAGCATCCCCTGGATCGTGTCGCCCGGTTTGAAGGGAATCTCCTCCGGCGGGGCGGCGAGGCGCAGTCCGGGCAGCCGGTCGAAGAGGGTGCCCAGGGCGATCTCCATCTCGGCGCGGGCCAGGTTCTGGCCCAGGCACTGGTGGATACCGAAGCCGAACGCGACGTGATGGCGCGCCGGACGGTGCCAGTCCAGCACGTCGGGCTCGGGGTAGACGGACGCGTCGCGGTTGATCACCGAGGTGGCGAAGAGGACGCCTTCGCCCGCGCGGATCGTGGTGCCGTCCACCTCGATGTCCTCGGTGGCCATCCGCAGCAGTCCGTCCGCGATCGACAGCATCCGCATCAGCTCCTCGACGGCGGCGGGCAGCAGCGTGGGATCGGCGCGCAGCTCGGCCAGCCGCTCGGGGTGCCGGAGCAGCGTGTAGGTACCGAGGGAGATCATGTTGGCGGTCGTCTCATGGCCAGCGACCAGCAGGATCACCGCCAGCGAGACCAGTTCGGCGCGGTCCGTCTCGCCCTCGCGCCAGCGCTGGTGGACGAGTTCGTCGAGGATCCCGTCGCCGGGCTCGCGTTCCGCCCGCTTGCGGTCGAGCAGCCCGCCCAGATACGTCTCCAGCCGCTCGCGTGCCTCCAGCGAGTCGGCCGGCTCCGGGCCGCGCAGCAGCCGGCGCGACTGAGCCTCGAAGAACTCGTGATCGGCGTACGGCACGCCGAGCAGCGCGCAGATCACCCTGGACGGCACGGGCAGCGCGAAGGCGCTCACCAGCTCGGCGGGCGACCCCTGCGCGATCATCGCGTCGAGCCGTCCGTCGACGATCCCCTGGATGGCGGGCCGCAGTTCGGCGGCGCGCTTGAGGGTGAAGGAGGGGACCATCATCCGGCGCTGGGTGCGGTGCCGCGGGTCGTCGACGCCCAGCAGGGCGATCCGGCGGTCGCGGACCGCCGCGAACCGGGCCGTGGGCGCGGGGAAGCCCGGGCGGGTGCGGTCGGTCGACAGGCGTGCGTCGGACAGCAGCGCCCGGGCGGCGGCATGGCCGGTGACCAGCCAGGCGGGGCTGCCGTCGAAGAGGGTGATCGGGGCCAGCGGGCGCCGTTCGCGCAGCGCGTCGTAGGCGGTGGGCGGGTGGTAGGGGCAGCTGCGGTCCTGGGGGAAGGCGACGGGCTCGCCCGTACGCGCCCGATCGGTGGATTCCGTCAGTTCCGTCATGGAGCACCTCGCAGACGGGGAATGCGTCGTGGCGATCTTCATTAGATGCCCCAGGCATCTATACGGCCACGACAAGTTCGGCCACATCGGTGACGGGGTGGATCTGGCCGGACCGCACGCTTCCAGCGTAGTTTCCGCGCCGAAATTCGCTTGCCGGAGCCGGGGCGGGGACCGCAGGATCTGCGCATGTTCACGACTGATGCCTTCCTGCCGCCGACCTCCGCCACCGTCCTGCCGGTGCGGGTCCAGCAGCAGCCCGGCCGTCCCCGGAGGCCCGAGCCCGCGCGCTCGTGAGCGCCGCGCTCGTCGCGGGCCTGCTCGCCGGCTTCGGCATCGCCGTACCGGTCGGCGCGGTCGCGACCTATCTGGTCTCCCTCACCGCTCGTACCTCCCTGCGCACCGGCGCCTGCGCCGCGCTCGGCGTGGCCACCGCCGACGGGCTCTACGCCCTGCTCGCCACGGTCGGCGGCGCCGCCGTCGCGGCGGCGCTGCGCCCGGTCCTCGGTCCGCTGCGCTGGGCCTCGGCCCTGGTGCTCGCCGCGCTCGCGGTGCGCGGTGCGGCCGTGGCGCTGCGGCACCACCGCGAGCACCGGCTCGCCACCCGGCTCGAGCGGCCGGTTCCCGACGCGACACGGGCGTATCTCGGCCTGCTCGGGATCACCCTGCTCAACCCCGCGACCGTGATCTATTTCGCCGCGCTGGTCCTCGGCACCCGTACGGCGGACGCCGTACGCCCCCTGGAGCAGGGCGTCTTCGTCCTGGCGGCGTTCGCGGCCTCCGCGAGCTGGCAGTTGCTGCTCGCCACGGGCGGCGCGCTGCTCGGCCGCGCGCTGACGGGGCACCGGGGGCGGCTGCTGACGGCACTGCTGTCGAGTGGCGTGATCATGGCTCTGGCGGTACGGATGGCGGTGTGGCACGCGTGACCGGACAGACCTCGGGGTGGAAGATCCGGGCAGCGGCCGGTGTTGAAGCAGGCTGCCAGCAATCCGTAGGACCGATGAGGGGACGAGCCTGATGCCTCTTGAGGGCGAGTACGAGCCGAGCCCGACGCAGTGGGTGCGCGAACAGGTCGAGTTGTACGAGAGCTCCGGCGGCACCAAGGGGACGACGCTGATGGACACGGGGATGCCCGTGATCCTGCTGACGACCCTGGGTGCCAGGAGCGGCAAGATCCGCAAGACACCCCTGATGCGGGTGGAGCACGACGGACGCTACGCCGCGGTCGCCTCGCTCGGCGGTGCGCCCAAGCATCCCGTCTGGTACTTCAACGTCAGGTCCCACCCCCGTGTGGAGCTGCAGGACGGGACGGTCAAGCGGGAGATGACGGCCCGTGAGGTCACGGGCGAGGAGAAGGCCCAGTGGTGGGAGCGGGCGGTGGCCGCGTTCCCGCCGTACGCGGACTACCAGAAGAAGACCTCCCGGGAGATCCCGGTCTTCGTCCTCGAACCGGCCGACTGAGCAACCCCTTGCCGTCGGCTGATCGGCCGGGGGCACTGGTGGCCCAAGGCGACTGTTTCCGGCCCCGGTACGCCGTCTTTTAGAAAAATCTGTTTCGGGGAGGCATGAACCGGCTCCGCCCGGGGCACCCGTGCGTCAGGCCCCGCCGCGTTCCCCCGTCGCGGCGGGGCTCTCGCATGCCTCGCCCGCCGGGCGGTCGGTGACGTCGAGGAAGATCTGGTCGACCTCGGGGACGGTCCGGGCGATGTGCCGCTTGATGCGTACGGCAACCTCCTCGACCCGCTCGCTGTCCAGGCCGGGTACGAGATCGATCCGGGCCACCACCAGTGTGGAGTCGAGCCCCATCTTCATCGTGAACAGCTCCTCCACGCTGTCGATCTCGGGCTGCGCCGCCAGCAGATCACGGATCCGGTCGCTGAGCTCGGGGTCGGCGGCCTCCCCGATGAGCTGGTCACGGGCGTCGCGTCCCAGGCGGTAGGCGACGAAGACGAGCAGCATCCCGATCGCCAGCGAGGCCGAGGCCTCCCACGCGACCTGCCCCGTGACCATGTGCAGCGCCATGCCGACGATCGCCAGGGTCACGCCGAGCACCGCCGTGCCGTCCTCGGCTACCACGGTGCGCAGCGCCGGGTCGCGCAGCCCGGTCCAGCCGCCCTGCCGGCGCACCTGGTACAGCGCCCGCAGCAGGGAAGCGCCCTCGGCGAGCAGCGCGACGCCCAGAACGATCAGGCCCGCCACATAGCCGCTGAACTTCTCCTCCGCGCCGTGGCGCAAGGCCTCGAAGCCCTGGAAGAAAGAGAAGCAGCCGCCCATGACGAAGATGCCGACGGCCGCGAGCAGGGCCCAGAAGAAGCGCTCCTTGCCGTAGCCGAAGGGGTGCCGGCGGTCGGCGGGGCGGCGGCTGCGGCGCAGCGCGGCCAGCAGGAAGATCTCGTTCAGGCTGTCGGCCACCGAGTGGGCCGCCTCCGACAGCAGCGCGGGCGAGGACGCGAGGAGACCGCCGATCGCCTTGGCCACGGCGATCACCAGATTGGCAGCGAGCGCCACCAGCACGGTGACGCGGGTCCTGCGGTCGGCTCCGCGATCGGAGGATGTCTCGCCCACGCTCGCCGACTGCCCCGGGCCGGGCCCCTCACACCGTGCGGTCGGCGGAATTCGGGGAACGCGTCTGACACGGTTCCCCGACAGCCGAAGGAGAGACACGTGAGCAGGAAGAAACAGAAGCTCCCGCTCGTCTACCAGCCCGTGGGCTTCGTGCTGAGCTGGTCCGGCGGCGCGCTGGCCGGGCTCGCCTTCCGCCGGGCCTGGACGGCACTGCGCCACGAGGAGGACGCGCCCGACGCCCTGGACCGCGACCGCGGCTGGGGCGAGATCCTGCTGGCCGCGGCGGTCCAGGGCGCCCTCTTCGCCGTGGTACGCAGCGCCGTGGACCGCACCGGTGCCAAGGCCATCGAACGCTCGACGGGGGTATGGCCGGCGACGGCCCGGGGCGGCCGGGACTGACCGGACCGCGGGGTCCACGGGCTGGCCGCCCGACACCGCCACTCGAAAGGGCCGCGGAGCCTGCCGCCCGGCAGGGTCCGCACGCGGCCGCCCGGCACCGCCCGCAAAAGCCCGCGGGTCCTCCGTCCGGCACGGCCGCCCGGGAAGGCCGGCGGGTCAGCCGCCCGGCACTGCCACCCACGAGAGCCCGCGGGGCCAACCGCCTGCAAAGACCCGCGGGTCAGCCGCCCGCAAGGCCCCCGGTCACTCCTCAGGCACCGCCCTCCTGATCGTGTCGAGGCGGGCCGCCGCCGCGGTCAGGAGGAGGTCCAGGGCCGCCGGGTAGGAGCTCGTCCGCATGGAGGTGACGAGGTGGCGGGAGGTCGCCGCGATGTGGGGGTGGGTGTCCGCGGGCAGCCGGGCGTAGGTCGCCCGCCACACCTCGTCCTCCGCCTCGCGCGCGGTCCTCGGCAGGGAGGCGTTGGCGGAGTCGAGGCCGCCGTAGGCGAGCGCCTGGTCGACGAAGGCGTGGTAGATCCGTACCGCGTCGGCGTCCGGGAAGCCCGCCCCGCGCAGCACCCCGAGCATGGTCTCGACGGCCTGGATCTCGTGCGCCCGCCCGGTCACGCGGTGGAAGCTGAGCACCGCGGCCCGGGGGTGCGCGAGGGCTCCCGCGTGGATGCGCAGGCCCAGGTCGCGCAGGTCGGCGCGCCAGTCACCGGTGGGCCGCCAGGCGCGCATCGTACGGCCGATGAGCTCGTCGGCGATGGCCAGCAGCAGATCGTCGGTGTGCCGGAAGTAGCGGTACAGGCTGCTGGGATCGGCGCCCAGCGCCCGTCCGAGGCGCCGCACGGAGAGGGCGTCACCGCCGTGCTCCTCGATCAGCCGCAGCGCGGTCTCGACGATGAGTTCCTCGGAGAGGACCACGCCCTGTTTGGTGGGCCGCTTGCGCACGCGGGCCGCCGGCGGAACGACACGTTCGGTCATGGGACCCCTCCCCGGAGTGTGCGGGAACCTTACGACAACAGCGTTGACCTGTGAAGTGCACGGGCAGTTTCATGTGCGGTCACCGGGGCCGACCAGGCCCCCCGGTGCGAGCGGAGAGCTGGCCATGACCGACAAGCCCTACGGTGTCGACCCGCCCCTGAAGCAGGAGCTGCGCAAGTCCCTCGGTGTCCTGGACGGCGTCGCCGTCGCCGCGTCCAGCACGGCCGCGACCACCAGCATCGGCATCGGCCTCGGCGTCACGGCCGCGGTGGTCGGGCTGCACCTGCCGGCCATCATGTTGCTGGCGTTCCTGCCGATCCTCGGGATCGCGGGCGCCTTCTCCCGGCTGAACAAGGTGGAGCCCAACGCCGGCAACGGGTACGTGTGGGTGGGACGTTCGCTCAACCCGTGGCTCGGCTTCATGGTCGGCTGGGTGAACCTCACGGCGTCCATCGCGTTCCTCGCGTACACCACGGCGGTCACCGGGTCGTCGATCCTGCAGCTGGCCGGCGAGGCCGGACTCCACCGACTGGCCGGGCTCACGCTGGATCCGGGGTCGACCGCGCAGTCGACGGCGGTGGGCATCGGGATCCTGATCGCCGTCACGCTGACCGCCGTGACCGGCATCCGCACCGCGGCGCGGCTGCAGAGCGGCCTGCTGATCTTCGAGTACGTCGTGCTGCTCGGGTTCTGCGGCTACGGCATCGTCGCCGGCCCGCACGAATTCAGCCTCTCCTGGTTCGACCCCTTCGCCATCCCGTCGGTGTCGGCGCTCGCGCAGGGGATGCTGCTGTCGGTGTTCTGCTACTGGGGCTTCGAGGTCGCGTTCAGCGTCAACGAGGAGGTCCGCGACCCGCGGGACGCCTCCCGCGCCGGAATGATCACCCTGGTGACGATGCTGGGACTGTTCCTGCTCGGCTCGGTCGCCTTCCAGCGGGTGCTGTCCGAGCAGGAGCTGGCCGGGCACGGCGCCGAGGGGCTCGCGTACTTCGGCGACCGGCTGGCCGCGCAGCCGCTGGCCGCGCTGCCGCTGGTGGCCCTGATGTTCTCGGCCGTGGCCTCACTGCAGGCCGGGGTGATTCCCACGGCGCGCGGCATGTTCGCGATGAGCCGGGACCGTACCGTCGGCCCGGTGTGGTCCAGGATCAGCGCCCGGTACGGGACACCGGCGGCCGGCACGCTGCTGATCGGGGCGATCGCCACCGCGGTGGCCGCGCTCGCCCTGGTGATTGCGCGGCTCGCCGACATGATCCTGGCGACCGTGAACGCCGTCGGCATCGTCGTCGCGCTCTCCTACGCGCTCACCGCGCTCGCCGCCGCCGTACGCTTCCGCTCCCTGCTGCGCACCGACCTGTGGCAGGGCGTGCGGGCGGTGGTGCTGCCCGCCCTGAGCGCCGCCGCGCTGCTCGGCCTCGGCGGCTACCTCAGCTGGTCCTTCTACGACTCCGCCGACCGTCTCGAACTCCGCGCGGACAACGGCTGGTTCCTGCTGCTCATGCCCCTGGCGATGATCGGGTCCGGCTTCGTCGTCGCCGCGTACGCCAAGTGGGTGCGCCGCTCCCCGTACTTCCGCACCGGCGACGGCACGGACGCCGACGCGCCGCAGCTGATCGCCACCCCCAACTGATACCGAGGAAAGAGAACATGCACGCTGATCTCCTCTTCACCGGCGGCCCCGTCCTCACCCCCGAGGGCCGCACGGCGAGTGCCGTCGCCGTCACCGGTGACCGGATCACCGCCGTCGGGCACGACGAGGTGCGCGAACTCGCCGGGCCCCGGACCGAGGTGGTGGACCTCGCCGGACGGCTGCTGCTGCCCGGCTTCCAGGACGCGCACATCCACCCCGTGCCGGCCGGACTCGAACTCACCCAGTGCGACCTGACCGGTGCGAAGACCGCCGCGGAGACCCTGGCCGCCGTTCGCGTGTACGCCGCCGCCCACCCCGAGCGGGAGTGGATCCTCGGCGGCGGCTGGTCGATGGAGGCCTTCGAGGGCGGTACGCCGACACGGGAGCTGCTGGACGCGGCCGTCCCCGACCGGCCGGTCTATCTGCCCAACCGCGACCACCACGGCGCCTGGGTCAACAGCCGCGCCCTGGAGCTCGCCGGCATCACCCGGGGCACCCCCGACCCGGCCGACGGCCGGATCGACCGGGACGCCTCCGGCGAGCCGAGCGGCACGCTCCAGGAGGGTGCGATGCAGCTGGTCGGCCGCCTCACGCCGGGGGCCACCGCGGCCGACCGGCTGGCCGCGCTGCTGCACGCCCAGCGCCATCTGCACGCGCTCGGCATCACGGCCTGGCAGGACGCCCTCGTCGGCGACTTCCTCGGCATGGACAACCCGGCCGACGCGTATCTCGCGGCCGCCCGGGACGGCTCGCTGACCGCGCGGGTGGTGGGCGCGCTGTGGTGGGACCGGGAGCGCGGGGCCGAGCAGATCCCCGAACTCGTCGAGCGCCGGGCCGCGTTCAGCCATGGCCGGTTCCGCGCGGGCAGCGTGAAACTGATGCTTGACGGGGTCGCGGAGACCGGGACGGCGGCACTGCTGGAGCCCTACCTCGACAAGTGCGGCTGCGCCACCGCCAATCGCGGGACCAGCTTCATCGACGCCGGTCAACTGCCCAAGTATGTGACCGAATTGGACGCGCTCGGTTTCCAGTGCCACTTCCACGCGCTGGGCGACCGGGCCGTACGCGACGCCCTGGACGCGATCGAGGCGGCCCGCACCGTGAACGGGCCGAGCGACACCCGGCCGCATCTGGCGCACCTCCAGGTCGTCCACCCGGACGACGTGCCGCGCTTCGCCCGGTTCGGCGCCACCGCCAACATCCAGCCGCTGTGGGCCGCGCACGAGCCGCAGATGGACGAGCTGACGATCCCCTTCCTCGGGCCCGAACGGGCCGCGTGGCAGTACCCGTTCGGGGCGCTGCTGCGCTCCGGGGCGCGGCTCGCGGCGGGCAGCGACTGGCCGGTGAGCAGCGCGGATCCGATCCAGGGCATTCATGTCGCGGTCAACCGCGTCGAACCGGGCGGCGACGGCCCGGTGTTCCTGGCCGGCGAGCGCCTCGGGCTCGCGGAGGCCCTCACGGCGTACACGGCGGGTACGGCGTACGTGAACCATCTGGACGACGGCGGGCGGGTGAGCGTCGGGGCGCTGGCCGATCTGGTGGTGCTGGACCGTGACCCGTTCGCCGGTCCCCCCGAGGCGATCGCGGAGACGAAGGTGGCGCTCACCTATGTGGGGGGCGCGCGAGTGTACGCGGCTCAGGAGGCATGAGCAGTAACACACGTCACGGCCGTGTCACGGTGTAGATCATTTACGCTCTGGGCAGCCTCGTATCGCTTCTCGGTCAACTTTCGTACCACGAAGCTCAGTTCGAGTGCGCGGGCGGCCGTCTGGCCGCCCGTTTGCAGGGGCGGGGGGCTCTGCGTTCCGTCTCCGAAAGGACTCGCATGCCTCAGGACGTCAGGTTCGACGTGCCCTTCGACCCACCCGTGCTCCAGCCCGCGGAGGCGGGGGACGCCCTGGCCCGTCTCTTGATGGAACGCGTCGACGGGAGCACGGAGGAGCACCAAAGGTGCCAGAACGCCGCTCAACAGCGGCTGGACGCGCTCGGCTCCGCCCACTCCGGCACCACGCTGCATGTGGAGGGAGCTCTCCGGACAGCGCCGCGCGCGTTCCTCCCACCTGACGAGGAGGGCGACGCCAGGTTGCGTCGACTCGACACCAGCCTGCGCCTGATCGGAGAAGCCTTCCCTCAAGTCAGCACCGATATTGAGCTCTGCCGACTGACCAGCACGATGCTGGAGGGGGCCTGGCGGAGCCGGGCACTCACCCCGCCGCGCGAGAAGGAGCGAATAACCGCCTGCGCCTGTCCTCTGTGCCGTCGGCTGCCCGCGCCCCCCGCACGCACGCTGGGCGACTACGGTTGGCGGAAGAGCGCCGGTCGTCCCCTCACCGTCAAGGCCTGGCCGTACCGCCAGGAGCTCGACAGCGTCCTGACCGCTGGATGGATCTGGGTCCGGCAGATAAACGATCTTGAGCGAGGCTCTGGCCTCCGTCACCGCTTCGAGGACGACATACTCGTCTTCCACGAATACAAGCGCGTGATCGACACCATCGACACCACGTCCCTCACCCAACTCGTCGAAGGCCGCCTGGCCGAGAGTTTCAGCACCAACAGCGCACGGGCCCTGGTCTGCGGACTCTACGCAGCCCACAAGCGATCCGTCGACGAGTACTGGCTCCAGCAGCATCACGCGGGCAACGTCGTGCTCCCCCAGACCAACCCACTCGGCGAAAGCACCTACGCGGCCCTGCAGATGCTGGACTGCCTGTTCTGGCACGTCTCACCCGACACCGAACTCTGGCAGCAGGAGCACCTCGCCTCGCTGCTGCTGTGCCGCGTCATCGACGACATGACCGACGTACGGGCCGACGCCCTCACCGGCGAGATCAGCAACATCTGGCTCGCCGACATGCCCACCCACACCAAGGCTCTCTACGCCGCCTGCGCCATCGCCCTCGTCAAGTACGGCTGCATGCCCGAGGCGCACACGCCGATGTGGAACACCTGGCTGATGACCAGCACCGTCGTCTGGTTGGGGCTCACGGGCCGCCACGCCCTGTGGTTCGACGGCATCACCCAGGGCCTCCCCCCGGCCGAGGAGTGCCCGCTCTGCGACCTGCAGCCCAACGCCTGCAGCGGCATCCTCACCGACGGCACCACCCTCACCATCGCCCCGCGGCCCACCGCACCGGCGCTGAGCCCCCGGACAGCCGAGCTGTCCGCACGCTGCCGAGACCAATACCCCCGGACATGGCCCCTCTTCGACGCCGAACTCCATGCCTTCGAGGCACTGCACGGCCCCTGGCACGGCAACACCGACACCGCATGGGAGATCCTGCGCCGCACCTACGTCGCCGCCGTGGAGGCAGCCGGCGCCGCACCGTCCCCGGACCGCGCTCGTGAAGTCCAGCAAGACGCCGGCGCGGTCGGAAGTGAACAGTTCTACACCCTGTACGACCCTGAGACCGGGAGGGAGGACACCGCGCTGATCGCCTACATGTTCGGCTGCGCCCACCCGCATTTCCTCTGGAACGCCACGGGGTACCGTCCCACGGAGCTCGCGGGCGACTGGCTCGACGGCTGACGCCTCGGGCCTGTTCCGGAGTTCCAGTACGACCCAGTACGACCCATGACTCGAACCGCGCTGCCCGGCCGGGTTTCCGACCGGGCAGCGGCGTGCTCACACCGGGAACTCGACCGGCAGCCTGTCCAGCCGGGAATCCCAGGTGGAGGCGGTCGTCGTGAGCTCGTCCGCCGGCACGGCCAGCCGCAGGCCCGGCAGCCGGTGCAGCAGGACGTCCACCGCAACCTCGATCATGGACTGACCGATGCTCTGCCCGGGGCACTCGTGCGGGCCCGCGCCGAACGCCAGATGCGCCTGGTTGCCCTGCACCGAGACACCCGGGTCGGGCCGGACCTCGGGGTCGAGGTTGCCCGGGGCGAGACCGAGAACGAGCAGGTCGCCCTCCTCGATGCGGTGCCCGCCCAGTTCGACGTCGCTGGCGGCGAAGCGCCCGGGCAGGACGGCCAGCGGCGGAGCGTTCCACATGACCTCCTCCACCACCGCCGAGATGTTCAGCTGACCGCTGATCAGCCCGGAGAGCCGGGAGGCGTCGGTCAGGACCAGTTGCAGCACCCGGGCCAGCAGGTTGGTCGTGACGTGCGCGGCGATCAGCACCACGCGCAGGTGGTGGACGACCTCGTCGTGGTCGAGACCCGCGTGATGCTCCAGCAGGCCGGTGGCGAGGTCGGAGCCGGGTTCGGACCGCCTGCGCTCGGCGAGTTCACCGAAGATCTCCCTGATCCTGCCGTCGTGCATCACGGCGTCCTCGCCGCCCTTGAGCACCTGGGCGCACGACTCGACCAGCCGGCGCCCCTCCGCCTCGCCGAGCCCCAGAATGCGGGACATCACGAGCATCGGCAGATAGTCGGAGTAGTCCGCCACCAGATCGGCGCGGCCGCTGTCCGCGAACCCGTCGATCATCTTGTTCGCGAAGTGCGTGACGTGGCGCCGGATACCGCGGCCGACGGCAGCCTGCAGCACATCGTTGACGGCGCCGCGCAGCCTGCGGTGCGGCTCGCCGTCCTGGGACACGCAGTCGGGACGCCAGCCGAGCATCGGGATCAGCGCGGAGGTCTCCGCGACCCGTCCTTCCCGCCAGTCCCGCCAGGTCCGCCCGTCCCGGGCGAACTGGCGGGGATTGTCGAGCACCCGCCGGCTCTCCCGGTAGCCCAGCACCAGCCAGGCGCGGATGTCGCCCTCCAGCAGCACCGGCGCGACGGCGCCGTGCTCCTTGCGCAACCGCTCGTAGATGCCGAACGGGTCGGTCGCCGCCTCGGGCCCGTACAGCCGGGCCAACTCGGCCGAACCGTGCGCGACCGGGCAGCCGCGGGGGGCGTCGGGACTGTCGAGGTTCTGGTCGTTCATCGGGGCTCCAGTGCGATGGCGGACCGTTCCTTCAAATGACGTATCAGGGCGATCAGTACGTCACGGCTGGAGGCCCGGTCGCGGGCGTCGCACGCCACGACGGGGATGTCCGGCGAGATGTCCAGGGCGTCCCGGATCTCCTCGATCGGGTGCTGCTTGGAGTCCGGGAAGATGTTCAGCGCGATGACGAACGGCACGTCCTGCCGCTCCATCTCCTCGATCGCCCGGAAGCTGGAGGCGAGGCGGCGGGTGTCCACCAGGACGATCGCGCCGAGCGCGCCCTTGAACAGACCGTTCCACAGGAACCAGAACCGCTCCTGGCCCGGGGTGCCGAACAGGTACAGCATCAGGCTGTCGTTGAGGCTGATCTTGCCGAAGTCCAGGCTGACGGTGGTCTCGGTCTTGTCCGCGACCCCGATGAGGTGATCGTCGCCGACGCTGGCCTGGGTGAGGGTCTCCTCGGTGGTGAGCGGCTTGATGTCGCTGACGGAGCGGACCAGGGTGGTCTTCCCGGTGCCGAACCCGCCGGCGATCATCACCTTGACCGAGCGAGTGCCCCCGGCGGCGGGCCGGCCGGGACGGTCAAAGCCTTTCAAGTCCACTGAGTACCTCCTGAAGGAGCGCGAGGTCGGGCCCGCGTCCGGCGTGGTGCGCCGGAATGGGATCACGGGCTTCAATACGGCCTGCCTCCAGCAGATCCGCCAACAGCACCGCGAGAATGTTGAAGGGCAATCCGAGGTGGGCGCCGAGCTCGGCCACCGACAACGGATCACGGCAGCGCCGGAGAATGTCCTCGTGCTCGTGCTGCATACCCGGATGGGGAGCGGTGAGGGAGACGATGAGGGTCGCCACGTCGAGGCTCGACGCCGCCCCGCCCGGTCCGCTGCGCCCTCCCGTGAGGACGTAGTAGCGCTCGAGACCGGACGGGTCCGTGGGCCGGCGGGGAGCACTCATCCAGAGTGCTCCTCCAGGCGCGGAGTGGTGCCGAGAAGCTCACCCATCCGACGAGCCAGGTCCCTCATCTGGTGTCCGAGCAGGCCCTGGTCGAGTCCCTCGCGGGCGAGGACGCCCAGATACGTCTCGACACCGGCACGCACGACGAACAGATGACCTCCGTCGACCTCGATCATCGCGAGCCGCAGCTGGCCCGCGTACTTGGGGAACTGCTCGGCCACCGGCTGGGCCAGCGCCTGCAGTCCGGCCACCACGGCCGCGAAGCGGTCCACGTCATCGGGGTCTTCGGCGCCGAACGAGGTGATGGCCTTGCCGTCGCTGGAGGCCACGAGGGCGAAGCGGATCTCGGGGATGCTCTCCACCAGATCGCGGAGCGCCCAGCTCACGTCGGTTCCCTGCTGCGTCATATGGACTTGTCACTCTCTTCAGTGCGGTGCTCGGTGGACTCGCGGCCGGGCGCCTGCGTCCGGGGCTCGCCGAACTCCGTTTCGGCGGGCCTCGGCCCGACCCCGGCGGCATCGCGGCCCGCGGTCGCGAAGGCGGCCAGGCCGGCGAAGGACTCGTCCGGCGGAACAGGGGCGACGGTGGCGGACTCGGTCCGGGCGGGCTGCTCGGCCGGCTCCGTCTCGCGGCGCCTGCTCCTGCGCCGGGGCAGTCCGCCCGGCGTCGTCTCCGTGGTGTCCACCGCGTCCGAGATGCCTGCCGCCGACGCCTCCGTGGTGAAGGGGCCCTGGACCGTCGTCGTCTCGGGGGCGGAGACGGCGGAGGTCCCGGCGACCGGGGTTCCGGCGGCGGGGGTGGTGCCCGGGGCGACCGTCGGCAGGGGGCTGAAGTACTTGTGCGGGACCACCACGACCACCGAGGTGCCGAGCCACGGCGAGTCCGCGAAGGTGACGCGGATGCCGTAGCGGCGGGCAAGGATACCGACGACGCGCAGACCGATGTTGGCGTCCTCGGAGATGCCACCGAGACCGGGTCCGGCCGCGGTGCCCGCGAGGGCGTGCTCGGCCTCGCGCTTCTTCTCCTCGCTCAGCCCCTTGCCCGAGTCCTGGATCTCGATGCCGACGCCGTTCGGCACCTCCTTGCCGGAGACGAGCACCGGCTCGGTGGGCGGCGAGTAGCGGGCCGCGTTGTCCAGGAGGTGGGAGAAGATCAGCGTGAGGTGGTCCACCAGGCCGCCGTCGACGCCGAGTTCGGGCAGATGACGGACCTCGACCCGGTGGAAGTCCTTGATCCGGCCGATGCCGCCGCGCACCACGCTGAGCAGCCGCTGCGGCTCCTGCCACTGCCGTCCCGGCCGGTCCGAGCCGCCGAGCACGCCGACGCTCGCGGCGAGGGAGTCGGCGGGACCGAGCTGCTGGTCCAGCTCCATCAGGCCCCGGGCCACGGCGGGCAGCCGGCCGTGCTCGCCCTGCATCTCGTGCAGGCGGCCGCGCAGCTTGCTGGTCAGCACGTGGATACGGTTGCCGAGGCTGATCACGGCCTGTTCGGCGGAGGTCGAGCGGTTGAACTCCTCCTCGACACCGATCAGGGAGGTCCGCAGGATCCGGCGGAGATCCGCCTGGAGTTCCTTGTCGACCTGCGCGCTCTGCTCGGTCGACGGCAGCAGGTCGTCGATGCCCTCACCGGCACGCAGTCGCCGCAGCGCGTCGGGCAGCTGCTCGCCGGCGAGCCGGGCGACGGCGGTCCGCTGGTGGGCGACCTGGTCCTGCCAGACCTCGGCCCGGTCGATGAGCTGCGCCTCGTAGGACGCGGCCTGGTCGGCCAGCCGCTCCTCGTACGCCCGGGAGGTGTCGGCGAGTTGCGCCTCGTAGAGCGCCGTCCGCTCGCCGAGCTGGGCCTCGTGGGCGGAGGCCTGCTCGCCGAGCTGGCTCTCCAGGGCGGCGCGCTCGACGGCGAACTTCCGCTCCAGACCCGCGACATGCTGCTGCCACTGCTGCGAGTGCTCGGCCTGCGAGGTGCGGAAGTTGCCTTCCGCACCTCGCAGTTGTTTCTGTGCGCGAATCAGCAGCCGCACGCACACGGAGCCGGCGGCCGTGGCGGCAGCACCGGCCACGGCGGCGGTTATTCGCTCCGAGCTCATGAACGTGGCGGCAACCGTTCCACCTCCTAAGGCCAGTGGCATCAGCCACCAGCTGTACCAGGCGACAGGGGCCCGCGCCGCCGGGGGCGGAGTGGCGAGTTCCATCTGCATCCTTCGAAAGCACACGATCGAAAACGGGGGGATGTGCAAAGGCCGCACTCATGAGTACGCACTACGGGTCGACCCATCGCGGTCACGTCAACTCGCAGCGCCGGACTGGAGCTTATCGGGTTTGAACCCCAAAGGATCAACCGCACGGGTTCGCGGACGTGAGGGTTCCGTCACTCTCCGGCAGACCCCCCGGATCGACAAAACCCCTTACGGACCAGGGGACTTGTCGCCTCGCCCTTTGTCGCCGGGTGACAATCCGCACGCGGGCAACTGTCCGGAACCGATGAGCCCGCGCTGGTTACCCGCCGGTATCGTCACCGCCGTGCCGAAGAGAACAACGGGGGGACAAGTCGACACGAGCGGCCCGTTCAAGGCGTTGCCGTCCGGTCTGCACGACCGACTGCGCCCCTATTTCGCCGATATCACCGAGGAGGTCGTCCGGGCGATCAGGACGGAGATCCCCGAGTACGCCCGCCCGATGGACGACACGTACATGCAGGGGGTGCACCGGGGAGTCGACCACGCGCTGCGCGGGCTGCTGGAGCGGATGGCCGAGCCGGACACCGACTGGGCGCCGGTGAAGGCCACGTACCAGCGCATCGGCCGCGGGGAGGCGGAGGAGGGGCGCAGCCTCGACTCGTTCCAGTGGGCGCTCCGGCTGGGCGCCCGGGTCACCTGGCGCCGGGTGAACGCGCTGGTCGACGAAGGCGTACTGCCCCGTCATGTGCTGGGCGCGTTCGGCGAGGCGCTGTTCCTGCACCTCGACGAGATGGCGGCCGCGACGACGGCGGGCTACACCGAGGCCCGGCTGCACGCGGCGGGAGAGCTGCGGCAGCGGCGGGCCCGGCTGGTCGACCTGCTCACCGCCGATCCGCCGGCCTCGGCCGAGGCGATCGCCGAACTGGCGCACGCCGCGCGCTGGACGCCGCCGCGGGCGCTCGCGGTGGTGGCGGTCGAGCACCGGCCGCCGACCGAGGTGGAGCCGATCGTGCCGCCGGAGTTCCTGACCCGGTTCGACCTGCAGCCCGCCGTGCTTGTGGTGCCCGACCCGGAGGGGCCGGGCCGGGCCCGGGCGGTGGCCGGGGCGCTGCACGGGCTGCGCGCCGCGATGGGTCCCACGGTCGCGCTGCACGAGGGCGCGCGGTCGCTGCGCTGGGCGACCGAGGCGTTGGAGCTGGTACGGCGGGGGGTCCTCGCCGACACCGGGGCGGACAGCGGGATCGTGCGCTGCCAGGACCACCTGTCCACACTGCTGCTGTCCCGGGACGACGCGCTGGTGGACGCCATGGCCGAGCGCCGGCTGCGCCCGCTGGAGCAGGTGCGTCCGCCGCAGCGCGAGCGGCTGGCCGAGACCCTGCTGGGCTGGCTCCAGTCCGGGCGGGGTGTCGCCGAGGTCGCCGCGCGCCTCGCGGTGCACCCGCAGACGGTCCGCTACCGGATGCGGCAGCTCGACGAGTTGTTCGGCGACCTGCTGCACGATCCGGCGGCCCGGTTCGAGATGCAGCTCGCCCTGCGCGCCCGGGAGCTGCGCGGGGGCTTCGGTCACCGGGAGGAACCCGCCGGGTGACTTCCTGGACAGCCGTCCAGCTATATTGGACACCTGTCCAAGACATGGAGGGGTCCACCGATCATGGAAATCGTGGCGAACGTACTGGTCGGCCTGGTGGCCGCGCTGCACGCGTACATCCTGGTGCTGGAGATGTTCCTGTGGCAGAAGAAGCCGGGCCGCTCCCTGCACGGTTTCGACGCCGAGATGGCGCGGGCGACCGCGCCGCTGGCCGCCAACCAGGGGCTCTACAACGGTTTTCTGGCGGCGGGCCTGGTGTGGGGCCTGATCGCCGCGGATCCGACCGGGTTCGGCGCGCGGGTCTTCTTCACCTCGTGCGTCGTGGTCGCGGGCGTGTACGGCGCGGCCACCGCCAACCGCCGCATCCTGGTCGTACAGGCGCTGCCCGGCGCGCTCGCCCTGGCCGCCGTCCTCGCCGCCCGGTGACCGGGGACGTGCCCGAGGACCCGCGCGCCGCCCGCACCCGGGCACGGCTGCGGGCCGCCCTGCTCCAGGAGTGCGCCGAACGGCCGCTGGAGGAGGTGGGCGTCGCCGCGCTGGCCCGCCGGGCCGGGGTCGGCCGCGCCACGTTCTACGTGCACTACGACGGCCTTCAGGCGCTGGCCGTGGACGCCTGCGCGGACGTGGTGCGGGAGGCGGTGGACGCACTGCACGCCTGGCGCGGGCGGCCCGACCCGGTGCACGCCCCGCCCGCGCTGCTGGAGTTCTTCGCGGGCCTCGCCCCGCACGCGGCCCTGTACCGGACGCTGCTCACGCCGGGCGGCGGCGGTCCGCTCGGCCGGGTGCTGCACCGGGACCTGCGGGCCCGCAGCCTGGCCGAGCGGGAGCTGGCGGGCGCGGCGGACGCCCCGCTGGTCGCCTCGGCGGTGGCCGCCACGTTCGCCGGGGTGCTGGCCGACTGGCTGCATGGGCTCCTGGACGCCACCTCGGAGGAAGTGGCCCACCAGGTCTGGCAGTTGCTGGTCGCGCTGCACCGGAGCCGATGAGGGGTTCCCGCGGCGGGCGCCGCGACCGGCGGACACGCGCCAAACTCGAAGACATATGTCAATCGAACATGCTCAAATTCCCTCCATCGAGGGTAACTTGACGGCGGGGACGGATTTCCGGGAGCGGGTGGGAGGTGACGCCGTCGTGCGACAGGAGCCCGCACCGCTCACCCGGCACCTGCGCATCCATCAGGACCGCGGACACACGGTGCTGGAGTTCCACGGCGAGATCGACATCGCGGCGGCCACGGAGATCACTCCGCACCTGGACCGCGCGACCGACCGCCCCGGCGCCCGCGTCGTGATCGATCTGCGGCACGTCGAGTTCTTCGACTGCTCGGGGCTGCGCCTGCTGTACCGGGCCCGCAGCCGGGTGCTGGAGCGCGGCGGGCAGTTGCACCTGGTGTGCACCCACCCGCTGACCCTGCGCGTCTTCCGGGTCACCGGCCTCACGCGGCTGCTGCCCGCGCGACCGACGCTGGACGCGGCCCTGGGACAGCCCGAGACCGCGTCCGGATCGCTGTGACGGTATTGGCTGCAACGCCGGCCGCCGCGACGGCTGTTCGCCGTGACGGCTACCTGATGATCCGGGTGACCTGACCGGCGCCCACCGTCCGTCCGCCCTCCCGGATGGCGAACTTCAGCCCCTCCTCCATGGCGATGGGCTGGATCAACTCGACGTGCATGGTGGTGTTGTCGCCCGGCATGACCATCTCGGTGCCCCTGGGCAGGGTGACGACGCCCGTCACGTCCGTGGTGCGGAAGTAGAACTGGGGACGGTAGTTCTGGAAGAAGGGCGTGTGCCGGCCGCCCTCGTCCTTGGACAGGATGTAGGCGCGTGCCTCGAACTCCGTGTGCGGGGTGACGGATCCGGGCTTGATGACGACCTGCCCGCGCTCGACCTCCTCGCGTTTGACGCCCCGCAGCAGCAGACCGACGTTCTCGCCCGCCCGGCCCTCGTCGAGCAGCTTGCGGAACATCTCCACGCCGGTGACCGTGGTCCTGGTCTTCTGCTCGTGGATGCCGATGATCTCGACCTCGCTGTGGACCCGCAGCGTGCCGCGCTCGATCCGGCCGGTGACGACCGTGCCCCGGCCGGTGATGGTGAACACGTCCTCGATCGGCATCAGGAACGGCCGGTCCACGTCACGCACGGGCTCCGGCACGAACCGGTCGACGGCGTCGAGGAGTTCGAGCACCGACGCGGCCCAGTGCGGGTCGCCCGCCAGCGCCCTGAGCGCGGAGACCCGCACCACCGGCACGTCGTCGCCGGGGAACTCGTACTCGGTGAGCAGTTCGCGCACCTCCAGCTCGACGAGCTCCAGGATCTCCTCGTCGTCCACCATGTCCGTCTTGTTGAGGGCGACGACGACGTAGGGCACGCCCACCTGCCGGGCCAGCAGCACGTGTTCCTTGGTCTGCGGCATCGGGCCGTCGGTGGCCGCGACGACGAGGATGGCGCCGTCCATCTGGGCGGCGCCCGTGATCATGTTCTTGATGTAGTCCGCGTGCCCGGGGCAGTCGACGTGCGCGTAGTGCCGCCGCTCGGTCTGGTACTCGACGTGCGCGATCGAGATGGTGATGCCGCGCTGCCGTTCCTCGGGCGCCTTGTCGATCTGGTCGAACGGCGTGAAGGGGTTGAGATCGGGGAACTTGTCGTGCAGCACCTTCGTGATGGCCGCCGTGAGAGTGGTCTTGCCGTGGTCGATGTGACCGATGGTGCCGATGTTCACGTGCGGTTTGGTCCGCTCGTACTTCGCCTTCGCCACTGCGAGCCCTCCTGGTCAGGTGGGTGATGTCAAGCGCGGCTCCACTGTTGCCCGTTCTTCATGTCTATTCGCTGCGGGGCGCGTCGAACAGGGCGCTGACGGACTCACCGTTGTGAATCCGGCGGACGGCCTCGGCGAGCGCCGGGGCGATGGACAGGATGCGCAGTTTGGCCTTGTACGCCTTGTGGTCCTCCACGGGCACCGGCACGGTGTTGGTGCAGACGATCTCCAGCACGTCGGGCTGCTCGCTCAGCCGCTTGAGCGCACCCGCCGAGAACAACCCGTGCGTACAGGCCACCCGGATCGAGCGCGGACCCAACTCGCGCAGGCGCTCCAGGAGTTCCAGCACCGTGCTGCCCTTGGCGATCTCGTCGTCCAGCACGATGACGTCCCGCCCGGTCACCTCGCCGATCACCGAGTTGATGCTCACCCGGTCGTCCGCGAACCGCTGCTTGGCGCCGGCGGCGACCTGCGCGCCGATGAGCCGGGCGAAGGCGGCCGCCTCCTTGGCGTTGCCGAGGTCCGGGGAGACGACGGTGGTGCGTGAGAGGTCGTACCTCTGGAAGTGCGCGGCGAGTTCGCGCAGCGCGTGCAGATGGTCCACCGGCACCGAGAAGAAGCCGTGCACCTGCGGGGCGTGCAGGGTCATGGCGAGGACCCGGCTCGCGCCGGCCGCCACCAGCAGGTCCGCGACCAGCCGGCCGCCCAGCGAGATGCGCGGCGCGTCCTTCTTGTCGGAGCGCGCGTAGGAGTAGTGCGGCATGACGACCGTGATACGGCCCGCGGAGGCGCCGCGCGCCGCGTCGCACATCATCAGCAGCTCCACCAGGTGCTCCTGCACCGGTCTGACCAGCGGCTGGACCAGGAAGACGTCGCGCTCGCGGCAATTGGCCTGAAGCTGCAACTCCAGACAGTCGTTGGCGAACCGGCTGACCCGGGTGGGACTGAGGGGTACGCCGAGGTGCGCGCAGACCTCCTGGGCCAGGTCGGGATGGGCACTGCCACTGAAGACGGCGATGTCTCGCACGATCCGCTCCTCGCATGATCATCAAGGTCCGCGGCTCATGCTACGCAGGCCGGCCCCGAGCGGCTTGCCTATAGACTTTAGGCAACTGCGTAATCGTTCACGTCGAAGGAAGGGATGGTTATGGCACGCGCGGGACTGACCACCGAACGCCTGGTCCGGGCGGGGGCCGAGCTGGCCGACGAGGTCGGCTTCGAGCAGGTGACCGTCTCGGCGCTGGCCCGGCGGTTCGACGTCAAGGTCGCGAGCCTGTACTCGCACCTGAAGAACTCCCAGGACCTCAAGACCGGGATCGCCCTGCTCGCCTTGGAGGAACTCGCCGACCGGGCCGCCCACGCCCTCGCGGGCCGGGCCGGCAAGGACGCCCTGGCCGCCTTCGCGAACGTCTACCGCGACTACGCCCGGGAGCATCCCGGCCGCTATGCGGCGGCCCAGCTGCGACTCGACCCGCAGACGGCCGCCGCGAGCGCCGGTGTCCGACACGCGCAGATGACCCGGGCGATCCTGCGGGGCTACGACCTGGCGGAACCGGACCAGACCCATGCCGTCCGGCTGCTGGGCAGCGTCTTCCACGGCTACGTGAGCCTGGAGCTGGGGGGCGGGTTCAGCCACAGCGCCCCCGACACCGAGGAGACCTGGACCCGGATCGTGGACGCCCTCGACGCGCTGCTGCGCAACTGGCCCGCGCCCTGACCCGCAACCGTCCGGTACACCCCTCCTCGCAGGCCCGCGACACTCCACCCCACAGGCCCGCGCACACCCCGACCCACAGGCATGAGGCCATGCACACCACCCGGCACGACTGGATCACCACGCCCATCACCGCGGACCTCCTGCGCGGCGCCCTCGACCTGGAGCGCACCGAGCGGGGCGTCCTGCCGCACCGGCTGCCCGCCCGGGCCCGCGCCCAGTGCGCCGATCCGCAGCTCGCCCTCGCGGAGGCCCAGCCGTCCGGCGTCCGGCTGGTCTTCCGCACCGGGGCCACCGCCGTGGAACTGGACACCGTGCCCACCAAACGGGTCTACGTGGGCGCCCCACCGCGCCCGGACGGCGTGTACGACCTGCTCGTCGACGGCCGCGCGGCCGGGCGGGCCGGGGTGAGCGGCGGCGACACGCTGACCGTCGACATGACCACCGGGACCGCCGAGCACCGGCCCGGCCCGGCCGGCACCCTCCGCTTCACCGGCCTGCCCGACCGGGTCAAGGACGTGGAGATCTGGCTGCCCCACAACGAGACCACCGAACTCGTCGCGCTGCGCACCGATGCCCCCGTCGAGCCCGTACCGGACCGGGGCCGCAAGGTGTGGCTGCACCACGGCAGTTCGATCAGTCACGGCTCCGACGCCGCGAGCCCCACCGGCACCTGGCCCGCGCTCGCCGCCTCGCTCGGCGGGGTGGACCTGGTCAACCTGGGCCTGGGCGGCAGCGCCCTGCTCGACCCGTTCACCGCCCGCGCGATGCGGGACACTCCCGCGGACCTGATCAGCGTCAAGCTCGGCATCAACCTGGTCAACACCGACCTCATGCGCCTGCGCGCCTTCACGCCCGCCGTCCACGGTTTCCTCGACACCCTCCGCGAGGGCCACCCGAGCGCGCCGCTGCTGGTCGTCTCCCCCATCCTGTGCCCGATCCACGAGGACACCCCCGGGCCCAGCGCCCCGGACCTCTCCGCGCTCGCCGACGGGCGGCTGCGGTTCGTGGCCGCGGGCGATCCGGCGGAGCGCGCGAACGGAAAGCTCACCTTGGGCGTGATCCGGGACGAGCTGGCCCGGATCGTGGCGCAACGCACGACCGAGGACCCGCACCTTCACTACCTGGACGGCCGCGACCTCTACGGCCCGGCCGACTCCGCCGAACTCCCGCTGCCCGACCGGCTCCACCCGGACGCCGCCACCCACCACCGCATCGGCGAACGCTTCGCCGCCCACGCCTTCGCCGAGGACGGGCCGTTCGCCTAGGTCGCCGCCCCTGTCACGGTCCATGCCCCTCCCCTCCCTCCGCCAGCGATGCCGATCGGCCAACTCGGCGGTCTGACGGGCAGTTTGGCGGGCATCCGAACAGGAGGAAGGAGGGCCATCGACATGTCGACTTCCATCAAGGCGCTGCCCGCCCGGATGCCCCTGTGGGCGAAGCTGGTGACCGCTCTCGTCCTGGTGCTCGCGGTGTTCTTCGCCGGGATCCGGCTGGCCGTACTCCCGGGTCTGAAGGACCTGTTCGGCACCGAGACGCACGACCGGTCGGGACCCGCACTCCTCAAGTCGATCAAGGACATCAGCCGTTACGACGCCGCCTCCGGCGCCTTCCAGGTCGTCGTGGACCTGGAGAAGGACGCCAAGTACCTGCCCGACGCGATCCGCGGCACCCGCACCCTGTACGTCGGGGCGGGCTCCGTGGACGCCTACGTCGACCTCGGCCGGCTCGGCGAGCGGGACGTGACGGTGGGCGGCGACCGCACGTCGGCCACGCTCCGGCTGCCGCACGCCCGGCTCGGCAAGCCCGCCCTGGACGCCGACCACTCCTACACCGTCTCCAAGCAGCGCGGCCTGATCGACCGGCTCGGTGACCTCTTCTCGGACAACCCCAACAGTGAACACGCCGTCCAACAGCTCGCGGTACGCCACATCGGCGAGGCGGCCAAGGACAGCGGACTGACCGCGCGGGCCGAGACGAACACCACGAACATGCTGGAGGGCCTGCTGCGCTCCCTCGGCTTCACGGAGGTGAGGGTGACGTACGGGGCCTGATCAGGCGCCCAGTACCCCGGGCAGGGCCAGGACCCCGAGCAGTGTCGTGCCCACCAGCAGCCATGCCACGTAGTCGCCGACGTGTCCCGACTGCAGGCGCCGCAGCGACAGCGCCCGCTCGGGGGCGGCGAGCAGCGCCGGGCGGGTGACCGCCACGGCCGTGAGCCCCACCGCGAGGAGGGCCGAGGCGAGGCCGAGCAGGACGCCCGGCACGGTCCAGTGGACGGAGGTGACGACGACTCCCCCGGAACCGGCCTCGTTGACCGCGTCCGCGACGAGGCCACCGAAGCCGGGGACCGTGCCGACGGCCAGCGCTCCCGCGAGCAGCAGCGCCGGCACCGCGGTCATGGTGTCGGGCACCCGGGACAGTCGTCGCGGGGTCTCCGGCCGCTCGCCGGAGCCGGTGGTCTCGAACTCCCCCTCGGACTTAGGCCGGGGCCCCAGACCGAGGAACACCCGCGCGCCGACCCGCAGCACCGCTCCCCCGGTGACGGCGGACGCGGCGACGTAGACGACGGCGAGGGCGCCGCCCACCGCCTCCTCGGTGACGGCCTTGCCCAGCGCCGTCCCGAACGGCGGCAGCCCGGCCAGGCCCAGGGCGCCGACGCCCCACAGCACGGCGACCGTGCGCAGTTGCCGCGCCTTTCCGAACAGCGCGAGTTCGTCGACGCTCCCGTACCGGTCGAGGAGGATGCCCGCGCAGGCGAACAGCGCGGCCTTCACTCCGGCGTGGGCGATGAGGTAGAGGGCGACCCCGTCGTCGGCCTCGGGGGTGAGGACGCCGATGCCGATGAGGAAGAGGCCGGTGTGGGCGACCGTCGAGTACGCCAGCAGCCGCTTGATGTGCCGCTGGTACCAGCACATCACAGCGCCGACGACCGCGGTCAGCACCCCGAGCACGACGAGGACCCGCCGCAGGTCGGCGGGCGGGATGCCGCCGGGTCCGGCGAAGACGGTGCCGTACACCCGCCAGACGCCGTACGTGCCGAGTTCGACCATGACGCCGGACAGCACCATGCACACCGGCGTGGGCGCGACGGCGTGCGCGTCCGGCAGCCAGAAATGGAAGGGCACGGCGGCGGCCTTGACCAGCAGCCCGGTCAGGACGAGGACGAAGCTCGCGAGGACGAGCGCGTCGGGTCCGCCGTGCACGGCCGTACGGTCGAGAGCTCGCCCGATCTGCGCCATCGCGAGTTCGCCGGTACGGGCGTACAACAGGGCGATGCCCATCAGCAGGGCGTAGGCGCCCAGCGAGGTGACGATCGCGAAGGTCAGCGCGCCCTGCACGGCCTTCGCCTCGTCGATCCGGTAGCCGGTCAGCGCGTAGGCGACGACACTCATCAGCTCGAAGAAGACGAACGCGTTGAACAGGTCGCCCGCGATGGCGAATCCGCACATGCCCGCCTGGAAGACCAGCATCAGGGCGGGGAAGGAGCCCGCGTGCCGGTGCGGCGGTTCGTCGAAGTAGCGCCAGGAGTACGCCAGTGCCGCCGAGGTCAGCAGGGAGGCGAGCGTGGCCATGCCGAGCGCGGGGCCGTCCCCGATCAGCATGATCCCCACGCTCTCGCCGTTCACGGGCACCCAGCCGCCGGCCCACTCGACCAGCGGCGGGGAGGAGTTGAGCAGCAGCGTGATCGCGAGGGCGGCGGTGGCGCCCGAGCCCGCGCAGCCGATCGTCTCGGCGGCGCGGCGGGGCAGTCGGCGGCCGCCGGCGACGAGCAGGGCGGCGCCGAGCAGCGGGAGGGCGACGAGCAGCGGCAGGAGGTGGTGCATCAGCCGCGCAGCTCCGAGAGTTCGTCGGGGTCGATGGTGCCGTGCCGCTTGGCGACCTGTAGGACGAGCGCGAGCAGCAGCGCGGTGACGGTGGCTCCGACGACGACGTCGGTGAGGGCGAGGGCCTGCACGACGGGGTCGACCAGGGGCCGTGAACCCGGCGCGATGTCCGAGAAGACGGGCGCCGTGGCGCCGTCGCGGTAGCCGACGGCGAGCAGCAGGACGTAGGTGGCGGACTGGCACACGGCCAGGCAGCCGACGGCGTGGATCAGGTTGCGGCTGGTGGCGAGGCCGTAGCAGCCGACCAGGAAGACCCAGACGGCGACCAGGTACGGCAGCACGTGCGGCACGGCGGTCATGGTGTCCTCACGCCCCGTTCTCCTTCCCGTTCTCCTTCTCGTTCGCCCTCTCGCTTCCCTTGTCGTCCCTGCCGTCGTTGCCGTCCTTGCCGTCCTTGCCGTCGCCCTGCTCGATCTCGACGGCCTGGTCCAGGAAGCGGGCGAGCAGCACGACGACCGCGCAGGCGACCTCCATGCCGATGGCCGCGTTCAGCAGGGGGACGCTGCCGCCGGAGGACAGCGTGTTGAACGTGCCGTACGGCAGCAGCGTGTTGGCGAGGAACGCGGTCCCGGCGAGGACGCCCGCGAGGCCCAGGACCAGGTAGGCGGAGACGGCGAGGGAGTCGGCGACCTCGAACAGGCCGACCGGGCGGACGCGTTCCAGGGCGCGGTAGTCGGCGCCGAGGTAGAGCAGGTGCAGGGCGGTCGCCGCGACGACGCCGCCCTGGAAGCCGCCGCCGGGGCTGAGCTGGCCGTGGGCGATGACGTAGAGGCCGCCGACCACGGCGACCGGCAGCACGATCAGGGCGTAGCGGCGGACCGGCAGGTCCACCTCGGCGGGTTCGGGCCGGGCCCGGTGCTCGTCGCGGGCCTGCCGCAGCAGCACCACGCAGCCGAGCACGGCGGCGAACAGGATGGACATCTCGCCGAGCGTGTCGTAGGCCCGCTGGTCGAAGTTGACGGAGGCGATGGTGTTCGCGGTGCGCCGGGCCAGCGCGGCGCGGACGGCGCGCTCGCCGTACGGGTGCGAGGAGCCACCGAAGGGCGGGAGTTCCAGGCAGGCCGCGACCAGGAGGGCGGCCAGGCCCGTGCCGGAGACGGCCACGAGCCACAGCCGGGTGCGCCGGCTCACCGCCCGCCGTCCTTCGGCTGCCCGCGCCGTTTCACCCTGCGCACCGACAGCATGATCAGCAGCGGGGTGAGGGCCGAGCCGACGGCCAGCTGCGAGAGGCCGACGTCGGGGGCCTGGAGGACGGTGAACAGGACGGCGAGCACCAGGCCGAGGACGGAGAGGACCAGGGCCTGGCGGGCGGGGTCGCGGTTGGCCACGGCGGCGGTCGCGGTGACGGCCACCAGCAGCAGGGAGACGACGATCACCGTGTCAGCCACCGCGCACCCCCCGGAACCCGCCGGACAGCGCCCGGGAGGCGACCACGTTGCCGCCGATCAGCAGCGCGCCGATGACCAGCAGCTTGACCATCGCGCGGCTCGGTCCCACGGCCGCGCACAGCACGACCACGGTGACCGCGCCGAGTCCCGCGGCCGCCCAGGTCAGTCCCCAGGCGCGGGGCGGATCGTCCGTCAGTTGGTCGCTGAGCAGCCGGGCGAAGACGAGCGTGCCGACCGGGCCGAGGAGCGCGAGGAGCAGAGCCAGGTCGACGTAGGACGGGCGGTCGTACCCCTGGGCGAGGAGCAGCAGGCTCGGGCAGACGGCGGAGGTGGACAGGTTCTGGGCCACCACCCGGCGCCGCAGCGGGCCGGTGGACACGCCCCACACGGCGGCCCCGGCGCCCCCGGCCAGCAGCAGCGTCGCCGCGAGGATCCAGTCGTTCACCGCCAGGTCACCGCCCGGCGCGCGGCCCGTGCCGCGAGGGCGCCCACGGCGGCGACGCCCGCGCCGACCGCGCACTCCAGGGGGTCGACCGTGCTGATGAGCACCAGCCAGAGCAGGGCGAGGCCGGTCCACCAGGCCAGGAGTTCGCCCGCGGCGACGAGCGCCGTACGCCGGTTCATGCGCCACCTCCTCGGCCGTGATCACCGTTTCTGGCATCCAAGCACCGCCCGGGCCCCGGGGAGCGGCGACGCGCGGGCCACAGCGCGGGGTGCCCCGGGAGCGCGAACGGAAACCGGCGGCGCGCCTCCGACGCTGCGCGGAGGGCGGTGTTCCCCGCCCCATCCGGGGTAACCGGCTTGTCACTCAGGGAAGTTGAAGACTGGAGGACCACATGGCCCGTACGGCTATGCGCCTGCGCACCATCTGGGGCGAACGCGCCGCCAAGAGCGGGCGTGCCGGCAAAGACGCCGATCGCACCGGCAAGACCGGGCGCACCACCAAGTCCGAACGCGCCGGCAAGACCGGGCGCACCACCAAGTCAGGGCGTACCGGCAAGCGCGGGCGCGCCGCCAGGAACCGGCGCGCACCCGAGGCGCGCGCCGAACACCACACGCTCGCCCTCCCCCTCCGCCTGCTGGCGATGCTCTGCGCCTTCGCGTTCATGGTGGCGTTCGCCGTCGTGCTGGCGCGGCTCACCTTGCAGCCGTCGCCGGCGTCGGCGGCGCTCGCGCACAGCAATCTGCGTCCGGGGCGGTCGGTGGAGGCCTATCTGAACCAGCCGGCCCTGCGCGACGCCGTCAAGCAGATCGGCGGGAACCTGCTGCTGGGGGTGCCGTTCGGGGTGCTGGTGCCGGTGCTCGCGCCGCGGGCCCGGGGGATCGTACGGGTGCTGCTGCTCACCGCGTCCGTGATGCTGCTGGTGGAGTTGGCACAGGGCGCGCTGGTCACCGGGCGCGCCTTCGACGTGGACGACGTCATCCTCAACACCACGGGGGCGCTGGTCGGTTATCTGCTCCTGGGCCGACGGCTGGGGCGGGCGGTGCACGCGCGCGCACCGAAGAAGTGACCTGACGTCGAGGGGACGCCGCCCGAACGCCACCCGAACCCGGCCCGGACACCGGCGCCGGGAACACTGGTCCGTACCAACCTCTTGACGCCCTTCTTATCTCACTTCTTAAATCAAGTGGCGACACATCCATCCCCCCCACGGAAGGAGAGCCGTGGCCTCCCCACGCCTGCTCCGCAGATGTCTGTTCGCCGCCCTGTCCGCCGCCCTCGTCGCGACCGCCGCGATCGGGTCCACGCAGGCGGACGCCTCCCCCGCCGTCGCCGCCGCCGTGACCTTCTCCGACAGCTTCGACGGGCCCGCCGGCTCGGCGCCCGACGCCGCCAAGTGGCAGATCGAGACCGGCGACAACGTCAACAACCACGAGCGGCAGTACTACACGTCGGGCAACAAGAACGCGGCCCTGGACGGCCAGGGCCACCTGGTGATCACCGCCAGGCGCGAGAACCCGGCGGGCTACCAGTGCTGGTACGGCACCTGCCAGTACACCTCGGCCCGGCTGAACACCTCCGGGAAGTTCACCGCGCAGTACGGGCACGTCGAGGCGCGGATGAAGATCCCGCGCGGGCAGGGCATGTGGCCGGCGTTCTGGATGCTCGGTACGCCGGTCAACTGGCCGGACTCGGGCGAGATCGACGTCATGGAGAACGTCGGCTTCGAGCCCTCGACCGTGCACGGCACCATCCACGGGCCGGGCTACTCGGGCTCGGGCGGCATAGGCGCCGCCTACAGCCTGCCGAACGGCCAGGCCTTCGCCGACGCGTTCCACACCTTCGCCGTCGACTGGGCGCCCGACTCGATCACCTGGTCCGTGGACGGCACCGTCTACCAGCGGCGCACCCCCGCCGACCTGGGCGGCCGGACCTGGGTCTTCAACAAGCCGTTCTTCCTGATCCTGAACCTGGCCGTGGGCGGCTACTGGCCGGGCGACCCGGACGGCTCCACCGTTTTCCCGCAACAGCTGGTGGTGGACTCGGTCTCGGTGACGACGGGCGACTCGGCGGCCGGTGTCGCCATCAAGGGGCTGGCCGGCAAGTGCGTGGACGTGGCCGGCGCGAACTCGGCCAACGGCACCCCCGTCCAGCTCTACGGCTGCAACGGCACCGGCGCCCAGCAGTGGACGGTCGGCTCGGACGGCACGATCCGGGCGCTCGGCAAGTGTCTGGACGTCACCGGGAACGGCACGGCGAACGGATCCACGGTCCAGCTGTGGGACTGCACCGGCGGCCCCAACCAGAAGTGGGCCGTCTCCGCGGCGCACGACATCGTCAACCCACAGGCGGACAAGTGCCTGGACGTCACCGGCAACAATCCGGCCGACGGCACCCGGCTGCAGATCTGGACCTGCACGGGCGGCGCCAATCAGAAGTGGACGGTCGGCTGAACACGACCCTTCTAGCGGGGCACCCAGGTGAACTTGTCGCCGCCGACCCAGCGGACCACGTCCGGATCGTCCAGGTCGTGGACGGTGATGCCGAAGGCGGCGGCGGTCTCCAGGACGTCGGTGACGGCCCTCGCCTCACCGACGACCTCACCGTCGATCTCGACGATGCGGAAGGGCGCGGTACCGGGCTTGCCCGTCATCACCCCGTGCACCAGGATCCGCGGATTGGAGATGTGGGGGCTCGCTATTTCGGTCATGAATAGAGCGTAGAACGCAAATGGCCATATGGAGTGATGTGCGTAGCTGATCGGACGGCCCCGGGGAACACTGCAGGTGGAGGTGGCGATGGATCCCGTCGAGGCACTGGACCGGATCGCCTTCCTGCTGGAGCGGTCCCTGGCGCCGACCTATCGCGTACGGGCTTTCCGTACCGCCGCGCAGGTGCTCGCGGCGCTGCCCGCGGGCCAGGTCGCCGAGCGTGCGGCGGCCGGGACGCTTCAGTCGCTGCGGGGCATCGGCCCGAAGACCGCCCAGGTGGTGCGCGAGGCCCTGGCCGGCGAGGTGCCCGGCTACCTGCGGACGCTGGAGGAGCAGGCCGGGGCGCCGCTCGCCCAGGGCGGCGAGCGGCTGCGGGCGCTGCTGCGCGGGGACTGCCATCTGCACTCCGACTGGTCCGACGGCGGCAGCCCGATCGAGGAGATGGGCCGTACCGCGGCGCGCCTCGGCCACGCGTGGGCGGCGCTGACCGACCACTCGCCCCGGCTGACGGTGGCCCGCGGCCTGTCTCCCGAGCGGCTGCGCGAGCAGCTGGACGTGATGGCGGAGCTGAACACCACCTGGGCGCCGTTCCGGCTGCTCACCGGCATCGAGTGCGACATCCTGGACGACGGCTCGCTGGACCAGGAGCCGGAGCTGCTGGAGCGGCTCGACGTGGTCGTGGTGTCCGTGCACTCCAAGCTGCGGATGGACGCCCGCTCGATGACCCGCCGGATGGTGGCCGCCGTACGCGATCCGCACGCCGACATCCTCGGGCACTGCACCGGGCGGCTGGTCACCGGGCGCGGGCGGCCGGAGTCCGAGTTCGACGCGGACGCGGTGTTCGCGGCGTGCGCCGAGTCGGGCACGGCCGTGGAGATCAACAGTCGTCCGGAGCGGCTCGACCCGCCCCGGCGGCTGCTGCGCCGGGCCGTCGACGCGGGCGTGCTGTTCTCGATCGACACCGACGCGCACGCGCCGGGCCAGCTGGACTGGCAGATCCACGGCTGCGCCCGCGCCGAGGAGTGCGGGGTGCCCGCCGAGCGCGTGGTGACCACGTGGTCCGTCGAGGAGTTGCTGGCCTGGACCCGGCAGGGCCGTACGCCGTCGCGCGTGGCGGGCGCGTGACAGCAGAAGGCCCCGACCGCGACGGGGGAATCACGGTCGGGGCGGCCGAGCGGTGGGCGCGGACGGCGGTCGCCTCTCGGCGAAATGCTCCACAGGGCTTCAGCCGAACGATCGTCCCTGTGGGCGAAAGGTGAGGCCCGGGGACACTGTCCCGTCCACACCCACGGTCCGTTCAACGGGCAACCACCTCCGGCTGTTCCGGTCGCGCGCCCAGCACGGCGGTGATCCGCGTCACCCCGGTGTTCCGCTTGACTTCGAGCGCGCTCCAATTCGTAGCGTCTCGGGCATGAGCACTACGGCACAGCACAAGATCGGTTCCGGCTTCGACGCCCGGAGCACCGCCGACGACGTCCTGCGGGGCATCGACCTGACCGGGCGGCTCGCGATCGTCACCGGTGGCTATTCGGGCCTCGGGCTTGAGACCACCCGCGCGCTGGTCCGCGCGGGCGCCCGGGTGGTCGTCCCCGCGCGGCGCCCGGACACCGCCCGGGAGGCACTGGCCGGCCTCGGCGGCGTCGAGGTGGACGCGCTCGACCTCGGCGACCTGGAGAGCGTGCGCGGCTTCGCCGAGCGCTTCCTGGCCTCCGGCCGGACCGTCGACTTCGTGATCAACAACGCGGGGATCATGGCCTGTCCGGAGACCCGGGTCGGGCCCGGCTGGGAGGCGCAGTTCGCCACGAACCACCTCGGGCACTACGCGCTGGTCAACCGCCTGTGGCCGGCGATCGCGCCCGGCGGCGCCCGGGTCGTCTCCGTCTCCTCGCGCGGCCACCACTACTCGGGCATCCGGTGGGACGACGTCCAGTGGCGCGAGGGCTACGACAAGTGGCCGGCGTACGGGCAGGCGAAGACGGCCAACGTGCTGTTCGCCATGCACCTCGACAAGCTGGGCCGGGACGCCGGTGTCCGCGCCTTCTCCCTGCACCCGGGCGGCATCCTCACCCCGCTGCAGCGGCACCTGTCCCGCGCGGAGATGGTCGAGGCCGGCTGGATCGACGAGAACGGCGACCTCGTGGACCCCGAGGCCTTCAAGACCCCGGAGCAGGGCGCGGCCACCCAGGTGTGGGCGGCCACCTCGCCCCAACTGGAGGGCAAGGGCGGGGTGTATCTGGAGGACTGCGACATCGCCGAGCCCGCCCCCGCGGACGGGGCACGGGCGGGCGTGAAGGACTGGGCGACGGACCCGGAGCAGGCGGCCCGGCTCTGGGAACTCTCGGCGGAGCTGACCGGGGTGGACGCGTTCCGGCGCTAGCTCGGGTCGGTTGTGCGTCCGGCGGACAGGAAGTCCCGCAGGTCCGCGGTGATTTCGGCGCCGTGGGTGGCGAACATGCCGTGGCCCGCGTTCTCGTACACCTTCAGGGTGCAGTCGGACGCGAGCCGGGCCACGCGGGCGCCGGTCAGCTCCAGCGGCGCCGACGTGTCGTGCGTGCCGTGCAGCACCAGCACCGGCAGATCGAGTTTGGGCACCTCGGCGGTGACGTCCAGGGTGGTGACCAGGTCCATGAGCGCGCTCGTCGCGCGGGCGGTGGCGACCAGGCAGCGGCCGCTGAGGTAGTGGACGTAGGCGGGCGACACCTCGTTGCCGGGCAGGTGGAGCGCGAAGAACTCCCGGATCGCCTCGGGGTCGTTGAAGAACGCCGGCCGGTCCCGCAGCCAGGTCTCGTTGGCGGCGCGCATGGCCGCCGGGTCCCAGCCGTCCGGGTTGTCGGCGGAGCGGGCAAGGCCGGGGGCGACGCCCGCGACGAGGGCGACCCGGGCCACGCGCGCCGTGCCGTGCCGGGTCAGGCACCGGACGATCTCCGCGCAGCCCACCGAGTGCCCGACCAGGGTCACGCCGCCCAGGTCCAGGTGGTCGAGGAGTCCGTGCAGATCGTCGGCGAGGGTGTCGAGGTCGTAGCCGCCCCAGACGTCGTCGGAGCGGCCGTGCCCGCGCCGGTCGAGTCCGACACAGCGGTATCCCTCCCCCGCCAGCGGCGGCATCTGGTACTCCCACATCTCGGTGCCGAGGTACGAGCTGTTGACGAACACGGCGACGGGGCCGTCGGCCGGGCCGTAGTCGACGTAGTGCAGTCGCGTGCCGTCGGCCGGGCTGTCGAAGTACGGCATGGGGGATCCTCCTGAATCCGCTGGGGAACGCCGAGTGGTACGTCCTTCGTGCTGCTGCGTCGTGACGTCCTCCATGCTTCCGGGGGCGGCGGCGGGCGTCGATTACCTGCCGGGTCATGGCACGTACCTGCCAGGCACGGCACCGGGGGCGGCACGCCGTCGTCAAGGCCCGGTGGCGACGCGTGCGGTGCGGTGGTGTGCTGGAACTGTCCCCTGGAGGGCCCATGCACCATCCTTGGCTCGCATCCCTCATCCGTCCGTCGTCGGCCGCGCCGCCCGGACCGACCGGGGGTCTGCTCCCGCGGCGCGGGCTCGCGCCGACCTGGTTTCTGATCGCGCTGATCACGGTGATCGCCTGGGTGCTGACCGTCGGACAGGCCGAGGGCATGGGCACCGGTCCGGGCACCATGGGGCTGGCGCTGCCGCTGTTCCTGCTGCTGTGGCTGACGATGACGGCCGGCATGATGCTGCCGTCGGCGACGCCGGTGGCCCTCACCTGGGCGCGGGCGATCGGCCGTTGCTGCGGCGACTGGGCGCGAACGGCGCGGACCCTGGTGTTCGTATGCGGCTATCTGCTGGCCTGGACGGCGTTCGGGCTGCTCGCCTACGTCGGCCTGGCCCTCACCGATTCCCTGCTGGACTACCGTCCGGACGCGGCCCGCTGGATCGCGTCCGCCGTCTATCTGCTCGCCGGCCTCTATCAGCTCGCCCCGCTCAAGACCCTCTGCCTGCGGCACTGCCGCGCCCCGATGGGCCACCTGATCCGCCGCGAACGCTCGCGTCCGCCGGTGCGCGACCTGCGGGTGGGAGTGCGCCACGGGACGTACTGCGTGGGCTGCTGCGCCGGTCTGATGGCGGTCCTGATCCCGCTGGGTGTGATGAACCTGGGCGCGATGGCCGGCCTGACGGTGGTGATCTTCCTGGAGAAACTGGCGCCGTGGGGTCCCCTGCTCGCCCGGGCCGTGGGCGTGCTGTTCCTCGTGCTCGCCGCGCTGGCACCGTTCCACCCGGTGCTGTTGCCGGGACTGCAGAGCCCGATGCCGGCCATGACCGGCATGTGACCACCGCCGAGAGGAGCGCGAGGTGAGCAGCGCGATGGGCAGCGCCCGCGTCGTCGTCACGGGTGCCACCGGCCATGTGGGGACGAGCCTGCTGCGGCTGCTCTCCGAGGATCCGCGGACCGGGTCGGTGCTGGGGCTGGCCCGCCGGGTTCCCGAGGAGGCGCCGCCGAAGACCGAGTGGGCCTCGGTCAACCTGGCCTCGGAAGGGGTCGACCCGGCCCGGGAGTTCACGGGCGCGGCCGCCGTGGTGCATCTGGCCTGGGCGTTCCAGCCGACACACGATCCGGCGGCGACCTGGCGGACCAACGTCCTCGGCAGCATCCGGGTGTTCGAGGCGGCGGCGCGGGCGCGCGTGCCCCTCCTGGTGCACGCGTCGTCGGTCGGCGCGTACTCGCCGGGGCCGAAGGATCACGCGGTGGACGAGTCGTGGCCGACGCACGGCTGGCCGGACGCCGCGTACTGCCGGGAGAAGGCCTATCTGGAGCGGGCCCTCGACAGCTTCGAGCGCGATCACCCCGCGATGCGGGTGGTGCGCATGCGTCCGGCCTTCCTCTTCAAACGGGAGTCGGCGAGCGAGCAGCGCCGGATCTTCGGCGGCCGCTTCCTGCCGGGCACGCTGACCCGCCCCGAGCTGCTGCCCTTCCTGCCGGACATCCCCGGTCTGCGGGTCCAGGCGCTGCACACCGACGACGCGGCCAAGGCGTACTTCCTCGCCCTGCACGCGCCGGTGCGCGGGGCCTTCAACCTGGCGGCCGAACCGCCGGTCGACGCCGGGCTGCTGGGCGAGATGCTGGGCAGCCGCCCGGTGCGGCTGCCGCGCACGGCGGCGCGCTCGGCGATCGCGGCCGCCTGGGGACTCCATCTGCTGCCCGCCTCACCGCACCTGTTCGACGCGGTCCTGCGCCTGCCCCTGATGAACTGCACCCGCGCCCACACGGAACTGGGCTGGTGGCCGGAGCACCTCGCGCCGGACGTGCTGCGGGAGTTCCTGGGCGGAACGCACGAGGGGGCGGGAGCGGAGACGGTCACCCTGCGCGGGCACGGGGTGGGCTGAGAACACGGGTCGCCGGGCCGGCTGTCGCGGACGGTCGGGCGGTCAGGGCGTCAGGGCGTCAGGGCGTCAGGGCGTCAGGGCGTCAGGCGGAGGGTTCGTCCGGCACCGGATGCTCCGGGTGTACCGCCCCCGAGTGTGGTGCGCCCCGCCGCCCCGTCCCCGCCTCGTCGGTGTCCGGGACGTCGTCACCGCCGACGCTCGCGGCGTCCGGGGAAACCTCCCACGGGTCCTCGCCGGCGTCGGCCTGCTGGTCCGGCAGGTCCCGCGGTACGGGCCCACCGTCCTCGGCGGACTCGTGCCCGCGCTGATCGGCCACGGCGTACTCCCCTCGCGTCGGTTCGAAGAGGACGAGTACCTCGGGAAGGGGACGCCGAAACGGCATTCCCTACTGGTACGGCGCGCGTTCCTCAAGTGCCGTCCGCCAGGCCGGGAGCCGGTCCTCGGCCGTCGGCTCGGCGCGACGGCCGCCGCGGGCGAAGAAGTCCGCGAGGGGCAGGATCGCGGCGCCGACGGTGACCGCGTCGGGACCGAGTCTGCCGAGGTCGATGGTGACCTTCTCGGCGGGGTGGCGCAGCGCGTACGAGGTCGCGTGGCGACGTACGGCGGGCAGGAAGCGGGCGCCGAGCTGGAGTCCGGCCCAGCCGCCGATCAGGATCCGCTCGGGCTGGAAGAGGTTGATCAGGTCGGAGAGGCCGGCGCCGAGGTATTCGGCGGTCTCCTCCAGGACGGACAGCGCGACCGGGTCGGCGGCGGTGTCCCCGGCCGGGTAGGCGGCGGCCAGCATCGCGGTGAGCGCGGTCTCCTCGTCCGTGCCCTGAGGCGGGCGCCCGCCCTCCTCGGCCCAGCGGGCGAGCAGGGACTCCGCGCCCGCGTAGGCCTCCAGACAGCCGAGCGCGCCGCAGCGGCAGCGCCGCCCCCGGACCCGTACCGTCAGATGACCCCACTCGACGGCGCGCCCGTGCTCCACCTCGGGGGTGACGAGACAGGCGCCGACGCCGGAGCCGAACAGCACCACGACCGCGTTGCGGGCGCCACGGCCCGCGCCGAACCACATCTCCGCCTGGCCCAGCGTCTTGGCGCCGTTGTCGATGAAGTACGGGACGGAGTCGGGCAGTTGAGAGCCGGAGCGGAGCCGGGCCTCCAGCGGGACCGCGTCCCAGCCGATCGTCTGCCCGTGCACCACGGCACCCCGGTCCTCGGTGTGCTCGACGATGCCGGGGACGCCGACCCCGACGCCGAGCAGCCGCCCGGGGTCGGTCCCGGCGGCCGCGAGGACCTCGGCGATACCGTCCCGGATGTGGCCGACGATGACCTCGACGTCGTACCCCTGCTGGCTCAGGGCGTGTTCGGCGCGGGCCAGTTCGGTGAGGGTGAGGTCGAACAGCTCGACGCGGACCCGGGTCTCACCGACATCGACGCCGATCATGTGCCCGCTGTGCGGGGCGACCCGCAGCAGCGTGCGCGGGCGGCCGCCGTCGGAGTCGACGCTGCCGGCCTCCTCGACCAGTCCGTCGGCGATCAGGTCCGCGACGACGTTGCTGACCGAGCCGGAGCTCAGGCCGGTCGCCGGGCCGAGTTCGAAGCGGCTGAGCGGCCCGTCGAAGTACAGCCTCTGCAGCACGGCCATGCGGTTGCCTCGCCTGAGGTCGCGTACCGTGCGCCCGTTCCGCCCCGCCATGTGGCTCCTTTCGAACCCTGCCCGACCTGCAACATACCTCCGCGGGCGGGCTTGGCGCGACATTCCTCCAACCCTTAGTTCACGTTATGAGCTAAGCGACGGCACCCCGCACGGCCCTGCGGGGCACCCGGAAAACCGGTGGAGCGCTCCCCTGAGGCTCTCTACGCTGGGCAAAAAGCCAGTAGGCAATTAGCTAGTCCCCCTAGGTTTTCGCTCCCCGGAAAGACGTGACACCCCATGAGACCACTCACCGAGCAGGCCGTCCGTGACTCGTTCGTCAACTGTTCCAAGGGCGAGGCCAAGCGCCTGGCGGTCCCCCGCGACCTCGCCGAACGCCCGTGGGACGACCTGGACTTCCTCGGCTGGCGAGATCTCGGCGCTCCTGACCGAAGCTATCTGGTCACCGAGCGGGAGGGCCGGCCGGTCGGCGTGTCGCTGCGCTTCCCGTCCTCCCAGCGGGGCTTTCTGCACCGCAGCATGTGCTCGGTGTGCCTGACGACCCACCCCGGCGGCGGCGTCTCGCTGATGACCGCCCGCAAGGCCGGCGCGGCCGGCCGCGAGGGCAACTCGGTCGGCCTGTACATGTGCACCGACCTGGCCTGTTCCCTCTACGTACGAGGCAGGAAGGTGCCCCGGTCCGGCATGCGCTTCGAGGAGAGCCTCACGACCGAGGAGCAGACAGCCCGGACGGCGGGCAATCTGGCCGCGTTCCTGGACAAGCTGTACGCCTGACGACACCGGCGTGTCCGAAAGGCATCCCTCTTGCGGACACACCCCGTCCTCAATGAAGGTACGTTCGACCCGTCCGAGGAATGGGAACAGGCCAAGGGATGCCAGACGTACGAAAGTGGGCCACGGTGCCCACGCGGTTCCTGAAGCGCTATCGAGACCCGATCGTCGTCCAGACGCTGCGGTCGGCCACCGCGGCGACGATCGCCTACGTCCTCGCGCTGCGCCTGAGTCCGGAACCCGCGCCGCTGACCGCGCCCCTGACCGCCCTGCTGGTCGTCCAGGTCACGCTGTACGCGACGCTCACCAACGGCATCCGCCGGGTGAACTCGGTGGTGGCCGGGGTCCTGGTCGCCATCGCGTTCAGCCTGCTGGTGGGGCTGACCTGGTGGAGCCTCGCGCTGCTGATCGTGGCCTCGCTGGCCGTGGGGCACCTGGTGCGCGTCGACGAGTACGTACCCGAGGTGGCGATCAGCGCCATGCTGGTGCTCGGGGTCACCACGGTCGGCGACACGGCCTGGGCCCGGGTGGTGGAGACGCTGATCGGCGCGGTGGTCGGCCTGGCCTGCAACGTGCTGCTGCCTCCCCCGGTGTGGGTGGACGAGGCCGGTGAGTCGATCGAGGGGCTGGCCCGCCGGGTACGGCAGTTGATGCTGCGCATGGGTGAGGAGGCCGCGGGCCGCACCCCGTGGCAGCAGGCGGCGGCGCGACTGCACGAGGCGCGCCGGCTCGACCACGACATCGTCGAGGTGGACGCGGCCCTGCGGCAGGCCGAGGACAGCCTGCGGCTCAACCCGCGCGTCAAGGAGGGCCTGCTGCACCGGGTGGTGCTGCGGACCGGGCTGGACACGCTGGAGATCTGCACGGTCGTCCTGCGGGTGCTGGCCCGCTCCTTCACCGACCTGGCCAAGGCCCGCGACCCCGATCCGCTCTTCCCGCCGGAGGCGGGCGCCGTCGTCGAGGAGTTGCTGTCCCAGATCGCCGACGCCGTGGTCAGCTTCGCCGTGCTGGTGACCACCGACCTCAGCCTCAGCGCCGAGTCCGCCGAGGCCCGGCTCACCGCCGAGCTGCACACGGCGGCCGGCACCCGCGACAAGCTGGCGCTGGCGCTGCGCGACGAGGTCGAGCGCGACGCCCGGCACTGGCAGTTGTACGGCGCCGTCGTCACCGAGGTGAACCGGCTCCTCGACGAGCTCGACACCGAACACCGCTCGCGTCGCCTGCTGGAGGAGCTGGACCGGGTCTCGGGCGAGCAGCGCGCCAAGCTGCCGCGCCTGAGCCGGCTGCGCGAGCGTCTGGGCGTACCGGAGCGGCTGCGCCGGAACCGCCCCGGTGCCGACGGGCGTTCTCTGTGAGGGGGGACCGGTAGGCACGGCCCCGGGACGGAAGGGAGCGGGCGGATGACCGACACGGCCGTACGGATCGACGGGAACACGCTGCGACTGCCGGGCGGGGTGGTGGTGCGGTTCGTGCGCACGCTGCGGCTGCCCGAGACGGGCACGCACGCGCTGCCGCCGGGTCTGGGCGAGTTCCCGGTCCGGCGGGTGGCCGACTACCCGGACACCGTCCCCGACGAGTGGCGGGCGCGCGGCGGCGTGCTGCTGCCGGTATATCTGCGCGAGGCGATGTGGCTGAGCTTCGCGGGCACCACGGAACCGGCCGCTTTGCAGGTCGGGGTGGGCAAGGTGTGCGCGGTCTCCGGCAAGCGCTGGACGGGCCGGCTGTCCCACAAGCCGCAGAACTACGTCGTACTGCCCCGGCAGCCCTGGCTCGACGGCATCAACTCGGGCAAGGGCACGGTCCGCCAGTTCGTGGCCGTGCCGCTGGGGCTGGGCGCCACGGTGGAGGGGCAGGTCACGGGCGAGGAGGTGTGGGGCGGCGTACAGCTCCAGTCGTTCCCGCTGCGGGACGAGCCGCTGGCCGCCTGGCGCCGGGAGCAGGAGGCCCAGCGGGAGCGGACGCGGTCGGCCGGAGGGTTCGGGGCCGCGCTCCCGGCCATGGCCCCGCAGGCGGCCCCGGCGGCGCCGCCCATGGCTCCGGGAGCGGCCCCGATGCCCGCGGCCCCGGCGCGCCGGGCGATGTCCGCGGCGATGGGGCTCGGCGTCGGCGGTTCCATGCGCCAGGAGGTCTACCGCGACGACCGGCGGCTGAAGGACTGGGCCGAGGAGCCGGCCGGGCGGGTGTTCGTGCACCTGGTGACGCCTCCGGAGTGGCGGCGCATCACGGGCGAGGAGCCGCCGCCGTCGCCGGTGGACCGGGCGGCGTACACCCGGGCGGGCCTGCCCTGGTACGACTACTACGACCAGGACGCCGAGGACCTGGCCCCCACCGACACCCTCGGGGCGGTCGAGCCGGTCGGCGACTGGCTCGGGGACGACCTGGAACCCTGGCAGGAGCCCTCTGCCGGGCAGGTGAAGCCGCTGAAGGACGCTCCGGGCAAGCCGGTCGAGGACGGTGACTGGTAGACCGGTCGGCCCGCGCCCCGCCGATTGCACCCTGCGCAACACTCATTGCCGTTCTTGCCTCCATCGGTTAGCCACGTCATGGTGGCTGTCACGAACCGAGGCAACCGACGACCTGAGGTGCGGGCATGGACAGTGGTACGGACGCGGGGCGCGGCGGTATGAGCAGGCGCCGCTTCGTCGGAGCCCTGGCCGGGACCGTCGCCCTGCTGACGGTCCCGGCCCCGGCGGCGCCGCTCGGCGAACCGGAACCACCGGCCGGGCGTCGGCGCGGGCCCCGGCCCGAGGCCGCCGCGAAGACCCGGGCCCCGACCGGGGCCTCCCGTCCCCGCCCTCTCTACCTGGGCACGTACACCTCCGCCGAGGGCGGCGGCACCGGCATCGGCCTGGCCACGTACGACCCGGCGACGGGCCGGATCACCGGCGCGGGAACGCTCAAGGGCGTGGCCGACCCGTCGTATCTCGCCGTGCATCCGGACGGCCGCACGCTGTACGCGGTGGACGAGCGCGCGGACGGCGGGGTGACCGCTGTCCGCCTGGCCGACCGGCGGATCCTCGGCACCCGGAGCACCGGCGGCGCCGGCCCCTGCCATCTGTCGGTCCATCCCACCGGGCGCTGGCTGCTCAGCGCCAACTACGGGTCCGGCAGCGTGGCCGTGCACCCGATCGACGCCTCGGGCGCCCTCGGCGAACGCACCGACCTGGTCACGCATTCCAGTCCGCCGCCCGGTCCCGGCCAACAGGGCCCGCATGCACATCAGTTCGTCACCGGCCCGGACGGCGGTCACGTCCTCGCCGTCGACCTGGGCACCGACACCGTGTACACCTACCGCCTCGACCCGGCGAAGGGCACGCTGACCGAGGTCGCCCGGGCCGCGACCCGGCCGGGGGCGGGACCGCGGCACCTCACCTTCCACCCGGGCGGCCGGTACGCCTACCTGGCCAACGAGGTCGACAACACGGTCGCGGTCTGCGCCTACGACCCGTCGACGGGCCGGCTGACGGTGGGCGAGCCGCAGTCCACGGGTACCGGCTCGGGCACCAGTTACCCGGCCCAGATCCTGGTGACCGCGAACGGCTCGTACGCCTATCTCGCCAACCGCGGCCACAACAGCCTCACGCGCTACGCCGTCGAGGCGGACGGCGCCCGGCTGCGGCTGCTCGACACCGTGCCGGTGGCCGGGGACTTCCCGCGGCAGATCGCCTTCTCGCCCGACGGCCGGTTGCTGTTCGCGGCGAACCAGCGTTCCGGCACGGTCAGCGTCTTCCAGGTGGGCGCCGGCACCGGTGAACTGCGGCTCGCGGGCGAGCCGTTCGCCTCACCGGTCGCCGTCTGCGCGCTGCCGTTGTAGCGCCCGGGGGCAGCCGGCGGCGCTCGCCTGGGTCAGCAGGACGTACATGCGCTCGGTGAGCTGCGCGACGGTGTCGGCCGGCGCGTGGAAGGGCAGGCGTACGTCGCCGTGGGCACGGGCGCGCTCGATGCGCAGTGTCAGTCCGTGCCGGTCCACCGCCAGGGGCTGGACGCGGGTCACCGCGTGCAGGCTGTCGGGGTCGACCAGGCGGGTGAGGCGCTCGACGGCGTCCGGGTGGGCGTCGGCGAGGTGGGTCAGCAGCCCGGCCTCGGCCAGGGCCAGCGGGTCGGGTGCGGCGGCGGTGAACTCGTCGCGGTCGACGAGCTCGGCGCCGGAGGGCCGGCGCAGCACGACACGGGTGGCCCGGAAGGCGAGCAGGCCGTCCTCGACGGCGAACCAGCCGGTGATCCGGAGCCGGGCGCGGACCCGCTGCCGCACGGGGACGGGCGCGACGTCGGCGAACTCCAGCACGGCGGACGGCTCCCCGCGTGGCGCGCAGATCGCCGCCGCGAGCAGCACGCTGTCCTCGGGCACGCGCAGCAGCACCCGGCCGTCGTCGGTCACGGTGTGCGCACCGACGAACTCCTCCCGCCCACCGACGGACTCCTCCCGCCCACCGACGGACTCCTCCCGCCCACCGCCCGCGGTTACCGTGCACGACCACGCGGCGGCGAGCACGGACCGCGCGCGCTCCGCGACCCCGGGCACGGCAGCCCAGTCCTGGCTGTCAGCCATCCCCAACCTCCTTAGGCAAGCCTCACCTAACCTATCGAAGATCGGGGTGTGCGCCAACCACGGGGCGGGTCGCGCGTCAGGGGTGGGGTGAGCGTGTCGCTCAGGAGATCACTCCGAGCAGGGCCCGCGCGCACAGGTCCCGGACCTGCTCCGGCGTCAGGTCCGAGTCGCGCAGCCACTCCAGGCACACGGCCGTGGTGAAGGCCAGCCAGCCCCTGACCGCGAGCCGCACCTCGGGGCGGCTCTCCAGCGTCGGGCCGAACTCCGGGTCCGCGGCCAGGGCCGCCAGGATCTGCTGCTCCTGGGCGGCCAGGGCGCGCTGGTAGACGCGGCGCACGACCTGGTCGCCCGCCGCGTCGGCGCGGTGGAAGGCGCGATAGCCGTGGGCGTGGGCGCGGACGTGCGCCAGATAGGTGTCGAGGCCGGCGGCGAGCTGCTCGCGGACCGGTACGCCGGGCACGGCCGCCGTCATCCGGAGCATCCGCTCGCTCTCCTGCTCGACGACCGCCGCGAAGAAGTCCCGTTTCGTCGGGAAGTAGTGGTACAGCAGCCCTCGGGAGACTCCGGCGATCTCGGCGACCTGCTCGATCCACACGTCGTCGTACGGACTCTCCGAGAACAGCTTGGCCCCGACCGACAGGAGCTGCTCCCGGCGCTCCTGCGTACTGAGTCTGCGGCGGGTGCGCTCGCCCGGATTCGCGGCCATGTCGGCACTTTACTTGACGCGGGTTCAACAACGGGACCAGACTGAGCCGCGTTATTGAACCCACGTACAACACGCTCAACCTGCCGGTGCATCAAGGGAGATCGCGTCATGGCGGAGACGGAGACCACGGGGGCGGGCGGCGACGAGCTGCCCAGGGGCTTCCGCAGCGCCGAGCGGGGCTGGCCCGAACTGCACCGCATCCCGCATCCGCCTCACCGGATCCCCCTGCTCGGCGACGTGCTAGGCGTCGACCGGCGCACGCCCGTGCAGGACTCGCTGCGCTTCGCCCGCATGCTCGGCCCCGTCTTCCGGCGCAAGGCGTTCGGGAACGAGTTCGTGTTCGTGTGGGGCGCCCGGCTCGCGGCCGACCTGGCGGACGAGTCCCGGTTCGCCAAGCACGTCGGTCTCGGGATCGCCAACCTCCGCCCGGTCGCCGGGGACGGGCTGTTCACGGCGTACAACCACGAGCCCAACTGGCAGCTGGCGCACGACGTTCTGGCGCCGGCCTTCAGCCGCGACGCCATGGCCGGCTACCACCCGATGATGCTGGCCGTGGCCGGACGGCTGACCGACCACTGGGACCGGCAAGGGGCGGCCGGGCGTGCCGTGGACGTGCCCGGCGACATGACCAAGCTGACCCTGGAGACGATCGCCCGCACCGGGTTCGGGCACGACTTCGGGTCGTTCGAGCGGGATCGGCTGCATCCCTTCGTGACGGCGATGGTGGGCACCCTCACCTACGCGCAGCGCCTCAACACCGTGCCCGCGCCACTGGCCCCGCTGCTGTTGCGCCGGGCCTCGCGGCGCAACGACGCCGATATCGCCCACCTCAACCGCACGGTCGACGACCTCGTGCGCGCCCGGCGCCACTCCGGCGGCGGGGAGGGGGACCTGCTCGACCGGATGCTGGAGACGGCCCATCCCGAGACCGGGGAGCGGCTGTCGCCGGAGAACGTCCGGCGCCAGGTGATCACCTTCCTGGTCGCCGGTCACGAGACCACCTCCGGCGCGCTGTCCTTCGCGCTGCACTACCTGTCCCAGCACCCGGAGACGGCGGCGCGGGCCCGCGCCGAGGTGGACCGGGTCTGGGGCGACACACCGGAGCCGGACTACGACCAGGTCGCCAAACTGCGCTACGTGCGCCGGGTGCTGGACGAGTCGCTGCGGCTGTGGCCGACCGCGCCCGCCTTCGCCCGCGAGGCACGGCAGGACACGGTGCTGGCCGGGGACCACCCGATGCGGCGCGGCGCGTGGACGCTGGTGCTGACGCCGATGCTGCACCGCGACCCCGAGGTGTGGGGGGCGGACGCCGAGCGGTTCGATCCGGACCGGTTCGACGCCAAGGCCGTACGGGGGCGGGCCCCGCACACCTTCAAGCCGTTCGGTACGGGGGCCAGGGCCTGCATCGGCCGGCAGTTCGCGCTGCACGAGGCGACGCTGGTGCTGGGTCTGCTGCTGCGGCGCTACGAGCTGCGGGCCGACCCAGGTTACCGGTTGCGGGTGACCGAGCGGCTGACGCTGATGCCGGAGGGGCTGCGTCTGCACCTGGAACGGCGGACCGCGCCGACGCCGGCCGTGTCCGCCGACCCCGGCGCTCCGGTGACCGTCCCGGACGCCCCCGCCTCAGCGCCGCGCTGCCCAGTGCACGGGACGGGTGACTGAGTCCGGCAGCCGGGTACCGTCGCTGCCCCGGGCCGCGGCGAGCTGCGGCTGGGTCAGGAAGAACGCGCCGGTCAGGTCCGCGTCGGTGAGGTCGGCGTCGCGCAGGTCGGCGCCGATCAGATCCGCGCCGCGCAGATCCGCCCCGGTCAGGTCGGCCGCGATGAGATAGGCGCCGCGCAGGCTGACACCCCGCAGGTCGGCACCTCTGAGGCGGGCGCCCATGAGATCGGCGCCGCGGCGGTCCTTCTTCTTCCCCCGCACCCCGGCCCGCGCCAGCTCGCTGGTGCGCAGCAGAAGGACGTTGACCTCCTGACGGTGGGCGGCCACGTCCAGCGCGGCCAGTTCCTGCGGGGTCTGCCGGGTGAGCCGTTCCGTCTTCTCCGCCGCGGCGCGCAGGTCGGCGTGGACCGGGCGGGCGGCGGGCAGGCCGAGCGCCTCGGTGAGGTACCAGAGCACTTCGTGGAGCTGTCGTACCACCGGGAACACCTCGAACACGCGCCGCGCGTGCTCCGCGGAGCCGGTGCGCCAGTCCTGCCCCTCGAAGGTGACCTGGGAGACCTTCTGCCCGGCGCCGAAGCAGTCGTAGACCGTGCAGCCGGTGAACCCCTTCTGCCGCAGCTCGGCGTGGATGCCGCAGCGGTGGTCGCCCCGAAGGTTGGGGCAGGGCTTTCCGGCGGGCTTGTCGAGCGCGAAGTCGGCCGAGGCGGCGAACGGCAGGGCCACGCAGCACAGCCCGAAGCAGCTCGCGCAGTCACCCCGCAGTTCCGGCCGGCCGGCTATCTGATCTGGCATGCCGTCCAGCCTACTGACCTGCGGAACCCTCTCGACTTCCCGTACGACCTCAACGGAGACCCCACCCACGAGCGGCCGGTGTCAGTGCTCCAGGGCGGGTAGTTCGAGGCGGGCCAGGCGCTCGGGGTCGGCCAGGATGTACATTCCGGTGATCCTTCCGTCGGCGACGGTGACGGCGGTGACCGACAGGGGCCGGTCGTCGGGAGCGGTGACCAGGCCGATCGAGCCGTTGACCAGGACGAGCCGCGCGGAACCCGCGAACTGCGCGAACATGGCTGCCTGTTCGGCCACCGCCTTGGCCCCGTGCACGAGCTTGGACGCGGCCGCCCCGCGCACCAGGGCGCCCGCGTCGGCGCGCAGCACGACGTCCGGGTGGAGCAGGGCGACCAGTGCCTCGAAGTCGCCGCCCCGGGAGGCGGCCAGGAAGGCGTCGACCACCTCGCGCTGGCGGCCCAGGTCGCGGTCGGCGGACGGGGTGGCTCCCTGCACCCGGCGGCGGGCGCGGCTGGCCAGCTGCCGGGTGGCGGCCGAGGTGCGCTCCACGATCGGGGCGATGTCGTCGAAGGGCACGGCGAACATGTCGTGCAGGACGAACGCCAGCCGCTCGGCGGGCTCCAGCGTCTCCAGCACCACGAGCAGGGCCAGACCGACCGAGTCGGCTTCGAGGACCTCCTGTTCGGGGTCGATCCGCGACAGGGGCCGGACCACCGGGTCGGGGACGAACGTGTCGTCCATCGGCTCCTCGCGGCGCGCGGTGCGCGAGCGCAGTATGTCGAGGCAGACCCGCCCCACGGCGGTGGTCAGCCAGCCGCCGAGGTTCTGGATCTCGTCGGCGTCGGTACGGCTCAGCTTCAGCCAGGCCTCCTGCACGGCGTCGTCCGCCTCGGCGAGGGAGCCGAGCATGCGGTAGGCCACCGCGCGCAGATGTCCGCGGTGTTCCTCGAAGCGGTCCGCGAGGATGTCCGGGTTGGTCATGGGCGCAGACTATGTCGCCGCGCCCCCGCCGCGATCCCTTTTCCGCCATCCTCGGTACGTCGTCACCACGCCGTCCCCGAGCCCTCCCCCGCGTCGTCCCCGCGTCATCACCGCGTCATCACCGCGTCATCTCGGCGCTGTCACACCTCGTTGCGGGTGAGCGCCAGCAGGCGGTCCAGGACGCGGGGCGCGCCGACCCGCAGGCCGTCGTGCTCGAACTCGTCGGTGACCCAGGTGCGCAGGCCCCGGATCGCGTGGGCGGTCCGCAGCGAGTGGGCCGTGTCGACGTACATGTCGTCGTGGTAGACGGCGGCGGCCACCGGGACCTCGTTGGCGGCGAGGCGGGCCGGGTCGTACAGGGGCCGCCAGTCGGTGCGGGCGGCGAGCAGGTCGGCGGTCTCGCGCAGGGGCCGCAGCGCGGGGTCGCAGTCGAACATCCAGGGGTGGATGGTCTCGCCGGTGAACAGCACCGGCGCGTCGCCCGCAATGGCCTTGGCCGCGTCGAACTGCGGGAACTCGGCGCGGACCCGGTCGGCCGCCCAGGCGGTGGGGCGGGCGTCCTGGCCGTAGATCGACTCGTGGACGAGGGCGAACAGCGGGCGCGAGGCGTGCGAGAGCAGGCCCTGGACCTCCTCCTGGAACGCGTCGGACAGTTCCGTGCCCGCCGAGGTGCGGACGAACGCGTCCTCCAGGAGGTAGTGCAGGCGGTGGCTGCCGTCGCCGTAGCCCAGCATGAGCCCGAGGGACTGGAAGGCCTCGACGGTGAGGCGGTAGCCGTTCGGCAGGACCACGTCGTGGCTCAGGAGGTGGTCGGCGACGCGGCGGACCCGCTCGACGTCCTGCGGGTAGCGCAGGTAGTGCGCGGCGACCTTGCGTTCGATGCGCGGGTAGGCGGCGCGGTAGATGTCCTCGGCATGGGCGTCCAGGGAGGGCAGGCCGCCGGTGATCACGGCGGTGCTCAGGCCCTCCGGGGCCAGGGACAGATAGGTCACCGTGCAGTAGCCGCCGAAGCTCTGGCCGAGAACGGTCCAGGGGGCGCCGTCGGTCAGCCGGGCGCGGATCAGCTCGCAGTCGCGGACGATCGAGTCGGCGCGGAAGTGCGTGAGGTAGTCGGCCTGCTCGGCGGGGCCGCCGCGCAGCGCGAGCGTCTGCCGGTTGGCGGGCGTGGAGTGGCCGGTGCCGCGCTGGTCGAGGAGCAGGACGCGGTACTCCCGCAGGGCGCGGTCGAGCCAGGCCTGCCTGCCGATGAAACGGTTCGCCCCGTAGCCGGGGCCGCCCTGCAGGTACACCAGCCACGGCAGGTCCTGGTGCGCCTTGTCACCGGCGACGACCTCGCGTGCGTACAGCTCGATCGTCTCACCGCCGGGGTCGGCGTGGTCCAGGGGCACGGTGAAGTGGCGGTCGGTGAGGACGACGCCGGGCTGGCGGTAGCTGAGGCTCAACGATTCTCCCGGGACGGACGGATGGTCGCGTCCCAGTTCAGCACATGTCCGTCCGCGGTCCGAGACCCGGGATCATGGATTCTTACTGAATACCGGATCAGCGCAGGCCCACCGGGCGGGCGCGGGGCGCGCATCGGCGCACGCCGGGAGACACGAACGGTGGGAGAGGCGCACGGCGGTTCGGCGAGTGGCGCGGCCGGGGTGTCAGCGCGCGGCGAGGCTGGAGCGGCGGACCACCAACTCCGGTTGGAGCACCACCCGCCGGTGCTCGTGCGTCCCGGATCCGTTCTGCGCCTCGGTCTCCTCCAGCAGCAGCTCGGCGGCGAGGGCGCCCATCGTGACGGCGGGCTGCCGTACGGAGGTGAGCGGGACGGCGGCGGCGGCCGCGAACTCGATGTCGTCGTAGCCGACGATGGCGAGGTCCTCGGGGACGTTCACGCCGGCCGCGTACATCGCCTGGAGCAGGCCGAGGGCGAGCAGGTCGTTGGCGCAGAAGACGGCGGTGGGCCGGTCGGCGAGACCGAGCAGGCGGGCGCCGGCGTCCCGCCCCGCGGCCACGTCGAGACGTTCCGTGGGCAGCTCGCGCAGGGCGTCGGGGCCGAGTCCGGCCTCGGCTAGGGCGTTCAGCGCGCCGGTGCGGCGGTCCCGGACCTGGTTGAAGCCGGGCGGACCGCTCACATAGGCGAGGGAGCGGTGCCCGGCGTCCACCAGGTGTCGCACGGCCAGGGCGCCGCCCGCGACGTCGTCGACGGAGACCGAGCACTCGCTGGTGCCCTCGGCGACGCGGTCGACCAGTACGAAGGGGATGCCGTGCCGGCGGAACGCCTCGATGTTGCGCCCGGTGGCGTCGGCCGGGGTGACCAGCACGCCGCGCACCCGCTGCTCGGCGAAGAGCGACAGGTACTCCGCCTCCTCACCGGCGCTCTGCGCGCTGTTGCAGACCATCACGCCGAGCCCGGCCTCCCGGGCGGCCCGCTCGGCGCCGCGCGCCACGTCGACGAAGAAGGGGTTGCCCATGTCGAGGACGAGCAGGCCCACGATCCGGCTGCGGCCCGCCCGCAGCTGCCGGGCCGACTCGCTGCGGACGTAGCCGAGCCGGTCGATGGCGGACTGCACGCGGGCGCGGGTCTCGGAGGCCACCGAGTCCGGACGGTTGATGACGTTCGACACGGTGCCCACCGAGACTCCGGCGGCACGGGCGACGTCCTTGATACCCACCGACTGGGCCATCGGGCAGAGACCTCCAGGTGAACGAGGGCGGCGGGACGGCCTTCACATTACCGCCATCCCGTCGCACAACAGACGGGTCGGTCGACCGGCGCGAAGCCCACGACACACGGCGCCGACGGAGACGTACCGGTCCAGGATCGGCTTGGTGCGCCGGCTGGAGTTCAGCGGCAGCGGGATCTGGAGGAAGCCGCCGGTCAGAAGTTGTACCGGTCGATGTTCTTGGCGTCGAAGACGGTCGGCCTGCCGAGGTTGATCACGCCGTCCTTGCCGAGGGTGTACGTGGTGGAGCCTGCCGTGAACGTCTCGCCCTCCTTGCCGGTGATCCGCCCGGAGACCAGGGCGACGGCGGCGCGGGCGGCCAGGTCGCCGAGCTTGGCCGGGTCCCACAGCTCGAAGGCGTCGACGGTGCCGTTCTTGACGTACTTGCGCATGTCGTTGGGGGTGCCGAGGCCCGTCAGCCGGACCTTGCCCTTGTACTTGGAGCCTGACAGGTACTGGGCGGCCGCCTTGATGCCGACGGTGGTCGGGGAGATGATCCCCTTCAGGTTGGGGTACTCCTGGAGCAGGCCCTGGGTCTGCTGGAAGGACTGCTGGGCGTCGTCGTTGCCGTACGCGACCTCGACCAGCTTGACGTCCTTGTACTTCGGGTCCTTCAACTCCTCCTTCATGAAACCGATCCAGGTGTTCTGGTTGGTCGCGGTCTGCGCGGCGGACAGGATCGCGATCTCGCCCTTGTAGCCGATCTGTTCGGCCAGCAGCCGCACCTCGGTACGGCCCAGGTCCTCGGCGCTCGCCTGCGAGACGAAGGCGTTGCGGCAGCCGGCGGTGGTGTCGGAGTCGTAGGTGACGACCTTGATGCCGTTCTTCATGGCCTGCTTGAGCGCCGTGCACAGGGCGCCGGGGTCCTGCGCGGACACGGCCATCGCGTCGACCTGCTGCTGGGTGAGGGTATTGACGTAACTCACCTGGCCGGCGGTGTCGGTGGCGCTGGACGGGCCCACCTCCTTGTACTTCGAGCCCAGTTCGGTCAGGGCCTGCTCGCCGCCCTTGTCGGCGGAGGTGAAGTACGGGTTGTTGACCTGCTTGGGCAGGAAACCGACGGTCAGGCCCTTTTTGAGGGCCGCGTCCGGGTTCGCCTTGCCGGCCGAGGAGGCGGCGGCGCCGTCGTCCTTGACGTCGTTCTTGGTGGTGCCGCCGCAGGCGGTGGCGGCGAGCGCGAGAGAGGTGACGGCGACGAGGGCCCCGCAGGTACGGCGGAGGGATGACGTGCGCATCTTCGGATCCTTTGCGGGGAGGTGAAGGGCTGTGAAGGGAGGCGAGTGGACGCGCCCTTGGGGGGCGCGGGGCTGTCGTACGGCCTAGCCGGCGGAGCGTGCCGCCCTCGCCACGGCGATCTGCCGCGCGACCCTGGGGCCGAGCACGGAGACGACGAGCAGCACGCCGGTGACGACGATCTGCGACTGCGCGGAGACGTTCGACAGGCTCATCACGTTCTGCGCCGCGCCGAGCAGGAACACCCCGGCGACGGCGCCGCCCAGCGTGCCCCGGCCGCCGTCGAAGTCGATGCCGCCGAGCAACACGGCCGCGACGACGGAGAGTTCGAGGCCGGTGGCGTTGTCGTAGCGGGCGCTGGCGTAGTGCAGGGCCCAGAAGACGCCGGTGAGGGAGGCCAGCAGGCCGGTCACCGTGAACAGGATCAGCTTGTGCCGTTTGACGCGGATCCCGGCGAAGCGCGCGGCCTCCTCGTTGGCGCCGATGGCGAACAGCGAGCGCCCGAACGGGGTGGCGTGCAGGGCGACGACGGCGATCGCGAGCAGCACGAGGAAGGGCAGGAAGGCCTGCGGAAGGAAGGTGTCGCCGAGGCGTCCGGCGGCGAAGTCCAGGTACTGGGCGGGGAAGTCGGTCACCGCGTTCGAGCCGAGGACGATCTGGGCGATGCCCCGGTAGGCGGCGAGGGTGCCGATGGTGACGGCGAGGGACGGCAGCCCGAGCCGGGTCACCAGCAGACCGTTGACCAGCCCGCACACCACTCCGAGCAGCAGGCACAGCGGGATGATCGTCTCGATGGCCATTCCCTCGTTCCACAGCCGGCCCATCACCGCGCCGGACAGTCCGGCCGTGGAGGCCACCGACAGGTCGATCTCACCGGCGACGACGAGCAGGGTCATCGGCAGGGCGATCAGCGCGATGGGCAGGGTGTTGCCGATCAGGAACGACAGGTTGAGGGCGTTGCCGAAGCCGTCGACGAAGGAGAAGGACAGCAGGAGCAGGACGATCAGCAGCGCGCCGACCACCGTGTCCCAGCGGACGGCACGGCTCAGCGACTCGGACATGGCGGGTGTCCCCCTTCTCAGGGCTTCTCAGGGCTTCTCAGTGCTTCTCAGGGCTTCTTCGGGGCGGACTCGACGGAGGCCGCTGCGGCGGTGGCCGGCCGTACGGTGGCCGACTTCTTCTTCAGGGCGGTCGCCACCCTGAGCGCGACGATCCGGTCGACCGCGATGGCGAGCAGGAGCAGCACCCCGTTGATGGCGAGCACCCACACGGAACTGACGCCGAGGGCGGGCAGCACGCTGTTGACCGACGTCAGCAGCAGGGCACCGAGGGCGGCGCCGTAGACGCTGCCGGACCCGCCGGTGAAGACGACGCCGCCGACCACCACCGCGCTGACGACGGTGAGTTCGTAGCCGCTGCCGGTGCCGGAGTCCACGTTGCCGAACCGGGCCAGGTACAGGGCGCCCGCGAGACCGGCGAGGCCGCCGCAGAACGTGTACGCGAGCAGGATCCGCCGGCGGACCGGGATTCCGGCGAGCCGGGCGGCCTCCGGGTTGGAGCCGAGCGCGTACAACTCACGCCCGCCGGCGTAGTGCTTGAGGTAGTACGCCGTCGCCACCAGGACGGCGAGGGCGATCAGGGCGAGCCACGGCACCGCGAGGATCCCGCCGGAGCCGAAGTCGACGAATCCGCCCGGGAGATCGGCCGCCGTGATCTGCCGGGAGCCGACCCAGATCGAGTCGACGCCCCGGACGATGTAGAGGGTACCGAGCGTGACGACGAGGGCGGGCACCTGGCCGAGACTGACCAGCAGCCCGTTGAGCAGCCCGAAGCCGACGCCGAGCAGGACCGCCAGGGCGAGCGCCACGACCGCGTTGCCGCCGCCCTGCAGACAGGTCCCCGCGGCGAAGGCGCTGATGCCGAGCGTCGAGCCGACCGACAGGTCGACGTTGCGGGTGATCACGACCAGGGACTGGCCGGTGGCGACCAGTACCAGGATGGTCGCGTTGAGCAGCAGGTCCTTGATGCCCTGCTCGGACAGGAACTCGCTGTTGCCGGCCTGGGTGACGGCGATCATCACCAGGAGGACGGCCAGGATGGCGAGTTCGCGCATCCGGAACACGCGGTCGACCAGCCGGGTGCCGCTGGACTTCGGTGCGTCGACGAGGGGGGTCCGGCTCGGGGTCGTCACCGTCATGCGGCGGCCCTCCCCGTGGCTGCGGCCATCACGGTTTCCTCGGTGGCTTCGGAGCGGGGGATCTCGGCGCTGAGCCGGCCCTCGTGCATCACGAGCACGCGGTCGGCCATGCCGAGGATCTCGGGCAGGTCGGAGGAGATCATCAGGACGGCCACACCGTCGGCCGCCAGTTCGGACAGCAGCCGGTGGACCTCGGCCTTGGTCCCGACGTCGATGCCCCGGGTGGGCTCGTCGACGATCAGCACCTTCGGGCCGGTGGCCAGCCACTTGGCGAGGACGACCTTCTGCTGGTTGCCGCCGGAGAGGGTGGAGACGGCGTCGGCGATCCGCGCGTACTTCACCCGGAGCCGTACGGCCCAGTCGAGGGACCGGCTGCGCTCGGCGCCGCGGTCCACGAACCCGGCCTTCACGGTCGTACGGAGTCCGGTCAGGCCGATGTTGCGCTCGATGGACATGTCCATCACCAGGCCCTGGGCGCGGCGGTCCTCGGGCACGAGGGCCAGCCCGGCGGCCATGGCGACGGAGGGCGCCCCGTTGGTCAGCCCGCGGCCCTCGACCTCGACCTCGCCGGCGTCCCACCGGTCGATGCCGAAGACGGCGCGTGCCACCTCGGTGCGGCCCGCGCCCACCAGCCCGGCGAGGCCGACGATCTCGCCGCGCCGCACCTCGAAGGAGACGTCGGTGAAGACGCCCTCGCGGGTCAGCCGCCGCACGCTCAGGGCGACTTCGCCGGGCGTCACGTCCTGCTTGGGGTAGAGCTCGTCGAGGTCGCGGCCGACCATGCGGCGCACGAGGTCGTCCTCGGTCATGCCGTCCAGCGGTTCGGTGGCGATCCAGGCCCCGTCGCGCAGGGTGGTGACCCGCCCGCAGATCGCGAAGAGCTCCTCCAGGCGGTGCGAGATGAACAGCACCGCCGCGCCCTGGTCACGCAGGGTCCGTACGACGCCGAAGAGGCGGGCCACCTCGCTGCCGGTCAGCGCGGCGGTCGGCTCGTCCATGATCAGGACGCGGGCGTCGAAGGAGAGCGCCTTGGCGATCTCGACGATCTGCTGGTCGGCGATGGACAGGCCGCGCGCGGGCCGGTCGGGATCGAGGGCGACGCCGAGCCGTCGCATCAGGTCGGCCGTGGCCTCGCGGGTGGCCCTGTGGTCGATGCGGCCGAAGGTCCGCCGAGGCCGGCGCCCCATGAAGATGTTCTCGGCGATCGACAGGTCGGGAAAGAGAGTGGGCTCCTGGTAGATGACGGCGATTCCGGCGTCGCGGGCGTCGCCGGGACCGTGGAAGGCGACCGGCTCGCCGTCGAGCAGCACCTGGCCGGCGTCCGGCCGGTGGACTCCGGCGAGGGTCTTGATCAGCGTCGACTTGCCCGCGCCGTTCTCCCCGGCGAGGGCGTGCACCTCGCCGGGGAACAGCTCCAGACGGACGCCGCGCAGGGCGCGCACGGCGCCGAAGGACTTGGTGACGTCCCGCAGCGCCAGCACCGGGGCCGGTCCCGTGTCGGACGGGTGGGTCATGGAGGGCTCCTCGACGACGCCGGCGGATCGGACCTCACGGCGTCATGAAAGGTTTCAACCGGATGGCCGGGACGGTAGGCACCCCGGACAGGTCGCGTCAATGGGTCCCGCTCGAAAATCTTCGAGACCGTAAGGTCGCACCCGAGTCGGGGAGAGCGGGTCGGGACGGGGGTCTTGACACGTCCGAAGAGGGCTCATAGCTTCCCGTTCTGAATCGTTTCACATGATTGTCGTAGGGAAGCCTTTCCGACCCGATGTCACAGGAGCCCGAAGTGACCGACCTCGCCGCGGTGAAGGCCGCGCTGAAGACCCAGAGGATCGAGACGCCGTCGTGGGCGTACGGGAACTCGGGGACGCGCTTCAAGGTGTTCGCCCAGCCCGGTGTGCCCCGCACACCGCGGGAGAAGGTGGCGGACGCGGCCAAGGTGCAGGAGTTCACCGGCGTCGCGCCGACCGTGGCGCTGCACATCCCCTGGGACACCGTGGACGACTACCCGGCGCTTGCCGCGTACGCCGAGGAGCGGGGGGTGCGGCTCGGCACGATCAACTCCAACACGTTCCAGGACGACGACTACCGGCTCGGCAGCATCTGCCATCCGGACGTGGCGGTGCGCCGCAAGGCCGTCGGTCACCTGCTGGAGTGCGTCGACATCATGGACGCGACCGGTTCGCGCGATCTGAAGCTGTGGTTCGCGGACGGCACGAACTACCCCGGGCAGGACGACGTACGGTCCCGGCAGGACCGGCTGGCCGAGGGGCTCGCCGAGGTGTACGAGCGGCTCGGTGACGGTCAGCGGATGCTGCTGGAGTACAAGTTCTTCGAGCCGGCCTTCTACACGACGGACGTCCCGGACTGGGGCACGGCGTACGCGCACTGTCTGAAGCTGGGGCCGAAGGCGCGCGTCGTGGTGGACACGGGGCACCACGCGCCGGGGACGAACATCGAGTTCATCGTGGCGACGCTGCTGCGGGAGGAGAAGCTCGGGGGGTTCGACTTCAACTCGCGGTTCTACGCCGACGACGACCTGATGGTGGGGGCGGCCGACCCGTTCCAGCTGTTCCGGATCATGTACGAGGTCGCGCGTGGCGGCGGGTTCACCTCCGAGGTGGCGTTCATGCTCGACCAGTGCCACAACATCGAGGCCAAGATCCCGGCGATCATCCGGTCCGTGATGAACGTGCAGGAGGCCACCGCCAAGGCCCTGCTGGTCGACCGGGCGGCGTTGGCCGAGGCGCAGCGGTCGGGGGACGTGCTAGGGGCCAACGCGGTACTGATGGACGCCTACAACACGGACGTGCGGCCGCTGCTGGCCGAGGTGCGGCGGGAATCGGGGCTGGATCCCGACCCCGTGGCCGCGTACGCCCGGTCGGGGTGGGCCGAGAAGACGGTCGCCGAGCGGGTCGGTGGTCAGCAGGCCGGCTGGGGAGCGTGAGCGTCCGCCGGGATCCGATCGTTGCGGGCCGCGGGTCGTGGGTGGTCGATCGCTCCCCCACGTTCTCGGCTTCGCTCGAACAGGGGGACCCCATCGCGGCTGAGCCGCGCATTGATACAGCCCCGCGCCCCTCGGGGCACTTCACCACTGTCTTCCGCAAAGGACGGGAAGTTCATGGCACAGCACCCCGAAGCCGCCGCGCTCCTCGCCCGGTCCCATCGGCTCGGCGCCGATCCGCGCAACACGAACTACGCCGGGGGCAACGCCTCCGCCAAGGGCACCGGCACCGACCCCGTGACCGGGGGCGGCGTCGAGCTCATGTGGGTCAAGGGGTCCGGCGGTGACCTCGGCACGCTCACCGAGGACGGGCTGGCCGTGCTGCGGCTCGACCGGCTGCGGGCGCTCGTCGACGTCTACCCGGGCGTGGAGCGCGAGGACGAGATGGTGACCGCGTTCGACTACTGCCTGCACGGCAGGGGCGGGGCGGCCCCCTCCATCGACACCGCGATGCACGGGCTCGTGGACGCCGCGCACGTGGACCATCTGCACCCCGACTCCGGGATCGCGCTGGCCTGCGCCGCCGACGGGGAGAAGCTGACCGCCGAGTGCTTCGGCGACCGGGTGGTGTGGGTGCCCTGGCGGCGGCCCGGCTTCCAGCTCGGGCTGGACATCGCGGCCGTCAAAAGGGCCAACCCGGTGGCGATCGGGGTGATCCTCGGCGGGCACGGCATCACCGCGTGGGGGGACACGGCCGAGGAGTGCGAGCGGAACTCGCTGCACATCATCCGGACCGCCGAGGCGTTCCTCGCCGAGCGCGGGAAGGCGGAGCCCTTCGGATCCGTCGTCGAGGGGTACGGGGCGCTCCCAGAGGCCGAGCGGCGGGCGTGGGCCGCCGCCCTCGCGCCGTACGTCCGCGCCCTCGCCTCCCAGGACCGGCCGCAGGTCGGCCACTTCACCGACTCCGACGTCGTCCTCGACTTCCTCGCCCGCGACGGGCATCCGCGGCTCGCCGCGCTGGGCACCTCGTGCCCCGACCACTTCCTGCGGACGAAGGTACGGCCGCTGGTGCTCGACCTGCCGGCGACCGTGCCCGTGGCGGAGGCGGTCGACCGACTCAAGGAACTGCACGCCGCGTACCGGGAGGAGTACGCCGCCTACTACGCGCGACACGCCCGGCCCGACTCCCCCGCGATGCGCGGCGCCGACCCGGCCGTCGTGCTGGTGCCGGGCGTGGGCATGTTCAGCTTCGGCAAGGACAAGCAGACGGCCCGGGTGGCGGGCGAGTTCTACGTCAACGCGATCAACGTGATGCGCGGCGCACAGGCGGTGTCGTCGTACGCGCCGATCACGGAGTCGGAGAAGTTCCGCATCGAGTACTGGGCGCTGGAGGAGGCCAAGCTGCGGCGGATGCCGGCGCCCGGGCCGCTCGCCACGCGGGTGGCGCTGGTGACGGGCGCGGGCAGCGGGATCGGGAAGGCCATCGCGCACCGGTTGGCGGCCGAGGGCGCGTGCGTGGTCGTCGCGGACGTCGACGCCGAGCGGGCCGGGCAGGTCGCCGACGCGCTCGGCGGGCCGGACCGGGCGGTCGCCGTGACCGTGGACGTGACGGACGAGGGGCGGATCGCCGCGGCCTTCGAGGCGGCCGTGCTCGCCTTCGGCGGGGTCGACCTCGTGGTCAACAACGCCGGCATCTCCCTCTCCAAGCCCCTGCTGGAGACCACCGCCCGGGACTGGGACCTGCAGCACGCCGTCATGGCCCGCGGCTCCTTCCTCGTGTCGCGCGAGGCGGCCCGGGTGATGATCGCGCAGGGGCTGGGCGGCGACATCGTGTACATCGCCTCGAAGAACGCCGTCTTCGCCGGCCCGAACAACATCGCGTACTCCGCGACCAAGGCCGACCAGGCCCATCAGGTGCGGCTGCTGGCGGCCGAGTTGGGCGGGCACGGCATCCGGGTCAACGGCGTCAACCCGGACGGGGTGGTGCGCGGCTCCGGGATCTTCGCGGGCGGCTGGGGCGCCCAGCGGGCGGCCGTCTACGGGGTCGAGGAGGAGAAGCTGGGCGAGTTCTACGCGCAGCGCACGATCCTCAAGCGCGAGGTGCTGCCCGAGCACGTGGCGAACGCGGTGTTCGCGCTCACGGGCGGGGAGCTGACGCACACCACGGGCCTGCACATCCCGGTCGACGCGGGCGTGGCGGCCGCGTTCCTGCGATGATCGGCGCCGTGACGTCGTACGCCGCGGTCGACCTCGGTGCCTCCAGCGGGCGGGTGATGGTCGGCCGGGTCGGCGCCGACCGCCTGGAGCTGGCCGAGGCCCATCGTTTTCCCAACCGGCCCGTCCGGGTGCCGGAGGGGCTGCGCTGGGACATCCTCGCGCTGTACGCCGGGGTGCTCGAAGGACTGAGGGCGGCCGGGCAGGTGGACTCCGTCGGCATCGACGGGTGGGGCGTGGACTACGGGCTGCTCGACGCCGACGGAGCCCTGCTCGGCAACCCCGTGCACTACCGGGACGCCCGCACCGAGGGCGCCGCGGAGAAGGTGTGGGCGACCGTGCCCGCCGCCGAACTGTACGCGGCGACCGGACTGCAGTACGCGCCCATCAACACCCTGTACCAGCTGACGGCGGCCCGCGACACCCGCCAACTCGCCCACGCCGAGCGCCTGTTGCTCGTCCCCGACCTGATCGCCTACTGGCTGACCGGCGAGCAGGGCACGGAGCTCACCAACGCCTCCACCACCCAGCTCATCGATCCCCGCACGCGCGAGTGGGCGTACGACGTCGCCGCCCGCCTGGGCATCGACCTGAGCCTCTTCGCGCCGCTGCGGCAGCCGGGCGACCCGGCGGGTGTGCTGCGGGCCGAGGTGCTGGAGGAGACGGGGCTCGCCGGTCCCGTGCCGGTGACGGCGGTCGGCTCGCACGACACCGCGTCGGCCGTGGCCGCGGTCCCGGCCGTCGGCGAGCGGTTCGCCTACATCTGCACCGGCACCTGGTCCCTGGCGGGCCTTGAGCTGGACGCGCCCGTACTCACCGAGGCGAGCCGCGTCGCCAACTTCACCAACGAGCTGGGGCTGGACGGCACGGTCCGGTATCTCCGCAACATCATGGGTCTGTGGCTGCTGCAGGAGTGCGTACGAACCTGGGGCGCCCCGGATCTCGACGGGCTGCTGCGCGAGGCGGCCGGGGCCGCGGCGCTGCGGTCGGTCGTGGACGCGGGCGACCCGGCGTTCCTGGCGCCCGGCCGGATGCCGGAGCGGATCGCCGAGGCCTGCCGGGCGACGGGGCAGCCCGTTCCGCGCACCCCGGCCGAGGTCACCCGCTGCATCCTCGACTCCCTCGCCCTCGCCCATCGCCGGGCGGTCGAGGACGCCCAGCGGCTGGCCGCCCATCCGGTCGACGTCGTGCACGTGGTCGGCGGCGGCACCCGCAACGCGCTGCTGTGCCGACTCACCGCCGACGCCTGCGGGCTGCCGGTGGTGGCGGGCCCGGCGGAGGCCGCCGCCCTCGGCAACGTCCTGGTCCAGGCGCGCGCCCACGGTCTGGCCGGCGATCACACCGACCTGCGCCGGCTGGTCGCCCGCACCCAGCCGCTCACCCGATACGAGCCGCTCGGCACGACGGCACGCTGGCAGGAGGCGGAGGCCCGACTCGCCGCGCGATGAGCCGGGGTCTCCCGGCGCCCGTCCCCGCCCATTAGTCTGCACTCATCCGATGATCGATCCCAGGGAGGCGCGATGCGTGTCGCTCTGTTCCTGACCTGCGTCAACGACACGCTCTATCCGGACACCGGCCGCGCGGTGGTGAAACTGCTGACCAGACTGGGTGTCGAGGTCGACTTCCCGATGGCCCAGACCTGTTGCGGGCAGGCGCACTACAACACCGGGTACCGGCACCAGACCGAGCCGCTGGCTCGGCATTTCTCCGATGTCTTCGGGGAGTACGAGGCGATCGTGACCCCGTCCGGATCGTGCGGGGCGATGGTGCGGGAGCTGTATCCGCGGCTGGGCGAACGGGCCCGGGCCGAGGGGCGCGGGGACGGACTGGCCCGGACCCTGGCGCCCGTGGTGCCGAAGACGTACGAACTGACGGAGTTCCTGGTGGACGTGCTGGGCGTGACGGACGTCGGGGCCCACTACCCGCACCGGGTGACCTACCACCCGACCTGCCACGGGCTGCGCGGTCTGCGCCTGGGCGACCGTCCGCACCGGCTGCTCCGGGCGGTCGAGGGGCTGGAACTGGTGGAGCTGCCGGGCGCCGAGGAGTGCTGCGGATTCGGCGGGACGTTCGCGGTGAAGAACTCCGACGTCTCGGCGGCGATGGGCGCGGACAAGGTGCGGGCCGCCGAGTCGACGGGGGCTCAGGTGCTGTGCGCCGCCGACAACTCCTGTCTGATGCACATCGGCGGCACCATGGCCCGGCTGCGGACCGGCATGCGGCCGGTGCACATCGCGGAGATCCTGGCGAGCACGAAGGAGGAGCCGGCCGCATGAGCGGGACGTTCGTAGGGATGCCGGCCTTCCCGAAGGCCGCGCACGACGCCGTGCGGGACGGGACGCTGCGCGCCAATCTGCGCCACGCGACCCACACCATCCGCGCCAAGCGGGCCAAGGCCGTCGCGGAGGTGTCCGACTGGGCGGCCCTGCGGGAGGCCGGCAAGCAGATCAAGGACCATACGCTCCGTCATCTCGACGAGTACCTGGTGCGGTTGGAGCAGTCGGTCACCGCGGCGGGCGGCACGGTCCACTGGGCCGCCGACGCCGAGGAGGCCAACCGGATCGTCGCCGGGCTGATCAGGGCGACCGGCGAGACGGAGGTCGTCAAGGTCAAGTCGATGGCCACCCAGGAGATCGGGCTCAACGAGGCACTCCTCGCCGAGGGCATCCACGCCTACGAGACCGATCTCGCCGAGCTGATCGTGCAGTTGGGCAAGGACCGGCCCTCCCACATCCTCGTCCCCGCGATCCACCGCAACCGGGGCGAGATCCGGGACATCTTCCGCGCCGAGATGGGTGCGTGGGGCCGCCCGGCCCCGGAGGGGCTGACCGACACGCCCGCCGAACTCGCCGAGGCCGCCCGGCTGCACCTGCGGGAGAAGTTCCTGCGCGCCAAGGTCGGCGTCTCGGGCGCCAACTTCATGGTCGCCGAGACCGGCACGCTCGTGGTCGTCGAGTCCGAGGGCAACGGGCGCATGTGCCTGACCCTGCCCGAGACGCTGATCTCGGTCGTCGGCATCGAGAAGGTGGTGCCGACCTGGCGGGACCTGGAGGTCTTCCTCCAGACCCTGCCGCGCTCCTCGACCGCCGAGCGCATGAACCCGTACACGTCGATGTGGACCGGCACCACGGACACGGACGGGCCCCGCACCTTCCACCTGGTCCTGCTGGACAACGGCCGCACCGACACCCTCGCCGACGAGGTCGGCCGTCAGGCGCTGCGCTGCATCCGCTGCTCGGCCTGCCTCAACGTGTGCCCGGTGTACGAGCGGGCGGGCGGGCACGCCTACGGCTCGGTCTACCCCGGTCCGATCGGCGCCATCCTCAGCCCCCAACTGCGGGGCACGCAGAGCGAGATCGACGCCTCGCTGCCGTACGCCTCCTCGCTCTGCGGGGCCTGCTACGAGGTGTGCCCGGTGGCCATCGACATCCCGGAGGTGCTGGTACATCTGCGCGAGCGGGTCGTGGAGGGCGGGCCGGTGGTCCGGGAGGGCAACAAGGTGGTGCTGCGCCCGGCGAAGGGGCACGCCGCCGAACGTGCCGCCCTGCGCGCGGCACGCTGGGCGTTCAGCCGGCCGGGAGCCCTGCGCGCCGGCCAGCGGCTCGCCTCCCGCACCCGGCGCCTGCACCCCCGTACCCTGCCGGGTCCCGGCCGGGCCTGGACCGGCACCCGCGAGCTGCCCGCGGTGCCCGCGGAGCCGTTCCGCGACTGGTGGCAGCGCACCCACGGCGGCAAGGAGGAGGCCGAGTGAGCGGCAGGGATCGGATCCTGGGCCGGGTGCGGCGCGCGCTCGCGGCCGTACCGGCGGGCGACACGCCGTACGAACAGGCCGTCTCCCGGGACTATCTGCGCGAGCACGGGCAGCGCACGGTCGCGGAGACGGTCGATCTGCTGGCGGAGAACCTGGCGGACTACCGGGCGCGGGTGCACCGCTGCTCGGCCGGTGAACTGCCCGCCGTCATCGCCGGGTTGCTGGCGGCGCGGACGTCGGCCTCGGTGCTCGTGCCGCCCGGGCTGGACGAGGGGTGGCTGGCGGACACGCAGGTCACCCGGGTCGCCGACCTGGCGGAGAGCGGCGCGCGCGAGCTCGACGGGGTGGACAGCGTGGTCACTGCGTGCGCGGTGGCGATCGCCGAGACCGGCACCCTCGTGCTGGACGGCAGCCCCGACCAGGGCCGCCGTCGGATCAGCCTGGTCCCCGACCACCACATCTGCGTGGTCCGCGTGCCCGAACAGGTCGTCTCCTCGGTCCCCCAGGCCCTCGGGCGCCTCGACCCGACGCGCCCGCTGACCTGGATCTCCGGTCCGTCGGCGACCAGTGACATCGAGCTGGACCGGGTGGAGGGCGTGCACGGGCCGCGCACCCTGGAGGTCGTCCTGGTCGGCGGGCCCGGTCAGGAGCCGGCCTCGGTGGCGGGCGGCGGCTGATGCGGCTGCGGTTCCCGGCGGTCGGGGCGGGAGCGGTCCAGCAGACCGAACGCCCAGCGCTCGTTGAAGCCGGCCAGGAACCCGACGGCACACCAGAAGCCCCAGAACGCGGTGCCCGCCCCGTCCTGCCGGGCCGTGCAGATGCCGGTGGTCGTGGTGGGCGTCTCGATCACCTGCACGATGCCCGAGCTGAGCAGGAAGTACACCGCGAGGGCCAGGATCCAGCCGACGAAGACCCGGTACACGCCCTCGTGGCGCATTGCGCGCGCCAGTTGTCCCGGGGCCACGGCGCCCCGGTCGCCGTTGGTCCTGCGCCGGGCCAGGGTCTCGCCCTGCCGGCGCAGCCGCACGAGCACGCTGAGCACTGCGCCGAAGGCCCCCACTCCCGCGCACACGAAGGCGCCCATCAGGCTCCAGCGGTCGCTGCATCCGACGTCCACCCGCAGGAGGTCGAGGAGTCCCGCGGCGCCCACCGCCAGCGGCGTGGTCAGCAGCACGACGCTGATCAGCGCGCCCAGGCCGAGTCCGATGTTGAGGCCGCGGCTCACGGCGAGCGCGCGGTCCTCCTCGATCCGGGCGCGCAGGCCCGCGACCTCCTTGGTGAGGTAGTCCTTCAGATGCCTGTCGCACTCCCCCGCGGCCAGTCGCGGGTCGTGCAGCACATTGCCCAGGACACAGCCGACGGTGATCCGCAGCGACTGCCGGGTCTCGTGCTCGAACGCCCGCTGGGCCTCGCCGTGGATCAGCTGGAGGTACAGGTGCTGCGCCGGATACGCGGCGATGAACCGCTCGTAGGCGGCCTCGCGGCCCGGGTCCACCAGGTTGGCCAGGCCGTCGGCCTTCGCGTCGGTGCGGGCACCGAGCACCGCGTCACGTAATCTCCGCCACCACGGCCGGTGGCGTCCCCCGTTGTTCGTCATGGGTAACCACTACCGGCACGGCCCCCGGCCGGGAAAGGCGCCCACGGCACCAGGACGGTCACCGACGTCACCGCACCGTCACGGCACGGATTGCGAAGATCCTTCTCAGCCGAATCCGGCTGACTCAGCCGACCCCCGCCGCGTCCAGCAGCGCCGCCGCCGTCTTCGTCGCCAGGCCGTCGTCCAGGCGCTCCACTCCGGAGCCGGCCCGGGCGCTGGCGCCGTCGAAGACCAGCACGAGCTGGCGGGCGAGCAGGGCCGGGTCGTGTGCGCCGCCCTGTTCGGCCTCGGCACGGAAGAGTGCCTCCAGGCGCCGCTTGACCGTGCGGGCGACCTCACGCGCCGGGTGATCCGGGTCCTTGAGCTCGACCAGGACGGCCAGATACGGGCAGCCGTGGTAGCCGGGCTCCACGGAGGCCTTCTCCAGCACCTCGAAGACGTTCATGATCCGCTCGCGGGGCGTCGCGGCCTGCGGGTCGGGCAGCGAGAACTGGGACTCGTACCACGGGACGCGCCGCTCCAGGCTCGCCGCCAGTACCGCTTCCTTGCTGTCGAAGAGCTGGTACATCGACCGCTTGGAGACCCCCGCCGCCCGGCACAGGGCCTCGACGCCGATGGAGACGCCCTCGGTGTAGAAGAGCTCGCCGGCCGCGTCGAGCAGCCGCTCCCGGGGGGACGCCTTTTCCGTGGTGGTCATACGGCGAGGTTACCGCGCCGTACGAGAATGGGAAACCGATCGGTATACCACCGGGGCCACGGCCGCACAACCCCCGTGACAGCGGAGGTGAACAAGCGCTTAGATAGGAGCAGGCACCCGTACCCCGACCCCGCCGGAGGCCCCGTTGTTCTCTTCTGTCGACGACGTCTCCGCGCGCCTCGCCGAGACCGGCTACCTCGCCTCCCCCGCCGTCGCCACGACCGTCTTCCTGGCCGACCGGCTGGGCAAGCCGTTGCTGGTGGAGGGCCCCGCCGGGGTCGGCAAGACGGAGCTCGCCAAGGCCGTCGCCCAGGTCGCGGACGCCCGGCTGGTCCGGCTCCAGTGCTACGAGGGCGTGGACGAGTCCCGCGCGCTGTACGAGTGGAACCACGCCAAGCAGCTGCTGCGTATCAGCGCGGGCCGCGACGAGAGCTGGGACGAGGCCCGCACCGACATCTTCAGCGAGGAGTTCCTGCTCCCGCGCCCGCTGCTGACCGCCATCCGCGGCGACGATCCCAAGGTCCTGCTCATCGACGAGACCGACAAGGCCGACGTCGAGGTCGAGGGGCTGCTCCTGGAGGTGCTCAGCGACTTCCAGGTCACCGTCCCCGAGCTGGGCACCGTCACCGCGACCCGCCGCCCCTTCGTCGTGCTCACCTCCAACGCCAGCCGCGAGCTGTCCGAGGCGCTGCGCCGCCGCTGCCTGTTCCTGCATATCGGCTTCCCGGAGGAGGAGCTGGAGCGGCGCATCGTACGGCTGAAGGTGCCGGGCCTGAGCGAGGCGCTGACCGAGTCCGTGGTGCGGGTGATCGGCGCGCTGCGCGCGATGGACCTGCGGAAGGTGCCGTCCGTCGCCGAGACCATCGACTGGGCGCGCACGCTCCTCGCGCTGGGCGCCGACACCCTCGACGAGACCGTCGTACGGGACAGCCTGGGCGTGATCCTCAAGCACCAGGACGACATCCAGAAAGCGGCCGCCAAGCTCGACCTGGACGCCCTGTGACCACGCCCGCCGGCGTCCCCGAGCGCCTGACGGGCCTGGTCGGGGCGCTCCGCGCGCACGGTGTCCGGGTCGGCACCGGCGAGACCGTCGACGCCGCCCGCGCCGTCGAGGCGCTCGGGCTCGCCGACCGCGAGCTGCTGCGCGAGGGCCTGGCGGCGACGCTGTTGCACGGGACGGGCCACCGGACGGTGTTCGATCCCGTCTTCGACCTGTACTTCCCGCGCGGCATCGGCGCGCCCGGCACCGGGGCGGCGGACCGCGAGGAGCTGCGCGACCGGCTCACCGAGGCGCTCGCGGCCGACGACCGGGCCCTGATGGCACGGCTGGCGGCCGAGGCCGTCGACGGTCTGGGCGGATACGGGAGTTCGCCGGACTCGGACGGCTGGTCGGCGTACCAGACCCTCGACCGGCTCCGCCCGCAGACGCTGCTGGCTCGGGTGCGCACGGGCGTCCGGGAGCGGAACGGGGGCGGCGGCCCGGAGTTCGCCGACCGGCTGCTCGACGACGAGATCCGGCGCCGTATCGAGGCCTTCCGCGCGATGGTGGGGTCGGAGGCGCGGCGGCGGGTCGCCGAGCGGCGCGACCGGGACATGCTCGCCCGGCGCGCGGTGCGGCCGACCGCCGACCGGGTCGACTTCCTGTTCGCGGGCCGGGACCAGCTGGCCGAGCTGCGCCGGGCGGTGCAGCCGCTGGCCCGGAAGCTGGCCACCCGGCTCGCCGCCCGGCGCCGGCGGGCCGCGCGGGGCACGATCGACCTGCGCCGCACCCTGCGCGGCTCGCTGTCCACGGGCGGCGTGCCGATGCGGCCGGTGCTGCGCCGGCGCCGGCCGGTCCGTCCCGAACTGGTGCTGCTGTGCGACGTGTCGGGCTCGGTGTCGGGTTTCTCCGACTTCACGATGCTGCTGGTGCAGGCGCTGCACGACCAGTTCAGCAAGGTGCGGGTGTTCGCCTTCGTCAACCGGATCGACGAGGTGACCGCGCTCCTCGACCACGGCACGGCCGACCCGGAGGGGCTCAGCGCCCGCATCGGGGCGGAGGCGACGCTCACTGGCTGGCACGGCAGCAGCGACTACGGCGTCGCGCTGGGCGAGTTCGCCGAGCGGTACGGCGACGCGGTCGGCCCGCGCACGACCGTGTTCGTCCTCGGGGACGCCCGGACGAACCAGAGCGACCCGAACCTGCCCGCCGTCCGCCGCATCGCCGAACGGGCCCGCCGGGTCTACTGGTTGAACCCCGAGCAGCGCTCCCAGTGGGGCACCGGCGACTCCGCCGCGCCCGCCTACGCGGAGTTGGTCGAGATGCACGAGTGCCGCACGGCCCGGCAGCTCAGCGGGCTGGTCGGGCGGCTGCTGCCGGTGTGAGGCGGGCGGCGCCGATATGTGGTCGACTTGCCGCACAGCCGCCGCATCCACCGCAGACAAGAAGGACGTACGACATGACCCACCCGCCCGTGGAACTCGGCACCTTCCCCACTCCCGTGGAACCGGCGCCCCGGCTGGCCGCCGCGCTCGGGCTCGGCCCGGACGACCTGTGGGTCAAGCGTGACGACCTGACGGGGCTCGGCGGTGGCGGCAACAAGATCCGCAAGCTGGAGTGGACCGTGGGCGCGGCGCTGGCCGAGGGCGCCGACACGCTGGTGACCACCGGAGCGGCGCAGAGCAACCACGCCCGGCTGACGGCCGCCGCCGGCGCCCGGCTCGGCCTGGACGTCGTCCTCGTCCTGCGCGGTTCGCCGGGCGTGTCGCGGTCCGGGAACCTGGCGCTGGACGGCCTGTTCGGGGCGCGGCCGGTCTGGGCCGGCGAGGTGGACCGGGCGGGCCTGGACGCGGCGGCGGCCGCCGTCTGCGAGCGGCTGCGCGAGAAGGGCGCCCGGCCCGCGCTCGTCCCGTTCGGCGGGTCCAGCGTGCTGGGCGCGCGGGGCTACGTGCGGTGCGGCGAGGAGCTGCGCCGCCAGGTGCCGGACCTGCGGACGGCGGTCGTCGCCCTCGGGTCCGGCGGGACGATGGCGGGACTCGTCGCCGCCCTGGGCGCGGCCTCGGTGCTCGGGGTCGATGTGGGAGCCCTGCCCGATCCGGCGGCCGCCGCGGCGGAGTTCGCGGCCCCGCTCACCGAGGGGACCGTCGCCCCGGACCGGCTGCGGGTGCGGCGCGACCAGGTGGGCGACGGGTACGCGAGGCTCACCGGTCCGGCGGCCGAGGCGCTCCGCCTCGCCGCCCGGACCGAGGGACTCGTCATGGACCCCGTCTACACCGGGCGGGCGCTGGCCGGACTGGCCGCCGCCGTGCGCGACGGTGACGTCCGGCCGGGCGAGCGGACGGTGTTCGTGCACACCGGCGGGCTGCCCGGCCTGTTCGGGCACGCGGAGGCCGTCGCCTACGCCGAAGAGGGCGCCGTCCCCTACGACTTGTGACGGCGCCGGTCCTCGGGGCCGCCCGCCCGTCATCCTCCGGGACTACGGCATCCCCCGGATGCCCGGCCGCCACGGCTCGCCCTACGCTGCCGACAGAGCGAGGGGGAGCCCATGAAGGCAGTGGTCCAGGACCGGTACGGCGCACCGGACGTGTTGCAACTCAGGAATGTGGACCGGCCGGTGCCCGGCGACGACGAGGTGCTGGTGCGCGTACGGGCCGCCGCGCTGAACGCCTACGACTGGCACCTCATGCGCGGCGACCCGTACGTGGCCCGGCTGGCGCTGGGACTGCGGGCACCCCGGGCGACCGTCCGCGGCCGGGACTTCGCGGGTGAGGTGACGGCCGTCGGCCGGAACGTGGCCGGTCTCCGGCCCGGTGACGAGGTGTTCGGCGAGGTGGACGGAACCCTCGCGGAGTACGCGTGCGTCCCGGACGCGGCGGTGGAACGCAAGCCGGCCGGCCTGACCTTCGAGCAGGCGGCGGCGCTGCCGCTGGCCGGCAACACCGCCCTGCGCGGACTGCGGGACGTGGCGGGCCTGCGGCCGGGGCAGCATGTGCTGGTCAACGGCGCCTCGGGCGGGGTCGGCACGTTCGCGGTGCAGATCGCCACGGCGCTCGGCGCGGAGGTGACCGGCGTGTGCAGTGCGCGCAACGCCGACCTGGTGCGCTCGCTCGGCGCGGACCGCGTGATCGACTACGCCCGGGAGGACTTCACGCGCGGCGGGCAGCGCTACGACGTCGTCCTCGACCTCATCGCCAACCACGGGATCTTCGCCCTCCGGCGCGTCCTGCGGCCGGGCGGCACCATCATCCTCGCCGGCGGCGGCAACCCCGGCCGGCTGCTCGGCGCCGTCGGCCTGCTCCTCCGAGGCGTGGTGCTCTCCCCGCTCGTGCGCGGACGCGTGCTGCCGCTCGTCGGACCGGCTCCGAGCAAGGAGGTCCTGGTGGCGCTGCGGGAGCTCGCCGACTCCGGGAAGCTCGCTCCGGTGATCGACCGGACGTATCCGCTGGACGAGGCGGTCGAGGCCATCCGGTACCTGGAGGAGCAGCGCACCCGCGGGAAGATCGTCGTCACGGTGTGACGCGGGTGCGCCCCTCGACGACACGCGGGGCGCACCCGGGCAAGGCGGCGGTCAGCCGTCCGCCGCCTTCGCGTAATCCTGTGCCATGCCTCCGGCGAAGTCGTACACCACGACCTGCTCGTCCCCGACCACCCAGGCGTCGTGCCCAGGCGGGCACACGAACACGTCGCCGGGGCCCACCTCGGCCTCGCCGCCGTCGTCCATCACGAGGCGCATCCGGCCCTTCACCACATAGCCGTTGTGGTGGATCTGGCAGGTCTGGGTCCCCGCGATCGGCGCCACGGACTCCGACCAGCGCCACCCCGGCTCGAACGTCGCCACGGCGAAGTCGAGCCCCGTCAGGTGCACGGCTTCGAGGTGGCCACGGGGGAAGTCACGCCGTTCGTCCGGCTTCTCGACCGTCTTCACTTCCAACATGCCGGCGTCCTCCCTTCCGGCCGTGCGCCACGGCCGTGACCGGCCGTCGGCTCCCGACGGCCACGGGCGGCACCGGCGCTCCGGCGGCGGCCGGGCCGACTCCATCGTCTGCCCGTCAACTCGGCGGCGCCATTCGGCGGAAGGGCGCTTCGTGCCGGGCGTCCGGGCATCGAAGTCACGCAGTCTGATTGACATGCTCACGCCCATCAGCTCAGACTCGGCTACCTGCGCGCCACCCGCCCACCCCGCAACTCCCCGCCACGCGAGACCGTTTCTGCCGCACCTCCCGCACGCAACGCCCCCTGAGCCATGAAATAAGCCCAGACAACGTTGTCAACACTCCGGACGGAGGCCTCTCATGGCAGCCACCCCGACCAGCAGCTTCCCGGCCGGCCCCCCGGGCGCCCGGCTCACCCGGCGCGCCCTGCTGCGCACGGCGGCGGGAGCCACGGCCGCGCTCGCCGCGCTCGGCGGTCCGGGCGCGGTACCGGCGTCCGCCGCCGCGCCCGGACCGGCCGACCCGGCGCTCGCGGACGACGTACGCCAGGAGTTCCTCACCGCCTGGACCGCCTACCGGCGGCAGACCTGGGGCCGGGACGAGCTGCGGCCGGTGAGCGGCACCGGCTCGGAGTTCTTCATCAGCGGGGTGCCGCTGGGCCTGACGATCGTGGAGTCGCTGGACACGCTGTACCTGATGGAGCTGGACGGCGAGCTGGACGCGGCGGTCTCCTGGATCGCCGGGAACCTGGACTTCGACCGCGACGCGAGCGTGCACGTCTTCGAGACGATCATCCGGCTGGTCGGCGGCCTCCTCTCCGGCTACCACTGCACCGGCAACACCGTCCTGCTCACCAAGGCCCGCGACCTGGCCGACCGGCTGCTGCCCGCGTTCACCTCGTCGCCCACCGGGGCGCCGTACCGGTACGTCAACCTGCGCACCGGCGCGGTCAGCGGCAACCAGGTGCCGCTCGCCGAGATCGGCAGCAACATCACCGAGCTGGGATGGCTGTCCCAACTCACCGGTGACCAAGGGTACTTCAACGCGGCGAAGCGGGCGCTGAAAGCCCCGTACGACCGGCGCTCCTCACTCGACCTGGTCGGTACGACGCTCAACGTGGAGACCGGCGTCTGGACGGATACGACCGCCCGGGTGGACCCGCCCGTGGACTCGTACTTCGAGTACCTGTGGGACGCCTACCAGTTCTTCGGGGACACCGAGATCCGCGGCTGGTACCGGACCCTGACCTCGGCGGTCCTGCAACGGCTCGGGGAGACCTACGGCGGGCGGCTGTGGTTCCGGTCGGTCGACATGAACAGCGGGGCGCTGGTGGGCCGGGGGCAGTCCGAACTCACCGCGTTCTACGCGGGGTTGCTCGCGCAGGGCGGGAACGTGGCCGAGGGCGAGTCGTACCACTCGTCGTGGACGGCCGCGCTGACGCAGTACCGGCTGCCGCCGGAGGCCATCGACTACACGACGCTCGCCGCAACCAGCAACGCCTACCAACTCAGGCCCGAGTTCGTGGACTCGGCGCTGTTCCTGTGGCTGCTGACCGGCAAGGAGGTCTACCGGGACCGCGCCAAGTGGCTGTGGACGGCGCAGAAGTCGCACTGCAAGGTCGCGGGCGGCTACACGATCGTGTCGGACCTGCGGACGAACCCGACGACCAAGGGCGATCTGACCCCCGGCTACTGGTACTCGGAGAACATGAAGTACTTCTACCTGCTGTGGGCGGGTGCGCCGCGCTTCGACTACACCACCAACTACCTCACCACCGAGGGCAATGTGCTGCGCGGTGCCGTCCGGGTCGCCGCGCCGGCCCCGAACGGGACCTTCCGGCTGCTCAACCGGGCCACCGGGCGCGCGATGGACGTGAGCGGGGCCTCGACCTCGGACGGCGGCGCGGTGATCGTGTGGACGGCGCACTCCGGGGCCAACCAGCGCTGGATCGCCACGACTTCGGGCGGCTACACCAAGCTGACCAGTCTGAACAGCGGCAAGGTGCTGGAGGTGCCGCGCTCCTCCACGGCGGACGGCACCGCCCTGAACCAGTGGGCCCACAACGGCACCGCCACCCAGCAGTGGACGGTGCAGCCGGTGGCCGACGGCTATCAGCGCCTCGTCGACCGCAACAGCGGCAAGGCGGCCGACGTCGACGGGACCGGCAACGGGGCCGCGGTGGTGCAGCGGCCGGTGAGCGGCGCGGCCTCGCAGCAGTGGCTGTGGGAGAGGGTGTGACGCCAAGGCGTTCCGGGAGCGCGCGCCGGTGACTACTGTGGCCCGGTGACCCCAGCAGACGTGATCTCCCTCGCCGTGGACGAGACGGGGGACCCGCCCCTGAGGCCGCTTCCCCCCGAGGCCGCCGAGCTGCTGCACACGCTGAATGCCCCGCCCCGGCTGGTGGCGCACCTCCGGGCGGTGCACGAGGTCGCGGCGCAACTCCTCGACCGGGTCGCACGGGAGTGCCCGGCGCTGGAGGTCGACCGGGACGCGGTGCTCTTCGGTGCCGCCACGCACGACATCGGCAAGGCCCTGCACCCCGCTGAGCTCTCCGGTCCCGGCGCGGAGCACGAGGAGGCGGGGCGCGCGCTCCTGCTGGCGCACGGGGTGCCGGCCCGCCTCGCCCGGTTCGCCGGCACGCACGCCTCGTGGGACGCGCCGGAAGCCGGCGTCGACGACCTGCTGGTCAGCCTGGCCGACAAGGTCTGGAAGAACAAGCGCGTCCCGGAGCTGGAGGACCTGGTCGTGGCCCACCTCGCAGGCGCCGGCGGACGCCCGGTCTGGGAGGCCTTCCTTCGACTGGACGAGGTCCTCACGGACATCGGCGAGGGCGCCGACCGCAGGCTGGCCTACCAGATGTCCCACCCCGTGACGCGAGGAGGGGGTCTGTGACGGTCGGCCTGTGTCGAGCGGGTACGGCCCGCCCGGTCCACGCCGCCCAGTGACCGCCCCGCCACCGCTACCAAGAATGCGCCGCCCGCAGCAGGTGGTCGCGGACTCGGGGCACGTCGGGGTTGTCGGGGGTGCCGGGGCGTTGGACCAGGAAGGCGGTGTTGATCGGCGGGTCGTCGGGGTCGTGGAGCGGTACGAGGGTGCCGGAGGCCAGCTGGTCGAGGCAGAGGTAGCGGGGCAGCACGGTGAAACCGGCGCCCGCGACCACCGCCGCCAGGACCCCGCGCAGGTCGGGCACGGTCAGCGCGGCGGGGCAGGAGAGTCGGCGGCCGAAGACGTGGCGCCAGTAGCGCCGGGCGATCGGCAGGTCCTCCGCGTAGGTGATGAGCGGTACGGGGTGCAGCGCGGCGGGCCCCTCGGCGGCCAGCGGCTCCTTCAGCCGTTCGGCCCACACCGGTGCGGCGACCAGGACGAACTCCTCGTCGGCGAGCGGCGCCGCGCTCAGGGTGCGGCCGCGCGGGCGTCGGGTGGCGATCACCAGGTCGTGGCGTCCGGCGCGCAGTTCGTCGAGCAGCGGATCCGTCAACCCCGTCGCCACGCGCAGCCGTACGCCCTCGGCGACCAGCGGGGCCAGGGCGGGCAGTACGCGGGCGCAGAGCACTTCGGCGGGGCCGGCGAGGTGAACCGGTTCGGCCCGGCCGCCCGGCGCCGGGTGCGGACCGGCCACGGTGGCGAGCTGGTCGAGCGGCGCGGCGATGCGGGCCGCCAGCTCCTCGGCCACCGCTGTCGGCGCGACGCCCCGGGGCAGCCGTTCGAACAGCTCCCGCCCCACCTGCCGCTCCAGTGTCCGCATCTGCGTGGTCACCGTGGGCTGCGACAGCCCGAGCAGCTGCCCGGCACCGGTGAAGGAGCCCGACCGGTACACGGCCAGGAAGGTGCGCAGCAGATTCAGGTCGAGGGATGAGCTTTCCACTCGAACGAGTATCCACACCGACCCGGTCGCCCGGCTCTTCGAGCTTCACGTCTGCGAGTCTCGCGTCTTCGAATCTCGCGTCTTCGAGCCGCACGCTGGCCGAACGGCCGAGCGTGCAGCCGCGTTGGCCTGCCGGTGACATCGCGGCGGGGCTAGGTTGGCGGCATGAGCAATCTTGACCGTCAGTCGGTGCCCAGTGTGTGCGGCGGCCGGGGGTTCGTCGTCGCCGAGCCCGTCCGGGAGCTGCTGAGTCCTCGCCAGGTCCGGCTGGGCGAGTCGACCGAGGTACGGCGGCTGCTGCCCAACCTGGGCCGCCGCATGATCGGCGCATGGTGCTTCGTCGACCACTACGGTCCCGACGACATCGCCGACGAGCCCGGCATGCAGGTCCCGCCGCATCCCCACATGGGACTGCAGACGGTGAGCTGGCTGCACGAGGGCGAGGTGCTGCACCGCGACTCGACCGGCAGTCTGCAGGCCATCCGGCCCAAGGAGCTCGGGCTGATGACCTCGGGCCGGGCGATCAGCCACTCCGAGGAGAGCCCGAAGCCGCACGCCCGCTTCCTGCACGGCGCGCAGTTGTGGGTCGCGCTGCCCGACGAGCACCGCCACACCGAGCCGCACTTCGAGCACCACCCCGACCTGCCCACGGTCACCGCGCCCGGCCTGACCGCGACGGTGATCCTGGGCGCCCTCGACGGCTCTTCGTCGCCCGGTGCGGCGTACACACCGATCGTCGGTGCCGACCTCACGCTGACCCGTGGCGCCGACGTCCGGCTGCCCCTCGATCCCGACTTCGAGTACGGCGTCCTCGCGATGTCCGGCGAGGTGCACGTGGACGGGGTGCCGGTGCTGCCGGGCACGATGCTCTACCTCGGCTGCGGCCGCACCGAACTCCCCCTGCGCGCCGAGTCGGACGCCGGGCTGATGCTGCTCGGGGGCGAGCCCTTCGAGGAGGAGCTCATCATGTGGTGGAACTTCGTCGGGCGCACGCAGGCGGAGATCGAGCAGGCCCGCCAGGACTGGACGGCGGGCTCCCGCTTCGGCGAGGTCAAGGGCTACGACGGCGCCCCGCTGTCCGCGCCGGAGCTGCCGCCGGTGCCACTCAAGCCACGAGGCCGCGTGCGCTGAGCGACCTCAACCTCGCCCGGTCACCTGACGTACGCCATGCGGTCGACCCACTGGGCCAGGGTGAGGGAGGCGGACCAGGACCGGCCGGCGGGGCCACGGCCGCGGCGCTGACGCGTGGTGGCGTGGCCGGAACCGGACGGGTGCGAGCGCCGCTGGGGGCACATGTGGGGGGCCAGGGCCCCGCGCAGCGAGGACAGGTGCGCGGCAACCGCGGCGAGGCAGTCGTACTCGTCCCTGCACGCGCCGCAGCCGCCCAGGTGCGCGATGACGGCGTCGGCCCGCTCGGGAGGAAGGAGCCCGAGCGCGTGGTCGGCCAGTACGTCACGGAACGCGCCACACGCGTCGTGGGAAGGGGAAGTGGCCATCATCTCGGATCCTCTCCGTACTGCGCTGCCCGGCCGCCGAGGCGTTCCACAAGGTCCAGATGGTTCAGGGGCCGTGCGAAGCATGGATTCAGCCCTTGTGGCGCAGATCCAGGGTGGCCGAAGACCACCCCCGTGCGCGTCGTCCCCCCGCAGTGATTACCGGGTACTGCGACCGCAGTACCCGGCGGGAGGAACTGCTCCGCATGGGGAGGAAGGGGCGCCCAGCTGGGCCTTCGTCACACGGAGAGGGAGGACGGACCACGATCCGTCGTCGCGCTGACCAGGCCGCACTGGTAGGCGATGACGACGAGCTGGGCCCGGTCGCGCACGTCGAGCTTGCTCATGGCGCGGTTGACGTGCGTCTTGACGGTCAACGGACTGACGAACAGATGTTCGGAGATGTCGGCGTTCGACAGGCCGAGCGCGACCAGCCTCGCCACGTCGCGCTCCCGAGGGGTGAGGCAGGCCAGCTGCTCGTGCACCACGCCGGTGCAGGGGTCGGGCTGTGCCAGGAAGCGTGTGATCAAGGCGCGCGTGGCCGCCGGGGACAGCAGCGCCTCACCGGCGGCCACCGTGCGGACGGCGTCGAGGAGCTCGTCCGGCTGCGCCCCCTTGCCCAGAAACCCGCTCGCCCCGGCCCGCAGGGCCTCCGCGACGTACTCGTCGTTCTCGAAGGTGGTCAGGATGAGGACCTTCACGGCCGCGAGGTCCTCGGCCTCGCTGATGGCCCGCGTGGCGTCCAGGCCGTCCGTCCCGGGCATCCGGATGTCCATCAGGACCACGTCGGGGCGCTGCGCGTGCGTCAGTTCCACGGCCTCATGGCCGTCGGACGCCTCGCCCACGACCTCGATGTCCTCCGTGGAATCAAAAAGGATCTTGAAGGTGCCCCGCAGCAACGCCTGGTCGTCAGCGAGCAGAACGCGGATCGTCATGTCCGGCCCTCCGGTGGTACGGGCGATGCCGCGCTCCCCGCTGCCGCGGCGGAGCGCAGGGGTAGTTCGGCGATCACGGTGAATCCGCCCTCGGGCCGCGGCTGTGCGGTGAGTGTCCCGCCCACGCTGGCGGCCCGCTCCCGCATGCCGATCAGCCCGTGGCCGGTCCCCTGTCGCGGCCCCTGCGGGAACGCGCGACCGTCGTCCTCGACGGTGATGGTCAACCACCGAGGGGTGTAGCTCAGGCCCAGCCGGGCCTTGTCCGCGCTGCCGTGCTTGCGCACATTGGTCAGCGCCTCTTGAACGATGCGGTAGGCGGCCAGATCGACCGCCGGAGTCAGCGGCTGGGCCGTTCCCTGGCGGGTGCACAGGACGTCGAGGCCGACGCGTTCGAGCGAGGCGAGCAGGGCCGGTACCTGGGCCAGGCCGGGGATGGGATCGCGCGGTGCGTCGTTGTCGCCGGACTGCCGCAGCAGGCCCACCGTGACCCGCAGCTCGTCCAGCGCGGACCGGCTGGTCTCCTCGATGTCCTTGAGGGCGGCGAGGACGTGTTCGGGGCGCCGCTTCCCCACATGGGCCGCCACACCGGCCTGCGCGTTGATCAGGGCGATGTGATGGGCGACGACGTCGTGCAGCTCGCGGGCGATCCGGACGCGCTCGGCCGCCACGCGCTGCCGCGCCTCCTGTTCACGGGTCCGCTCCGCGTGCTCCGCCCGTTCCTCCACGGCCGTGACATAGGCGCGGCGCGAGCGCACTCCGTCCCCGACGGCCGCCGGCAGGGCCGTCCACGCCACCATCGCGGCGTTGTCCGGTTGCAGCCAGGACCGCGGGGAGTGCACCACGGCGGCTCCGACCAGGACGGCCGCCGAAGCCGATGCCACGGTCAGGGCCGTGCGGCGGTCCGTCAACGCGGCCACCGAGTACACGGACGCGATGACCGGACTGGTCACCAGCGGGCTCTCCCGGAACCCGAGCAACTGGAACGCCGCCCCGCAGCCGACCGCACAGGCCACCACGGCGAAGGGGTAGCGGCGGCGCCACAGCAACGCGAAGCAGCCGACGGCGGCCAGCAGGACAGCGGGCCAGCGCAGTACGAAGCGGTGCTCGTGCGGGACGACCGAGGCGGCCACGACGGACAGCACGAACAGCCCCGACGCGCCCAGCACGTCACGCGTCGCACTTCGGGTCGCCCGCAGGCGGCCGCTGCTCACTGCCATGGCAACACCGTAGGGACGCCGCTCGCGCGATGCCGAGCCGGCGAACGAGGCCCGCACCCCGAATTCCGGCTCCCAGCAGCCCAGTCGGACCATCACGGGAACTGATCTCTTCGAGTGACGAGCCGTCGGCGGACCGGTCGGTGGTCCGCCGGACCGTCGCCGCGTCCGGTGGCCGGGGACGCGTGCCACGGAGGCATCCGGCGTCACATCGCGACCTCTCCGTCGGAACGTCCGGCATGGGGCCGGGCCAGCCCGTGGTCGTAGGCGAAGATCACGGCCTGCACGCGGTCGCGCGCGCCGATCTTGGCCAGGACCCGGCCGACGTGGGTCTTGACGGTCGACTCGGACAGGACGAAGTGCGAGGCGATCTCGCGGTTGGTCCAGCCCCTGCCGATGGCGACGAGGATCTCGCGTTCGCGGTCGGTGAGGCTGCTCAGCCTCGGATCCTCGGGAAGGCCACCCGTGCGGGGCACGAGCTGGGCGAACTCGTGCAGGAGGCGGCGGGTGAGCGCGGGAGCGATCACCGCGTCGCCGACGGCGACGGCCCGGATCCCGGCGAGAAGCTCCTCGGGGCGGGCGTCCTTGAGCAGGAAGCCGCTGGCTCCGGCGCGCAGGGCGGCGTGGACGTATTCGTCGAGGTCGAACGTGGTGAGCACGAGGACGCGGGAGCGGTCGCCCGCGGCGGTGATGCGGCGGGTGGCCTCGATGCCGTCCATGCCGGGCATGCGTACGTCCATGAGGACGACGTCGGGGCGGAGTTCGGCCGCCCTGCGCACCGCTTCCGCGCCATGGGCGGCCTCCCCGACGACCTCCGTCCCGGGGACCGAGTCGAGGAGCATACGAAAGCCGTAGCGTTGCAGCGGCTGGTCGTCCACGACGAGCACGGTGGTCACCGGGCACCGCCCGGGGACACGAGGTCGAGGACGGCCTGCACGGTCCAACCGCCGTCGGCGGGACCCGCGCTCAGGCTCCCGCCGTAGAGAGCCGCCCGTTCGCGCATACCCACCAGACCCTGTCCTTCCTCCTTCGCCGGGCCGGCACGGCCGGCCTTTCCACCGCCCGCTCCACCGGCCGGGCCGCTGTCCTGGATCCTGACGGTCAGCTCGCTGTCCTTCAGGACGATCGACAGGTTCACCCGGGTGTCGGCTCCGGCGTGCTTGAGCGTGTTCGTCAGGGCTTCCTGAACGATGCGGTAGACCGCCAGCTGTACCCCGCTGTCGAGCGTGCCCACCTCACCGGCGGTCCGGTAGACGACGGCCAGACCCGCGGCGCGTACCCCTTCGCAGAGTGCGTCGATGTCCGTGAGGCCGGGCTGCGGGCTGAGCTGCGGGCCATCCGGTCGGCCGTCCGCAGCCTCGCGCAGGACGCCGAGCACGCGCCGCAGTTCTCCGAGGGCCTGCCGACCCGTGTCACCGATGATGAGAAGGGCTTCCCTGCCCCGATCCGGAGCGCGTGCGGTGGCGTAGGCCCCGGCGTCAGCAAGGGTGATGATGACGGACAGGTTGTGGCCGACGATGTCGTGCATCTCGCGGGCCACGCGTGCCCTTTCGGCCGCCGCGGCGAGCCGGCTGCGCTGGTCGCGTTCGATCTCCAGGCGGGTCGCCCGGTCGCGCAGTCCCGCCAGCTGGGCCCGGCGAATGCGCACCACGAGGCCGAGTGCCAGGGCCGCGGTCGCCGTGCTCAGGAGGAAGAACAGCGCGTCCCCGACCGAGACCACCACGGACACCCGCACCGCGAGCAGCGCCATCGCACCCGCCATGACCCCGCAGGCCCAGGGCAGCTGCCGCAGCCGCCCGTGCAGGGCGAGGCTGTACAGGGCGACGAACAGCGCCATGTCCGCGCGCAGCGCGGCACCCAGCGACCACTGGACGACGAACACGACCGTGACGGCGCCGAAGGCGACCGCGGGTCTGCGGCGGCGCCACAGCAGGGGCACGACCAGCCCGGCCTGCAGCGCCAGCATCGCGACGAGCGGAAGCCGGGTGAACGCGAGCCGGAAGCGCCGCGGACCGTCGCCGTCACCGCCGCCGCCCGCGTGGAGCAGGTCCGGCAGACAGACCATCAGGAAGACCAGCGCCGCCACCGCGGTGTCCAACGCCCAAGGATGTGCCCGGTCGGCCTGGCGCAGCCGCTGGCCGGCCCGGGACAGCCGGGCGACCAGCGGTCCCATCCCGCCGATGTCTTCGTCGGGCACGGTGGCCTCGGAGGTCACGGGGGTCACCTGATCATCATGCGGGGTGTCAGACGTCGCTGCGCAGCAGCCGGTACGCCGCCCCGGACAGCGCGAGCGCGGTCCAGCCGAGGAGGACCAGCAGCCCGGACCCGGGCGACAGGCTGGTGGCGTCGTGGGTCAGGGCGAACATCGACTCGCCCGCGTGGCTCGGCAGACAGGGGCTGATGTCGTCCTGCCAGGAGCTGGGGAGCAGGGTGACCAGTCCGGGGATCAGCATCAGCGCGGCGACCAGTACCGAGATGCCGCCCGCCACGGAGCGGAGCAGCGAGCCCAGGGCGGTGCCGATCACGCCGACGAGGCCCAGGTAGAGCCCGGCTCCCAGCAGGCTCCGCAGGACCCCGGCGTGCGGGAGGTCCATGCCCGCGGGTGTTCCGGCGACGATCCGGCTGCCGAACAGGAAGGCGACGAACACGCCGATCGTGCCGATGACCAGCGCCACCAGGCCGAGCACGGCCGCCTTCGACCAGAGCACCGGGAGACGCCTCGGTACGGCCGCCAGGGTGGACCGGATCATGCCGGTCGAGTACTCCCCCGCGGTGACCAGCACACCGAGGGCGCCCAGGGCCAACTGGGCGAAGTTCGTGCCGAACAGCGACAGACTCAGCGCGGTCGAGCGGGCGAAGTCCCGGTCCATGTGGCCGGAGCCGAGCCCGGACTTGTAGCGGCTCGCGGCGATCAGTCCGAACGCGACGAGGAACAGCAGTCCCAGGCCGAGCGTGATCCAGGTCGACCGCAGCGACCAGAGTTTGGCCCATTCCGAGGCGAGCACGCGCCGACCGGTCACCCGGTAGGCGGGACGCGCGGGCGCGGCGGGAGCCGCTTCGGTGGCCGCCGTGAGGGTGCTCATGCGGGCCTCCCGACGGACTCGACGGTCCTGGTGCCGGTGGTGGAGCCGTGATACTCCACGGCATCCCTGGTCAGGTTCATGAACGCCTCCTCCAGCGACACCTGGCGCGTGCTCAGTTCGAACAGCGCGATCCCGTGTTCGGCGGCCGTCAGGCCTATCTCGCGCGCGGTCAGCCCGGTGACCTGCAACTCCTCGGAGCCGATCCGCCCGGTGACCTCGACGCCCGGCCCGGCCAGGACGTCCCTCAACCGCGCCGGGTCCTGCGTGGCCACGCGCACGGTGTCGCCGCCCGCCTCGCGCACCAGGTCCCGTACGGTCGTGTCGGCGAGCAGCCGACCGCGCCCGACGACGATGAGGTGGTCGGCCACCAGCGCCATCTCGCTCATCAGGTGCGACGACACGAACACCGTGCGCCCTTCCTCGGCGAGCGACGTGAGGAGGTTACGGATCCAGAGCACGCCTTCGGGGTCGAGCCCGTTGACGGGTTCGTCCAGCATCACCGTCTGCGGGTCGCCCAGCAGGGCCGCGGCGATGCCGAGCCGCTGGCCCATCCCGAGGGAGAAGGAACCCGCCCGTTTCCTGGCCACGCTGCCCAGGCCGGCGATGTCGACGACCTCCTCGACGCGTCGGCGGGGGATGCCGTGCGTCAGCGCCAGCGCCCTGAGGTGGTGGTAGGCCGATCGGCCCGGGTGGACCGACTTGGCCTCCAGGAGGGCGCCGACCTCCTGGAGCGGCGCCCGATGCCGGCCGTAGCGGTGGCCGTTCACCGTGACGGAGCCGCTCGTGGGGGCGTCCAGGCCGACGACCATGCGCATCGTCGTGGACTTGCCCGCTCCGTTCGGGCCCAGAAAGCCGGTCACCGTGCCCGGCTTCACGACGAATTCCAGGCCGTCCACGGCCGTCTTCTCGCCGTACCTCTTGGTCAGCTGCCGTGCGTCGATCATGGGCGCTCTTTCTCTCGGGCTCGGCGTCCGTCGCATCCGACGTCACACCCACAACCTAAGTTCGAGATCGCCCCATATCGGTGGTACCGGAGGCTGAACCCGGGCGCTTCGGTGGTACCGCGGTACTACGGGACACCCAGCCGACGCGTCACGGATCAGGCAATGCGAAAGTACCGGGTTATCACCGATGCAATTCGCCTGACCAGGGATTTCCTCAAGGTGTTCAGGTTGTGGTCAGACTGCCGGCCCGCTTTTGAAACTCATGTATTTGAGGCGTCAAAACAATGGCAAAGGCATCTGTGGAACCGGGACTTCACCGTGTCATCGTGCGCGTCATGACCACAGAGCGCCTCCTCGACGACCGCCCCCTCGCTCCTCTCCGGACCCTGCTGAACAAGGTGCCGGAAGTGACCGTCTACTTCTGGATGATCAAAGTCCTCACGACGGGGATGGGTGAGACGGCATCGGATCTGCTGGCCCGTCTGCTCGGCCCGGTCCCGGCGGTCGCGCTGGGCGGTCTGGCCCTGGTGGCTTCCCTGGTCGTCCAGTTCGCCGTCCGCCGGTACGTCGCCTGGGTGTACTGGACGGCCATCGTCATGGTCAGCGTGTTCGGCACGATGGCGGCCGACGTCCTGCACGTCGGCCTCGGCATCTCCTACACGGTGTCGACCCCGCTGTTCCTCACCGCACTGGCCGCCGTCTTCGCCCTGTGGTACGCCAGTGAGCGCACCCTCTCCATCCACAGCATCCGCACCCGCCGCCGCGAGGCCTTCTACTGGGCGGCCGTTCTCGCCACGTTCGCCCTCGGCACCGCGGCCGGCGACCTGACCGCCACCGTCGGCTTCGGATACCTGGGGTCCGTCGCCCTGTTCGCCGCCGCGATCTGCGTGCCCGCCCTCGCCCACCGCTTCGCCGGCCTGAACGCCGTGACGTCCTTCTGGACCGCCTACGTGATCACCCGTCCCCTCGGTGCCTCCCTCGCCGACTGGATGGCGCTCGGTCATGCCCGCGGCGGGCTCGGACTGGGGCTGGGGCCGGTCACCCTCGCCTGGACGGTCGCCATCGTGTGCTTCGTGGGTTACCTGGCCGTGTCCCGTCAGGACGTCGAGCGCTACTAGGGCGTACGACGGACAGGGCGTACGACAGGAGGAGGCGCGGCTCGGGAACCCTCCTGGGCCCGGGTTCGTCTACAGTTGCGTAGACGGTCTACTTCTCTGTGGTCATCCGCTCGCTCGGGGGCGACCGCCCGGTGGCCGCCCGAGACGCCCCTCGCACGTACGAGCATGGCCGCAGGGCCGACGGAGGATCATGCGACCCAAGATCCTGGTTGTTGAGGACGATCACGCCCTGCGGGACGTGCTGCGCCGAGGCCTGCAGGACGAGGAGTTCGAGCCGGTCCTCGCTCCCGACGGTGCCACCGCCCTGCGGCTGGCGACCGCCGACACCGCCGCGGCCGTCCTGGACGTCGGCCTGCCCGACTCGGACGGGCGGGACGTCTGCCAGGCCATGCGCGCCAACGGCTTCCTCGCCCCGGTGATCTTCCTGACCGCCCGGCACCATCTCACCGACCGCCTGTCCGGCTTCTCCGCCGGGGGCGACGACTATCTGCCGAAGCCCTTCCATCTCGCCGAACTCGCCGCCAGGCTGCGCGCGGGGATCAGACGGGCCGCCCCACGCCCCAGCACCGCGACCGGTGATCTGGTCCTCGACGCGGTGGATCACAGTGCGACCGTGCACGGTGTCCGCACCGACCTCTCCCCGACGGAGTTCCGGCTGCTGGCCACACTCGTCGCCGCCGACGGAACGCTGGTGCGGCGCCGTGATCTGGTCCGGGCCGGCTGGCCCGAGGGCACGCACGTCAGTGACAACACGGTGGACCAGTATCTGACCCGACTGCGCCGCAAGCTGCGCAAGGCCGGCAGCCGGCTGACGATCGAGACGGCACGTGGCGTCGGACACCGCCTGTCATGAACCGAGTCCTGCGCCGCTCGCGCCGCCTGGTCCCGCGCACCCTGCGGGGCCGGCTCTCCCTCGTGGCGCTGGCCACCGCCGCCCTGCTGATGACGGTCCTGACCGTGGCGTTCAACGCCGTGATGGACGAGCACCTGCAACACCAGGCGGACGACGAGCTGCGCACCAGAGCGGCGGCGGCGACCACCACCGTCGACACCAGCGGTCCCCGGGTACGCGTCCTGGAGACCGTCAACGACCGGCTCCTCGACGCGAACGTGTGGATCTACGCGGGCGCCCGCCTGCTGGAGAAGCCCCCCTCCGCCACCACCGGGAGCCCGCTGAGCCGGGCCGCCGGCCGGCTGGCCGCACAGCCGAAGCCGGTGTGCGCGACGGCCGACGGTCACCGGCCCGTCCGGCTGTGCTCCCAGCGGATCCCCGGCCGCGACGCCACGGCCACGGTCGTCACCGCCCTGGACCTGGCTCCGTACCGCAGTTCGGCCGACACCCTGCTGCTGGCGTCGCTCGTCCTGGACGCGGTGATGCTCGGGTGCACGTACATCCTCACGCGCCTGTCCGTCGGCCGGGCGCTGCGACCGGTGCGGACGATGACCGACCAGGCCACCCAGTGGAGCGCCGTGGGCTCCGACGACCGCTTCGGCGCGGCGGATCACCCGGCCGAACTCGCCCGTCTGGGCGGCTCGTTGGACGCGCTCCTCGACCGCATACGCACCGTACTGCGCCATGAGCAGCAGCTGACGGGAGAGCTGTCCCACGAACTGCGCACGCCGCTCGCCCGGATCATCATGGAACTCGACTGGTGGCGGGCCGGCCCGCGCACGGACGCCGAGACCCAGGCCACCCACGAGGTGATCAGCGAGGCCGCCCAGTCCATGCGCTCGATCTGCGACACGCTCCTCAACGACGCTCGCGAGAACGCGCTCAACCCGGCGACCGCCCCCGCGACGACCGATGTCGTGCCCGTGCTGAGTGACCTGCTGCGGAGCCTGGACCCGCCGGACCGGGTGAAGGCCACGGTGGAGACGGGCACGCGGGTGCTGGAGGCGGGAGTGGCACCCGCTCTCCTCGAACGCATCGTCGGCCCGCTGCTCGCCAACGCCGTCCGCTATGCCCGCTCCAGCGTGGTCGTGTCCGCGCGGCGCCTGCCCAGTGGCGTGTGGATCGACGTCGTCGACGACGGCCCCGGCGTGCCCGAGCCGTTCGTGAACGAGCTGTTCCAGCCCGGCCGCCGTGCCGACACCGGCGACGGCCACGACGGCGCGGGCCTCGGACTGCCGCTCGCGCGACGTCTGGCCCGCGCCGTCGGCGGCGAGGTCTCCTACGATCCCGGGCACACGCCTGGAGCCAGGTTCACCGTCAGTCTCCCCGCCGGGTGACCGGCTACCGCTCCTCGTGCCCCGCCGCGGTGACGGTCCGGCGCTCCTGCAGGTGGGCGTACGCCATCAGCCCGAACAGGAGGACGAGCAGCACGGCGGACGAGCCCGCGGTGCCGAGGTCCAGGCCGCCCTTGGCGACCGGCTTGGTGAGGAAGTCGCCCGCGGTGGCGCCCAGCGGGCGGGTGAGGACGAAGGCGATCCAGAACAGCAGCACGTTGGGCACGACCGGCACCTTCATCAGCGCCAGGAGCACGCCGAGCGTCCCGGCCACGAGGAGCGCGCCACCGGCGTAGCCGAGGCCGGAGCTGTCGGACAGGAAGTCGCCCATCGAGGTGCCGAGGGTGTTCGACACGAGGATCGCCGCCCAGAACAGGGCCTCGCCCCTGAAGGTGACGATGTCGCGGATCTGGAAGGTCATCCCGCTCAGCTTCCAGGCGAGGAAGATCGCCAGGAGGATCGAGATCAGGATCGCCGCTCCGGCGGGGTAGCCCAGGCCGAGGCCCTGTGGGCCCCAGCCCAGCTTGGTCGCGCCGTTCGAGAGGAACTTGGCGCTGGCGTCACGGTTCATGAAGTCGGACATCGTGGTGCCGGCCATGCTGGTCGACAGGATCACGGTCCAGTAGAAGAACGGGTTGTAGCGGCTGGATCGCAGCTGCACCACGAGTGTCACCACGAAGATCACGAACAGCGCGATCGTGGTGAGGAAGTAGCCCAGCTTCAGGGTCTGTGCGAAGAGGTCGCCCGCCGTCTCGCCCAGGGTCGTCGCGGCGATCTTCATGATCCAGAAAGCCAGCGTGACCTCGGGCAGTTTCTTCATCACCGACTTGGTCGTTCCCGACGTGTTCGCCACGTCGAGGTCGGTGAAGACCTCGGATTTCTCCAACTCAGCTTCTCCTTGTCCGGTCGAACGACAGGGCGCTCGCCCCCGGAGTCGGGACGAGCGCCCTGTGAGTTGAGTCGGCCGCCGACGGCGGCCGAGATCGATCTCTTCGACCGTGGCACAGAGATCCTGAACGCATCCTGAACGCGTAAAGGGTGCAGTTCACACCGTCTGTCGGCCGGTCCGCTCCGGCGTGGCGACGTCCTTGCGGGTCACCCCCAGATACACGACCAGACCCAGGATGACGGCCAGGAACAGGGCACTGGTGATCACGGTGCCGAGGCCCAGCCCGCCGTCCGAGGTCGGCTGGGAGAGGTAGTCACCGATCGAGGCGCCGAGCGGCCGGGTGAGGATGTAGGCGATCCAGAAACTCCACACCGCGTCGAGCCCGAGCGCGAAGTGCGCGACGCCGATGGCGGCGATGGCCGAGGCGAACAGGACGGCGGAGAGCCAGTAGCCGGGATCCATGCGCTCGGACACGCTGCTCGACGCACCACTCGATCCGTTCAGCACGACCGACCACGAGACGGAGCAGTCATGACCACCACCGCACCCCTCGCCGACGGCCGCGTCATCGGCCTGGCCCACTACGCCTCGCGGGCCGTCCTGGAGCACGTCCTGGCCCCGTACGACATCGGCTTCACGCAGCTCGTCACCCTGCGGCTGGTCACCGTCGCGGACGGGTCCGTCGAGCGCGACGCGCTGGTCGACGGCGTCGTCGGCACCGTCAAGATCGGCGCCTCCGAGGCCCAGGGCTCGATCGACGGACTGATCACGGCGGGGCTGCTGACCCCGGAAGCACCCTCCCGCATGCGGATCACGGACGCGGGCCGGGACCTGTACGCCAAGGCCTCCGCCGAGGGCGCGGCCGTCGCCGACCGCCTCTACGCGGGCATCTCCGAGGAGGACCGGGCCGTCGCCGGCCGCGTGCTGACCCTAGTGACCGAGCGGGCCAACGCCGAGCTGGCCACCCTCGGCAGTTAGCCGAGCCAAGTAGCGGAATCGAGTAGTGGAATATTGAACCAACTGGCTCCGTTGTCGGCCTCGAAGGAGGTCACGAGTGGAGACTCAGGTGGAGACGACGTACTACGACCACGGAACGGCGGCCGAGCGCTGGGAGCGCGCGCGGCAGTTCTTCGACGCCAAGGACTACGCGGGCGCGGCCCGCGTCCTGGCCGGGCTGGTCGAGGAGGTGCCGGAGCAGACCGGACCCCGGCTGCTGCTGGCGCGCGCCTACTACCACTCGGCCCAACTGCGGCGCGCCGAGGCCGAGTTGCGCGTGATCGTCGAGCGCGACCCGGTGGAGCACTACGCCCGGCTGCTGCTGGGCCGCACGCTCCAGCGGCAGGCGCGGGACGCGGAGGCGCAGCCGCACCTGCGGATCGCCTCGGCGCTCGCGGGCGACCTCGACCGCGACTGATCACGGCGGCGGCGCACGGCGCCGACGCACGGCACACGGGGCCCGGTTCACCTGAACCGGGCCCCGCGCATGCGCTCGACGCTCCGGGCCGACACCGCCACCGGGCGGCCCGTGGCATGCTGACCCGATGGCGACTCCCCATGACCGTGCCGAACGCGCGCCCCTCGTCGAACGGGTCGAGCAACTCCTCGCGGGTGACGGCCCGTTGCCCATCGTCGCGGCCGGCGACCCCGTACTGCGGCGCGGCACCGAGCCGTTCGACGGCCAGCTGGAGCCCGCCCTGCTGGCCCGTTTCATCGAGGCGCTGCGCCGCACCATGCATGCGGCCCCGGGCGTCGGACTGGCCGCGCCACAGGTCGGCCTGGAACTCCGGCTCGCGGTCATCGAGGATCCGGCGCCGGTCCCGGACGAGGTACGGCTCGCCCGCGGCCGGGTCCCGCAGCCGTTCCGCGTCCTGGTCAACCCGTCGTACGAGCCGGTCGGCACCGCCCGCGCCGCGTTCTTCGAGGGCTGCCTGAGCGTGCCGGGCTGGCAGGCCGTGGTCGCCCGCCACTCCGAGGTGCGCCTGCGCGCCCAGGACGAACACGGCCGCACCGTCGACGAGACGTTCACCGGCTGGCCCGCCCGCATCGTCCAGCACGAGACGGACCACCTCGACGGCACCCTCTACCTCGACCGCGCGGAACTGCGCTCCCTGTCCTCCAACCAGTCGATGCTGGAGCGCTGGACACAGCCGACACCGGAGGCGGCGGCAGCGGCGCTCGGCTTCCCTCTCCCCACGGGCCGGGAAGGGGAAGGCCGCTAGCGGGCGGTGGGGCCGGGGCCGGTCAGGCGCCGTCCCGGTACGCCTCCAGCAGGCGCAGCCAGACCTCGCTGATCGTCGGGTAGGACGGGACAGCGTGCCAGAGGCGGTTGACCGGGACCTGGCCGGCGACCGCGATGGTCGCCGAGTGGATCAGTTCGCCGACGCCGGGGCCGACGAAGGTGACACCGCGCAGGATCTCCTCGTCCAGGTCGACGACCATGCGGGCGCGGCCCCGGTAGCCGTCGGCGTACAGGCCCGCGCCGGCGACCGAGGAGAGCTCGACGTCGACGGCCCGGACGCGGTGGCCGGCCTGTTCGGCCTCGGCGAGGGACAGGCCGACGGCGGCGGCCTCGGGGTCGGTGAAGACGACCTGGGGTACGGCGTGGTGGTCGGCCGTGGCGGCGTGGGCGCCCCAGGGGTCCGACTCCAGGATGGGCACGCCCAGGGCGCGGGCCGCGATGGCGGCGCCCGCGATGCGCGCCTGGTACTTGCCCTGGTGGGTGAGCAGGGCGCGGTGGTTGACGTCGCCGACCGCGTAGAGCCAGTCGCTGCCGGTGACCCGGAGGCTGTCGTCGACGGGCAGCCAGGAACCGGGCTCCAGGCCGATCGAGTCGAGACCGATGTCGTCGGTGTGCGGGGCGCGGCCGGTGGCGAAGAGGATCTCGTCGGCCTCGATGCGGTCGCCGGCGTCGGTGACCGCCACGACGGTGCCGTTCTCGCGGGTCACGGACGCGACGGAGGTGCCGAGACGGACCTCCGAACCGGCCTCGGCGAGCGCATCGGCCACCAGTTCGCCGGCGAAGGGCTCCATGCGGGGCAGCAGGCCCTTGCCCCGGACCAGGAGGGTGACCTGGGAGCCGAGGGCCTGCCAGGCGGTGGCCATCTCGGTGGCGACCACGCCGCCGCCCACCACGATCAGCCGGCCGGGCGCGGCCTGGGCGCTGGTGGCCTCGCGGCTGGTCCAGGGCTTGACGTCGGCGAGCCCTGGCAGGCCGGGCAGCTGGGCGCGGGTGCCGGTGCAGACGGCGACCGCGTGCCGGGCGGTGAGGGTCGTGACGTCGCCGTCGGGGCCGGTCACGGTGACCGTGCGCGGTCCGGCGAGGCGGCCGTGGCCGCGGTACAGGTCGGCGCCGATGCCGTCGAGCCACCCGACCTGGCCGTCGTCCTTCCAGTGCGAGGTGTAGTCGTCGCGGCGGGCGAGGACCGCCGTGGTGTCGAGGGGGCCTTGCACAGCCTGGGCGAGGCCGGGCAGGCGGCGGGCGTCGGCGCGGGCGATGACCGGGCGCAGCAGGGCCTTGCTGGGCATGCACGCCCAGTACGAGCACTCGCCGCCGACCAGCTCGCTCTCCACGACCGCGGTGGACAGACCGGCCGCGCGGGTGCGGTCGGCCACGTTCTCCCCCACGGGTCCGGCCCCGAGCACCACGACGTCGTACGCGATGGATTCCGTTTCCGTCATGGGCACAGTCTGCTGGGTGGTGTGCGCGAGGGCCACACGGGTACGAGCGCGGAATACCTCACCGGATGGCCGTGTTGTGCCCACGGCTTCGCCCCCACAGCAGGAAGAAGGAATCGCGCATGAGCAGCACCGTGGAGCTCACCAAGGAGAACTTCGACCAGACGGTCACGGACAACGACTTCGTCCTGATCGACTTCTGGGCGTCCTGGTGCGGGCCGTGCCGTCAGTTCGCGCCGGTCTACGAGAAGGCGGCCGAGGAGAACCCGGACCTGGTGTTCGGCAAGGTGGACACCGAGGCCCAGCCGGAGCTGGCCGCGGCCTTCGGTATCCAGTCGATCCCCACGCTGATGATCGTCCGCGACCGGGTCGCCGTGTTCGCCCAGCCTGGCGCCCTGCCGGAGGCCGCCCTGACGGACGTCATCGGCCAGGCCCGCAAGCTGGACATGGACGAGGTCCGCAAGGCCGTCGCCGCGCAGCAGGCGGAGGGCGGCGAGCAGTAGGCCGGCAAGGCCCCGCAGGGTCCGGCTCAGGTCCGGACCGCGGGCCGGTGAAAGAGATGCTGATGGGTACCGCCCGCGGCGCGTCGCGCGCCGCGGGCGGTTCTGCGTCCGCTTCGGACCGGCCGGCCCGTACGGAGTCCGCCGTCAGGTGGAGTCGCGGTGCACCACCGACGCTCCGAGCACCTTGTGGGTCTCGGGTTCGGCGCCGGGGTCGCGCACCGCGCGGTCGACCAGTTCGGCGAGGTCGCGGCCGGAGGGCAGGTCGATGTGGACCGTGCTGAGCCGGGGCCGCAGCAGCCGACCGAGCATCAGGTCGTCGGCGCCGATCACCGCCGCATCCTCGGGGACGCGGACGCCCTCGTCCTGCAGGGCGCGCATCAGCAGCATCGCGTACTCGTCGTTGTAGGCGAAGACGGCGTCCAGTCCCGACTGCCGCCAGCGCGCGGCCAGTTCGGCGGCCGCCCGTTCCTCGTGGGCGAGCGGCAGCTCGGTCACCGTCGCGTCGGTGTCGCGCAGGGCCTGGCGTACGCCGTCGAGGCGAGGCCGGGAGAAGACCTCCAGTCCGGGTTCCTCGGGTACGACGACGCCGATCCGGCGCCGGCCTCGGGCGTACAGGTGGGTGCCGGCGCAGTGGCCGACGCTGTCGTGGTCCATGAGCAGCGCGTGGGCCCCCTCGACGCCGTCGGGGCCGAGCGTGACCACGGCGCGGGCACCGGCCCGCTTGAGGACCGCGACGCCATGGGGGCCGAGTCCCGCGCCGGGCGCCAGTACGGCCACCGGCCGCAGTTCGGCCCAGGCGCGGGCGGCCTCGTCACCCCGCAGACCGACGGTGCCGAACTGCACCACCGTGTAGTCGAGGCGGCCGAGCGCCCACTGGAGATCGTTGATGAACTGGCTGTAGAGCGGGCCGACCGGCACGGTCGGGGCGGGCATCAGGACGATGCGGCTGTGCCCGGCGCGCAGGCTGCGGGCGGCGGCGTGGGGCACGTAGCCGAGTTCCTCGGCGGCTTCGTGGACGCGACGGCGCGTGGCCTCGCTGATCCGCACGGCGCTGGTGTTGTTGAGGACGTAGGAGACGGTCGCGCGCGATACGCCGGCCAGTCGGGCGACATCGGCGCTCGTGGGAACGGAGCGCGGTGCGGGCGACGCGGACGAGGGCGTGTTCGGTATCTGCACCATGACGTACCGCATCTTGGCAGAAGCGCCGAGGCCTGAAACCGGCGGGGGAACGCCCGATTTCCGCCCTACGGCCACCCTGCGACGAACATGTTCGTCACGTACTTGTTCTTTACGAACATGTTCGTTAGCGTGAAGACATGACAGCCCGCCCCGACTCCCCCCGCAGCCGCCGCGAGCGCCCGGCCAAGCCCGCCCTGACCAGGAAGGGCATCGTGGCCGCCGCCGTCGCCGTGCTGCGCGCCGAAGGACTCCGGAAGGTCACCATGCGCCGCCTGGCCCAGGAGCTCGACACCGGCCCGGCCTCGCTGTACGTGTACGTGCGCAACACCGACGAGCTGCACGCCGCCGTCCTGGACGAACTGCTCGGCACCGTCGGACCGGCCCCGGCCGAGGGAACTTGGCGGGAGCGGCTGGAGCGGGTGCTCACCGCGTACACCGTGATGCTCCTCGAACACCCGAGCCTCGCCCGCTCCGCGCTGTCGGCCCGCCCCAGCGGCCCGCACTACCTGAACCTGATCGAGACGCTGCTGGCGCTGCTGGACGAGGGCGGGGTGCCGCCCGCGCAGGCCGCGTGGGGCGTGGACCTGCTCCTCCAGCACGCCACCGCGACGGCCGCCGAGCACTCCGGCCAGGACGCCTCACCCCTCGCCCGGGACGACTGGGACGCCCTGACCCGGGCCCTGCGCGAGGCGTCCGACCGCACCCACCCGCACATCGCCGCGACCGCCGGCGAGCTGGTGTCGGGGGCGCCCGAGACCCGCCTGTCGTGGGCGTTCCAGGCACTGATCGGCGGCATCGAGCGGACCGCCGTACCGAACTGACCACCTACCGGGCCGAATTGACCACCCGCCGGGCCGGACTGACGCTCCCCGGGCCGAACCCACCCTCCCCCGGGCCGACTCGACCACGCCCCGGGGCGAGTGGACCGCCACACCCCACCGAGCACACCTCAGGAGGCCACCATGCCCTTGCCCCACCACCCCATAGCCGTCGTAGGCGCCGGACTGGGCGGGCTCGCCCTCGCCCGGGTCCTGCACGTGCACGGCATCGAGGCGGCCGTCTTCGACCTCGACGTCTCGCCCGACGTCCGCGCCCAGGGCGGCATGCTCGACATCCACGACGAGTCCGGGCAGGAGGCCCTGCGCGCCGCCGGACTGCACGAGCGGTTCCTCGCACGGGTCCTCCCGGGCGGCCAGGAGCTGCGGGTCCTCGACAAGGACGCCGTGGTCCGCAGGGCCGAGGCCGACGACGGCACCGGCGGGCGGCCCGAGATCGACCGCGGCGCGCTGCGCGACCTGCTGCTGGACTCGCTGCCGCAGGGCACGATCCGCTGGGGCGCGAAGGTCACCGCGGCCCGCCCGCTCGGCGGCGGCCGGCACGAGGTCGTACTCGCGGACGGCAGCGGGTTCACCACGGACCTCCTGGTCGGCGCGGACGGCGCCTGGTCCCGGATCCGCCCGCTGCTCTCCCCCGCCCAACCCGCCTACACGGGCGTCTCGTTCATCGAGGCGGACCTGCTGGAGGCCGAACTGCGGCACCCGGTGGGCGCGGAGGTCGTCGGCGGCGGCATGCTCTTCGCGCTCGCGCCCGGGCGGGGCTTCCTCGCCCACCGCGAGAGCGACGGCAGCCTGCACGTGTACGTCGCCGTGGTGGCCCCCGAGGAGTGGCCGGACGGCATCGACTTCGGCGACACCGAGGCGGCCAAGGCCGCCGTGCTGGAGCACTTCGCAGGCTGGGACAAGAGCCTGCGGTCACTGGTCGCGGACGCGGACGGCGCGCTGGTGCCGCGGCGCATCCACGCCCTGCCCGTCGGCCACCGCTGGGACCGGGTCCCCGGTGTCACGCTGCTCGGCGACGCCGCCCATCTGATGTCGCCGTTCGCGGGCGAGGGCGCCAACCTGGCGCTGCTCGACGGCGCCGAACTGGGCCTGGCCATCGCCGCGCACCCCGGCGCGACCGAGGCGGCGCTGGCCGCCTACGAGGAGCGGCTGTTCCCGCGCGGCGAGGCGGCCGCGGCAGACTCCGCGCGCGGCATCGAGCTGCTGTTCGGCGCCGACGCCCCGCAGGGGCTGATCGACATGTTCACCGCCGGCGGCTGAACGGGGCTCGGCGGGACGGATCCGTACCCGCGGACACCACCGCGCCCACGGACACCACCGCGCCCACGGACACCTCCGTACCCGCGGACGACCGCGCAACCGTCACGCGGACGACCGCCCCCCGTCACCCGGCCGCCTCCGTGCCCGTCACCCGGGCGACGAGGTCGAGCCAGCCGGCCTCCAGCCGCTCCATGGGCATCCCGCACTCCCGGGTCAGATGGAGGATCAGGGCGGGGTCGAGACGGCTCATCAGCGTGTGGGCGAGGAGCTCGCAGTCGGCGTCCGGCTGGACCTGCCGCAGCAGCACCAGGACGTGCGTGTGCAGCGCCCTCACCGAGGGGTGGGAGAACCGGCGGGCCCCGTCCGCCTGGGCGGCCAGCTGCAGGTCCAGCTGCTCGGCCGTGCGGTAGAGCACCGCCACGCCGAACGCCCGCAGCCGCTCGACCGGCGGTGCGCCGGGGCCCAGCGGCGGCGGCCCGCAGAGGAAGTCCGCCTGCAGCGTCTTCGCGGAATGGTCCAGCAGCGCCGTGAGCAGGCCGGTGCGGTCCCCGAAGCGGCGGAAGACCGTCCCCTTGCCCACCTCGGCCGCGGCGGCCACCGCCTCCATGGTGACCCCGGCCGCTCCGTGCTCCGCGACCAGCCGGGCGGCCGCCTCCAGCAGCCGGGCACGGTTGCGGGCCGCGTCGGCGCGCAGGCACGGCTCGTCGGGCGCCGAGCCGACCTCCAGCAACTGGGGTGTTTCGACGAGCTCCTGGGGCTGCTTAGGGAAGGGCGGCAGGGCGCTGGACATGAAGACAGCGTAAAGCACGGGAAGAAAACTGGACCACGGTCCGTTTGGGGTGCTAGAAACTAAGCGGACCCCGGTCCGGATGTAGCGGCAGTGTTTCACCCCCCTTGGAGTTCCCCATGTCTGTTCGTATCCTCGCGCTCGTCGGCAGCCTCCGCGCCGGTTCCCACAACCGCCAGCTCGCCGAGGCGGCCGTCAAGGTCGCTCCGGAGGGCTCCGAGGTCAATGTCTACGAGGGCCTGGCCGAGATCCCCTTCTACAACGAGGACCTCGACGTCGAGGGCAGCGTGCCGGCCGCCGCCGCGCGTCTGCGTGAGGCTGCCCAGGCCGCCGACGCGTTCCTGCTCTTCTCCCCCGAGTACAACGGCACGATCCCGGCCGTCCTGAAGAACGCCATCGACTGGCTGTCCCGCCCGTACGGCGCCGGCGCCTTCGGCGGCAAGCCCGTCGCCGTGATCGGCACCGCCTTCGGCCAGTACGGCGGCGTGTGGGCGCAGGACGAGGCCCGCAAGGCCGTGGGCATCGCCGGTGGCAAGGTGATCGAGGACATCAAGCTCTCCATCCCCGGCTCCGTGACCCGCTTCGCCGAGACCCACCCGGTCGACGACGCCGAGGTCGCCGCGCAGCTGACCGAGGTCGTCGCGCGCCTGCACGGCAACGTGGGCGCGGCCGCCTGATCCGGGCCCCCCGCACGCCGAAGGGGCCGGAGCTCACCGAGCTCCGGCCCCTTCGCGCCGCCCGCTCCCGCCTCGACCGCCGGATCCCGCCCCCGCCCGGCGTCCCCGACCGCCCCGCCCCGGCCCGCTCTCGTCAGTCGAGGTCGGCCAGCCGGCGCACGGCAGGCGCGGCGAACCTCTCGATCCACTCGGCCGTCTCGCCCAGGCGCGGCGCCAGGATCACCGTGTCGATGCCGAGCTTCGCGTACCCGTCGATGTCGCGCAGGAAGGCGTCGAGGTCGCCGGTGGTGGCGGGGTCGCCGGTGTAGGCGAAGGTCTTGCGGACGGTGTCGTAGTCGCGGCCGACCGCGTCGCAGTGCCCGCGCAGCACCTCCAGCTTGTGCCGCAGTTCCTCGGGGGACGAGGGGATCAGGTTGCAGGCGTCCGCGTACTGGGCGGCCAGCCGGAGCGTCTTCTTCTCTCCCCCGCCCCCGATCATGATCTCCGGGTGCGGCGCGCTCACCGGCGCCGGTACGCACAGGGTCTCGGCGAGCCGGTAGTGCCGGCCCTCGAAGGGGCCGTTGTCCCGCGGGTCCCACATCTGCAGACAGATCCGCAGGGTCTCCTCCAGCCGCTCGAACCGCTCGGCCAGTGGCGGGTAGGGCACGCCGAGCCCGTGGTGCTCGCGGTCGTACCAGGCCGCCCCGATGCCGAGTGTGGCCCGGCCGCCGGACAGCACGTCGAGGGTGGTGGCGATCTTGGCCAGCAGCCCGGGACGGCGGTACGTCACGCCGGTCACCAGCGCGCCGAGTCGGACCGTGGAGGTGTGGCCGGCGAGGTAGCCCAGCGTCGTGTAGGCCTCCAGCATCGGTGCCTCGGCGCCGCCGTTGAACTCCATCTGGAAGTAGTGGTCCATCACCGACAGCCAGCTCACGCCCGCCGCCTCGGCCGCGGCACCCGCGGCGGCCAGTTCGCCGCCGAGCGCGGGCCCGCCGCCCAAGTGGTCGAACCGGTTGATGTGCACGCCCACGCGCATGTCCGTCTCCCTCGCGACCGGATCCTCGCCGTCGCACACGAAGCTAGGACTTCGAGCGCTCTCGAAGTCAACCGGCGCCCGGTTGCCCGGCGAGCGTGTCGCCCAGGGGAGTGCGTCGGTAGAGCACCCTCCGTCCGTCGCGGGCGCGGGTCACCAGGCCGGTGCCGTGCAGTACCCGCAGGTGCTGGGAGACGGCGCTCGGTGTCACCCCGAGGCGGCGGGCGAGCTCCACCGTCGGGAGGGGCTCGGCCAGCAGGCGCAGGACGGTCGTCCGGGGCGCGCCGAGCAGGGCGGCGAGCGCCGAGGCGTCGGGGCCGGGTCGCGGTTCCCAGAGGGTGGCGGCGCCCCGGCCGGGGTAGGCGACCATCGGCGCCTCGGCGGCGCTGATCGGCGGCGCGGGCTTGTGCGCGAACAGTGACGGGACGAGTCTCAACCCCCGCCCCGACGCGTCCACTTGGTGGTGGCCGATCATCTTGTCGACGGTCAGCACGCTGTCCCGCCAGCGCAGGTTCGGGTGCAGGTCGCCGAAGAGCAGCCGCGCGCCGCCCATGGCCAACTGCCGGGCTCGATAGGTGATGTCGCCCTCCAGCACGAGCCGCATCCGGGGCCAGTGCGGCAGCAGGGCCGCTGTCCAGTAGCGGCGCAGCACCGCGCAGAGGGCGTCGACCAGGTCGCGCACGGGCGCGTCGCCGGGTGCCGCGGCCTGCCGCAGGGCGTGCGGGAGCGGCCGGGGCGCGTGGGCGGCGAGCAGGTCGCGCCGTACGACCTCCACTGGCGTGGCACGTACGGCGGCCAACTCGTCCTCGAAGGCGGGCGCGAAGTCCGTCGGGCGGGGCGTCAGGAAGTCGGGCAGCGCCAGGGTGTCGCCCACCAGCGCGGACAGCAGCGGCAGGTCGGCCGGGTCGAGGGTGCCGAGGACGCGGGCGCGCCACCGGGCGTGCAGCGGGTAGAGGGCGGGGGCGCGCAGCGCGCGCAGGCTGCCCATGACCTCGGACAGCGGAGAGATCGCGAACCGGGTGTCCGCGAGGTCCTCGGCACCGAGCCGGAAGCCGATCATGTAGCCCCCGTCTTCATTCTTTGGCAACCGCTCGTCCGTGGCCTGGACTTCGACGCATGACGGATCACATCCACCGGCAGGCTACTGCGGCCGCGCCCGTGTCGTCGCGGGTGATCGCCCTGCTGGCGCTCGCCTGCGGGGTCGCGGTCGGGAACGTGTACTTCCCGCAGACCATCGGCCCGCTCGCCGCCGCGGGCCTGCATGTCTCCCCCGACGCGGCCACCTCCGTGGTCACCGCGACCCAGTTCGGCTACGCGGCGGGCATCTTCCTGCTGGTCCCGCTCGGCGACCGGTTCCCGCACCGCCCTCTGCTCGTCACGCTGCTCGCGCTGACCGGCCTCGGACTGGCCGTCGCGGCCGCCGCGCCCGGGCTGCCGCTCCTCCTCGGCGCGAGCGCCCTGGTCGGTGTCACCACGGTGATCGCCCCGCTGGCCGGGCCGCTGGCGGCCGGTCTGGTCCCCGAAGGGCGGCGCGGGGTGATCGGCGGCACCCTGCTGAGCGGCGCCATCGCGGGCATGCTGCTGTCCCGCGCGATCGGCGGCACGCTCGGCGACCGGCTCGGCTGGCGGGCTCCGTACGTCCTGGCCGCCCTGCTCTCCCTGACGGTCGCCGCACTCCTGGCCCGTACGCTCCCGGCCACGGCGCCCTCCGCCAGGGACCGCTATCCGGCCCTGCTCACCGAGCCATTGCGCCTGCTGGGCGCCGAGCCCCTACTGCGCCGCTCCTGCCTCTACCAGGCCACGGTGTTCGCCGGATTCTCCGCCGTGTGGACCGGCGTCGCGCTGTTGCTGACCGGCCCCGTCTACGGCATGGGCGCGGACGCGGTCGGACTGCTCGCGCTGGTCAACGCGGCGACGATGCTGGTCACGCCGGTCGCCGGACGTCAGGTGGACCGGCGAGGCCCGGACACGGTGAACCTCGTGTGCTTCCTGGGGGTGGCCGTCTCGGCGGCCGTGCTGGCGTGCGGCGGGTTCGGCGGCGCGGCGGGGCTGACGGCCCTGGTGGTGGGCACGCTGCTGCTCGACGTCGGGATGCAGTCCGGCATGGTCGCCAACCAGGTGCGCGTCTACGCCCTGGGCGCCGAGGTCCGCAGCCGCCTCAACACCGCCTACATGACGTGCGCGTACCTCGGTGGCAGCCTGGGCTCCTGGCTCGGCGCCCGCGCCTACGCCGCCTTCGCCTGGCCGGGGGTGTGCGCCCTGGTGGCCGTCCTCACCGCCGTGGCCCTCGGCCGGCACCTGGCGAGCCCGCGGAGTCCGAACCGGCGGACGGGGCAGACGGGTCGGGACGACGCCACCCGCCTGGCGGCGGGCGGCTTCCGCCGGACGGCGGCCCCCGGTTCGCCCGCCGCGCGCGGATGATGACTGATGTCCCAGTGGCCAACAGGAGGAGACGCCATGAGCTCGGCCCCGCCCCCGTTCGACCCGGAACTCGCCGCATCGCTGGAGTTGATCAAGGACGTGGTCTCGCCGGGCTTCACCCGGGAGGAGATCGACACCGTCCGGCAGCAAGCCACGGTCGGGGCGCTCACGCCGCTCGACCTCACCCTGGGCGGCGCGTTCGAGGTGGCGGACCGGGTCGTCCCAGGGCCCCTGGACGCGCCCGACATCTCCCTGCTGATCTGCCGCCCCACCGCCCCGGCCACCGCCGGCCCGCTGCCGGTCGTCTACCAGGTGCACGGCGGCGGGATGGTCCTCGGCGACAACAGGTTCGGCGTGGACAGTCCGTTGGAGTGGGCGAGGGAACTGGACGCGGTGGTGGTGTCGGTGGAGTACCGGCTGGCGCCGGAGCATCCGCACCCGGCCCCGATCGACGACGTCCACGCGGGTCTGCTGTGGACGGCCGCGCACGCCGAGGAGTTCGGCGCCGACCCGGAGCGGATCGTGATCGCCGGGACCAGCGCGGGCGGCGGCCTCGCCGCGGCACTGGCCCTGCGGCTGCGGGACGAGGAAGGGCCGCGGGCCATCGGGCAGATGCTGATGTGCCCGATGCTCGACGACCGCAACGACACCCCGTCCACCCACCAGATGGCGGGGCTCGGCCTCTGGGACCGTACGGCCAACGAGACCGGCTGGAGCGCGCTGCTCGGCGACGCGCGGGGCGGGCCGGACGTGTCGCCGTACGCCGCCCCGGCCCGCGCCACGGACCTGTCCGGTCTGCCGCCCGCCTTCCTGGACGTCGGATCCGCGGAGACCTTCCGCGACGAGGTCGTCGCCTACGCCTCGCGGCTGTGGCAGGCCGGCGGCGTGGCCGAACTCCACGTCTGGCCGGGCGGCTTCCACGGTTTCGACGGCTTCGCCCCGCAGGCGGCGCTGTCGCGGGCGGCGCGTGCGGCGCAACTGGACTGGCTGCGCAGGCTGCTGGCGCAGTAGCGTGGGCCCGGTCAGCCCTGGGCCAGGTCAGCCCTGGGCCGGGGGGCTCGCCGCGGCGGCCTGTTTGATCGCCTCGCGGATCCGGGCGTAGGTGCCGCAGCGGCACACGTTCTCGATGCGGTCGATGTCGGCGTCGGTCGGGTGGGACGTCCTCTTCAACAGAGCGGCCGCGGCCATGATCTGCCCGGGCTGGCAGAAGCCGCACTGCGCCACGTCGCGGTCGATCCAGGCCTGTTGGACGGGGTGCAGGGTGTCCCCGTCGGCCAGCCCCTCGATGGTGGTGACGGTCCGGTCGGCGCAGTCCGCGACGGGCACGACGCAGGGCTGGATCTCCGCGCCGTCGAGATGGCTGGTGCAGGCGCGGCAGACGCCCACCCCGCAGCCGTACTTGGGGCCGGTGACGCCGAGCAGGTCGCGCAGCACCCACAACAGCGGCATGTCGTCGGGTGCCTCGACGGTGACGGGTTTTCCGTTGAGGACGAAGGAGTACGAACGCATCGGGGCCTTCTCGGAAGTCGATCAGATGGGGAGTTCGATCAGGAGCTGATCGGCAGCGATCGGCAGCGATCGGAAATGGATCAGAAGTTGAGCGGGAAGCGGCGGGGCCTGGTGCCGGTCGCGCGGGCGTACGCGTTGGCGACGGCTCCGGCCGCGGCCGGCACCCCGAGTTCGCCCGCGCCGCCCGGCTCGCCGTGGGAGGGCATGACGTGCGCCTCGAAGCGCAGCGGTGCCTGTCCCTGGCGGGCGTAGCGGAAGTCGGCGAAGCTGCCCTCGCGGACGGCGCCCCGGTCGATGTGCAGGCCGGCCTGCAGGACGGTGGAGATCCCGTCCATCGCCGTGCCCATCAACTGGGCTTCCAGGCCACGCGGGTTGACGCAGGTACCGACGTCCGCCGCCATGACCACCTTGGTCACCCGGGGCTTCTTCGGGTCAGTGGCGTCGATCTCGACGAGGCAGGCCACGCAGGAGCCGTACTCCTCGTGGACGGCCACGCCCTGGCCGGTGCCGGCCGGCATGGCGCGGCCCCAGTGACCGGCGGCGGCGACCTTGTCGAGCACGGCCCGCACCGCCTTGCTCCGCAGCGTGGTGCGCCGGAAGGCGACCGGGTCCTTGCCCAGGGCGCGGGCGACCTCGTCGACGACGACCTCCTCGGCCGTCCGCATCGTGCCGGAGTCCACCGACCGCCAGGCGCCCAGCGGGATCGGCAGCTGGATCCCGCCCGAATTCCCGCCGACGCGGCCGAAGTTGTACAGGCCGCTGTCGCTGGGCACCGGGCCGGCGGCGCGGGTGACGCCGCCCTGCGCGGCCAGGCCCTTCCCGTCGAACGACTCGCCCACCGAGGCCATCAGGTGCTCGAAGGCCACCACCCGACCTCCCGAGACGCTCGCCCGGATCCGGTGGTGGCTGGCCGGGCGCATCCGGCCGTGCCGGATGTCGTCGGCGCGGGTCCACATCAGTTTCACCGGGCGGCGGGCCGCCTTCGAGATCAGAGCCGCCTCGATCGCGGCGTCGAAGTTCAGCCGCCGTCCGAACGAGCCACCGCCGCGCACGACATGCACCCGGACCTTGGACGCGGGCAGCCCGACCGTCTGGGCGAGGCTGTCGCGCGCGTCCATCGGCGTCTGCGTGGAGAACCAGAACTCCGCGCGGTCGGCGCGGACGTCCGCGACCGCCGTCAGCACCTCCATCGGGGCATGGCTGACGAACGCGAACTCGAACTCGCCCTGCACCTGGGTCGATCCGCGCGGCGGCGTGGAGGACCGGGGGACGGCGGCCTTCAGCCGGGACCGGATCGCGGCGTCCGAGAACGGCGCGAGCGGGCCCGGGGCCCAGGTGATGCGCAGCGCGTCCCTGGCCTTGAGGGCGTAGTGGAAGGACTCGGCGACCACGGCGACCGTGCCGGCGGCCTTGACGATCGCGAGGACGCCGGGCATGGCCCGGGCCGCCGTGTCGTCCACCGAGACGAGCTTGCCCCTGACCGTCGGCGGCCGGGCCACCACGGTGGGCTTCGCCCCGGCGGCCGGCAGGTCGCCCGCGAACCTGGCGCGGCCGGTGACGATGTCCCGCGCGTCGATCCGGTTCGTCGGCCGGCCGATCACCCGGTGCCGGGAGGCCGGCTTGGGCTTGTCGGACACGGCCGGGTGACGGATCCGGGCGGCGGCCTCGGTGAGCGCGCCGAAGGTGGCGTTGCGCCCGTCCGGCGCCACGACCCGGCCGTTCCAGGTGCGCAGGGTCCGCGCGGGCAGGTGCCACCGCTGGGCGGCGGCGGTCACCAGCTTGGCGCGGGCCGTGGCGGCGAGCTGCCGGGCCGGGCCGTACAGCGAACTGACCGAGCTGGAACCGCCGGTGTACTGGTTGCCCTTGGTCCGGGCATCGGCGAGCGGGATGTCGACATCGGCGAGCCGGGCGTCGAGCTCCTCGGCGATCATCATGGCGACCGCGGTGGTGATGCCCTGGCCGACCTCGACGCGCGGCAGCCGGACGACCACCTTGTTCTGCGCCGTGACCTCCAGGACGAGCATCTCCTCGTCGGCGCCGGTCACCAGGACGTCGGAGGCCCGCGCGCCCTCGGCGCCCTGGGCGGACGGGGAGTCGCAGGCGAGCGGCGCGGCGACCGTGAGGGTGGTCGCGGCCAGCGTGTAGACCATGAATCTCCGGCGGGACAGCCCGCCGTGCCGCTCGGGCGCGGTGCCGTCGTTGAGGTCCAACCGAGGACTCCTGTCGATTGTCTGTGCGTCGGTCGGTGCGTCGCGACTCGGTTCTCGACAGGTATGAGGGTTCCACCTCACGCTCGGTTGCGTGCCGGGCCCGGTCTCCTCGAACGGTGTGCGGATGACGGATGATGGGCCGTATGAAGGAGCTGGCCGGGCGCCTGGCGGCGGTGGATCCGGATGCCGGGGCCGCCGTCCGGGTCATCGCCTACTTCGACCGTCTGACCGAGACCCGGGCCGGTCTGGAGGCGCTGGTGCGCGGCGCCGCCGTCCTGTCGGGCTGTCCCGCGCGGCTCGTCGACGTCGAGCGGCGGGTCGGGATGCGGGTGGAGCCGGACGGGCGGCGCGTGGCGGCGGACGGGCCGCCGGACCCGGGCCGGCCGTCCGCGCCTCTGGTTCCGGGCGGGCCGCCGGCGTTGTGGCTGGAGCGGGCGTCGGCCGGGCCGAGCGTGGTCGACGCGGTGATCCTGGAGCGGGCGGCCTCGGCGGTACGGTCCGTGCTGGACCGCATCCGGGGCCGCGCCCCGGCCGCGCCGGTCGACGATCCGGCGCTGGTCGAGACGGTGCTGGACGCCACGGCCCCCGAACGGACCCGGCTGCACGCAGCCCGCGGCCTCGGCCTGGACACGGCCGACCCGGCGGCCCGGGCCCGCGTCGTCGTCACGCCCCTGGGTCCGCCGCGGATCCGGCCGGTCGCCGAGGACACCGCGCGAGGCCGGGCCGCCGGCCTGGACCTGCCGCCCGGCCGGGTGGGCATCGGCCCGGCCGTCCCCCTGCCGGAGCTCCCCCACTCCTGGGCCGCCGCCCGCACCGCCCTGCGGTTCACCGCCGACGGCAACGCGCAGGACCCGGGGCAACGGGTCGTCCGCGCCGAGGAGTTGGGCGGCATCGCCCTGCTCGCCGACCTCGTCGCGCCCGGTGCCGCACCGCCCCCCGACGTCCTGGCCGTCGAGGCCGCGGCGGTGGACGCGCCCTGGATGCTGCGCACGCTGCACGCGGTCGTGTCGACGCCGAGCCTGCGGGCGGCCGCCGCGGAGGCCGGCGTGCACCACTCCACGCTCCAGGACCGGCTGACCCACGCCGAACACCTGCTGGGCTGGCCGGTACGGTCCCCGCAGGGCCGATTCCGGCTGCAACTGGCCCTGACCATACGGCACTTGGCGCGCGGTCAAGCACCGTCCGCGGCGGTCGACACCCCCTAGTAGACGTCGCGCACGTACCTGCGGTCGGCGGCGAGCTGCTTGACGTACGCCGCCGCCGCGTCCTCGGTGAGGCCCCCGTGGAGCACGGCGATGTCGCGGAGGGCCCGGTCGACGTCCTTGGCCATGCGGGAGGCGTCGCCGCAGACGTAGAAGTGGGCGCCGTCCTGGAGCCAGGACCACAGCAGGGGGCCGTGTTCGCGCATCCGGTCCTGGACGTAGACCTTGGCGCGCTGGTCGCGGGAGAACGCGGTGTCGAGGCGGTCGAGGGCGCCCTCGGCGAGGAAGCCGGTCAGCTCCTGCTCGTAGTAGAAGTCGGTGGCCCGGTGCTGTTCGCCGAAGAACAGCCAGTTGGGCGCCCGATGGCCGCGCGCCCGGCGTTCGTGCAGGAACCCGAGGAAGGGGGCGACGCCGGTGCCGGGGCCGACCATCACCATGGGTGTCGACGGGTCGGCGGGCGGGCGGAAGTGCGCCGAGCGCTGGATGTGCACCGGTACGGCCGTGCCGGGTTCGGCGTCGGCGAGGAAGGGGGAGCAGACGCCCTGCCGGGAGCGGCCGAGCCGGTTCTCGTACCGGACGACGGAGACGGTCACCGACACCAGGTGGGGGTCGGTCAGCGGGCTGGAGGAGATGGAGTACAGGCGGGGCTGCAGACGGCCCAGGACCCCGGCCCACTCCGGCGCGCCCGCCCGGACGCCGAACTCGCCGACCACGTCCACCGCCTGGCGGCCCCAGGACCACTTCGCCAGCTCGCCCTTGTTGTCCGGGCGTAGCAGTTTCCGCAGCTCGCGCGGGTCGCGGGTCCGGTCGGCGACGAAGCGCAGCAGGTCCGGGGTGATCCGGGTGATGTCCAGATGGCGCAGGAGCGCCTCGCCGAGGGCGACCTCGCCCACGTCCGCGACCTCGACCGCCGCGTGTGCGTCCAGGCCGGTGATGGTCAGCCACTCGTCCACCAACGAAGGGGAGTTGAGCGGCCGTACGCCGAGAGCGTCCCCGGCCTCGTAGACGAGCGGTGTCTCGCTGTCGCGGGTGTCGAAGGTGAAGCGGCGCACCTCCTTGCCCGCGCCCGGCAGGCTCAGCAGCCGGTTGCCGGTGAGGCGGGCGGTGACCGGGGCGGGGCGCGGGCGGCGCGGCGGCGCGGGCGGCGCCGATGGGGGCCCCTGGGCCGGGCCCGCCGAGGTGTCCTTGAGGGCGGTGAGCACCTGGTCGAACCAGTCCTCGGCCGCGCTCTCGTAGTCCGGTTCGCAGTCGGTGCGCGGTGCCAGCCGGACCGCGCCGAGCTCGTCGAGGCGGTGGTCGAGGCGGCGGCCGTGGCCGCAGAAGTCGTCGTACGACGAGTCCCCGAAGGCCAGGACCGCGTAGCGGCGTCCCTCCAGGCGATCGGCGCCGGGCGCGGCCAGGGTGTCCCAGAAGCCGGTGCCGTTGTCGGGCGCGTCGCCGTCGCCGAAGGTGCTGGTGATGAGCAGCAGATCGGCGTCGGAGGGCAGCGCGGCGGGGTCGGCCTCGTCCATGGCGACCAGGGCCGGGGCATGGCCGTGGGCGGTGAGCCGCTCCGCGGTGCTGGCGGCGAACTCCTCGGCGTTGCCGGTCTGGGAGGCCCACAGGATCACGATCTGCCGTCCGGGCACCGGCTGCGTGACCGGGGCGGAGACGGCACGGGAGTACATGCCGGCGAGGGTGCCGTTCACCCACCGGGCGTGCTCGGGGCTGAAGGGGGCGTCCGGGGGCAGGACGGGCACGCCGGGGGCTCCGACCGGGATACCGGCGAGGAAGCCGACCAGGTACTGCCGTTCGGGCTCGGTCAGGACGGGCGGGGGCGTGGCGGCGAGGCCGAAGACGGCGACGGCCGCGGACGGGGAGGGCGGAGGGGACGAGGCCGCGTGGACGGCGGCCGGCGGGAGTCCCGGCGGCGCGGCACCCGGCCCGAGGCCCGGCGCTCCGGGCCCGTGGCCCGCTGCCCCGGAGCCCGGCTCGGGACCCGCCCCCACGGCCGTCGGCGGCCGCACGGTCACCGGCGTGTTGACCTTCGTCAGCGAGACCGCGCACACCTTCAGCTCCGGCTGGAAGGACAGCGGGTCGACGGCGTCGCTGGTCACCGCGTTGACGCTCAGGTACTCCCCGAACAGGTCGTTCCAGTGGAAGGGCGCGAAGCAGCAGCCGGGCAGCACCCGGTCGGTGACCACGGCGGGCAGCACGGCCCGTCCGCGCCGTGAGGCGACCTCGACCGAGTCCCCGTCGGCGATGCCGAGACCGGCCGCGTCCTGCGGGTGCACCTCCACGAAGGGCCCGGGGTTGAGCTTGTTGAGCTTGGGCACCTTCGCCGTCTTGGTGAGGGTGTGCCACTGGTGCTGGAGGCGGCCGGTGTTGAGGAGGAACGGGTAGTCGTCGTCCGGCAGTTCGGCCGGCGGGACGTGCGGGCGGGCGTGGAAGACGGCCCGGCCGCCGGGGGTGGGGAAGGTGAGGGTGCCGTCCGCCTCGACGTACCGGACGGGGTTGCGGGCGGGGCCGTCGGGGGTCGGCGCGGGCCACTGGACGGGGGTGGAGCGCAGCCGCTCGTAGGTCACGCCCCGCAGGTCGTAGCCGGTCTTGGGGTTGTGGGCCCGCTTGATCTCCTCGAAGACCTGCTCGGCGCTGTCGTACGCGAACCCCTCGTAGCCCATCGCGCGGGCGACGGCGGCGATGATCCGCCAGTCGGCCGTGGCCTCGCCGGGCGGGTCGGCGGCGGGCCGGGCGAGGGTGAGGTTGCGCTCGCTGTTGACGAGGACGCCCTCCGTCTCGGTCCACAGGGCGCCGGGCAGGACGACATCGGCGTACGCGTTGGTCTCGGTGTCGGTGAAGACGTCCTGGGTGACGACGAACTCGGCGGCCTCCAGGCCCTCGATGACCGTCTTGCGGTTGCCGACGGAGGCGACCGGGTTGGTGCAGATGATCCAGCACGCCTTGATGTCTCCGTCGGCCATCCTGCGGAACATGTCGACGGTGCCCTGGCCGACGCCGTCGGCACGGACCGTGCCCGGGGGCAGCTCCCACAGGTCCTCGGCGAAGGCGCGGTCGGCGTCGACGAGGACGGACCGCTGTCCCGGCAGCCCCGGCCCCATGTAGCCCATCTCCCGTCCGCCCATGGCGTTGGGCTGGCCGGTGAGGGAGAAGGGCCCGCTGCCGGGGCGGCAGATCGCGCCGGTGGCGAGGTGCAGGTTGATCAGGGCGTTGGTGTTCCAGGTGCCGTGCGTGGACTGGTTGAGGCCCATGGTCCAGCAGCTGGTCCACTCCCCCGCCTCGCCGATCAGCCGGGCGGCCTCGCGCAGGTCGGCCTCCGGGATGCCGGTGAGCTCCGCCACGGTGGCGGGCGGGTAGTCGGCGAGGAACTCGGGCATCGCCTCCCAGCCCTCGGTGTGGGCGGCGATGAAGGCGGGGTCGGTGCGGCCGTTCTCGTGCAGGAGGTACAGGAGGCCGTTGAGCAGGGCGAGGTCGGTGCCCGGCCTGATGCGCAGGAACAGGTCGGCCTTGGCGGCGGTGGCGGTGTGCCGGGGGTCGACGACGATCAGCTTGGCGCCGGCCGACTTGACCCGGTCCATCATGCGCAGGAAGAGGATCGGGTGGCAGTCGGCCATGTTCGAGCCGATGACCAGGAACAGGTCGGCGTGGTCGAAGTCCTCGTACGAGCCGGGCGGGCCGTCCGCGCCCAGCGACAGCTTGTAGCCGGTGGCGGCACTGGCCATGCACAGCCGGGAGTTGGACTCGATCAGGTTGGTGCGGATGTAGCCCTTGGCCAGCTTGGTCGCCAGGTACTGCGCCTCCAGGCTCAGCTGCCCGGAGACGTAGAGCGCGACCGCGTCGGGCCCGTGCTCGTCGATGATCGCCCGCAGCCGCCGCGCGGTCTCCAGGACCGCCGTGTCCAGCCCGGTGGGCACCGCCTCCTCGCCCCGCTCGGGCCGCAGCAGGGCGGTGGTGAGCCGGCCGGGGGCACCGAGCATGTCGGCCGTGGTGGCGCCCTTGGTGCACAGCCGGCCGGCGTTCACCGGGTGCTCCTTGTCGCCGGACGCCTTGAGCACCGTACGACGGCCGTCCGGTCCCCGTCCGATGTCGAGGACCATGCCGCAGCCCACTCCGCAGTACGAGCACACCGTGCGTACGGTCGACGCGTCCTCGGTGAGCGAGTCCGGCGGGGCCACGGGCGCCTCCTGTCCGCTGATCGGCCTGTTCCGTCCCAGCCGACCTTAGGAAGGGCTGATTACGCGGACGTCACCTCGGCTGATCATCGGGAGTTAAGCGCACCGCACAGGGCCCCGCCGGGCGGTGTGAGCTGCCGCCCCGCGCCCGGTCCGGCCACCGAAATAGCCATTCTCGTGTGACGTCGGTCACGCCCGACTATCGTGACGGCAATGAGCTCTACGGGGGTCTTTCTGCTCGGCATGGTCGGTGCGCTGGCGCCGGAGATCGTGCGCGTGTACGAGATTCGCAGCGATCCGTCACGCTTTCAGTGGTCGTGGTTCTACGTCGCGGCCTCGCTGGCCTTCGCGGGGCTCGGCGGGGTGCTCGCGCTGATTCTGCCCGCCACCACCTACTGGGGTGCGCTGTACATCGGGGTGTCCACGCCGGTGCTGGTGAACTCCATGGTGCGCAAGGGACGGGAGCGTTCCCGGACCCCGTTGCGGTCGTGGCCGCCGGCCACCGCTCGGTATTCGCTGGTCGACTCCTTCGTGTACGCGCTGTAGATCATGGATCTCGGGCCGTCCCACGGCATCAGGTTCCGTTTCGACGACGGGCTGCTCGGTGCCGTCCTGCTCGACATGCATCGCAAGCCCCTGCTCCCCGTGCGGGAACACCTCACGGGTGCGGGCGTCCACGCCGAGCCACCGACCGCGCCGGAGGTGCCGGCGACCCGTGCGCGACAGCGACTCGGCGTGGGCGAGCGGGAACTGGACCTGGTCGCCACGCACGACGACGGGATCACCTCAACCCTTGAGCAGCGCTTCGACCTGCGTGCCCCGATGGACTGGTGGCTGGACGTCGACGGCACCGCGGAACCGACCGGACAGGGCGTTGGCTATCGCTTGTCCGGCAACGTCACGCTGACCGTTCAAACGCCTGAGCCGTGGGAGGTCCATCGGGGCGGGCTGCGTGTCGCGTTACCGGCCGGCAGCTCCACCGTGGTGCTGGCCGTGTCCAGCAGACCCATTTTCGATGTCGGCGAGACCCTCGTCGTCTGTCGCCCCGACCAGATGGTGGAGGCGGCCGTCGTCGCGTCCTGCCTCCCCACGGATCGGCTGACGCCCGTCATCGCCCTCGAACCTCCGCCGATGACCGAGACCGACTACATCCGGCTGTACGACGAGTTCGATCGCAGCAAGGAAAACACGCTGCGGCTCGTGGGGACACCGCTGGGCCGTGCCGAGGTGGTGTCCGGCAGTCCGGAGCTCCAGCTGCGGGCGCTGCGGAATTTCGCCGAGCACGCGTCGCTCGCCAAGGCCCTGAGCGAGTACCGGTCCTGGCTCAAGCACAACGAGATGATCTCCGGCCTGGTGTCCCGGCTGGGCGTCGGGCGCGCGGTGTTCCTGCACGACTTCGCGCCGGAGGAGCTCAACACCGTCGATCCCGGTATGCGTGAACGGCTCGACCAGGAGTGGGAGGCGCACACCGGCGAGAACGCCGACGACCCGGGCGACCGGATGTTCGGTGACGTACCGGAGACGCTGCGTCTGCGGTGGACCGGCCTCGCCGACCTCACCACCGCCGCATGGCGGTCGTTGCGCGATCCGGCGGGCGAACCGGAGCGAACGATCGAGGTCTGCGCTCACGACAGCGGGAGCTGCGTCGCCGCGCTGTTCGTCGCCCTGCGTACGGGGGCGGCGCTGCGTGCGGTCGACCGTCCGGGTACCGGGCTCGACGCGCTGTTCACCGAGGCCAACCCCGACTCCGACGAGGCGGTCCTGGTCGAGAACACGGCCGATGTGAGCGCGCTGTGGGCCGCGCTCTACGCCCACCACCGCGGCGCACGTCTGGTGATCACTCCCCGACCCGACCTCGGCCCGGTCCGACAGGCGGTCGACGAGCGGCAACGCCGGATCACGGCCACCGGCCGGGCGATCGACGCCGCGAACAGGGGCGAGGAGGACGAGGGCGCGCGAGGCGGGGGCGCCGACGTCGAAGCGGGGGGCGTGCAGGGGAGGGGGGTCGCGTTCGCCTCCGGACTTCGGCGGTGGCTGCCGTACCCCGGGAGGAACCCCTACCGACGGCTGGAAGAGGCGGTGACGGCGCAGGTCCCGAACGCCGCGGTCGCCGCCGTCGGCGAGCGCAGACTGACCGCGTTCACCACGGGGTTGCCGTACTCGTTCGTCCGGACCCCGCAGGCGGACTGGTCGCGCAAGCCGATCGGTCACGTCGCGGCCGATCCGGCGCTGATCGTCCTGAACGAGCTCTACAGCGAGGGCATCGAACGATCGCCCGGCGCGTTCAGTCTCGTGTTCGATCCGGGCTTCTTCAAGGTCTCGGAAACCGAGGACGTGATGCGGTCCGTGGGCGGCCACTTCACCCACCCCATCCTGCTGCCCGGACCGGACGAGGTCATGCTCGGGGCACTGCAGTCCCTCCCCAAGGACCTGCCGGTCGAGTTGATCTTCTTCAACACGCACGGTCTGGACGACGGGATCGTGCTGGGCGAGCGGTACACCCTGCCGAACTGGCGGATTCCGCAGTGGGTGACGCTGCCGCACCGGCCCGTGGTGTTCAACAACTCCTGTCAGTCCTGGACGGGGGTCGGCCGGGAGTTCGTCCGGGTCGGCGCTCGTGGGTACATCGGCTCACTGTGGAGCGTCCCGGCGAAGCCGGCAGCCGATTTCGGACGGACCGTGGTGCACCGCATCACCGCGGAGGAGGCCGCGGTGTGTGCCGCCATCGTGAACACCGGACTACCCCCTCGGATCGAGCGGTCCTACATCTACGTGGGGACCGCCAACGGGCGCCTGGACCAGTGGCGGGACCGGGCCGCGACGGCAGGCGAGGCGGCGCTCGCGGAGTGCTCGATGCTCGGCCGGGCCGCCCTCGACAACGACGGCGACCTGGCACGCCTGTTGCACCGGGAGATCACGGCCCTGCGCCGAACGGTCGAGGCCACGCCGCACGGCCGGACGGTGTCCTGCCTGGACGTCCTCCTGATCGAACTCGGACTGACCGTCACGGCCGAGCCCCTCGACGAGGCGGCCGCACATGAACTGGCGGTGAAAATCGACTCGTTGCTGAGCCTGCTCGACCTGCCCGAGGACGCCGCCGACCGACGCCGGGCCACCCGGTTCGAACTGACCGGCACTCTCCATGAGCGCACGGGGGCGTTGGCCGCGGCGCTCGCGGACCTGCGGCGCAGCGTGGCGTACGGCGAGGCCTGCGGCAACCGGGCGAACCTCCTGCTGCGCATGACGGAGATGCACATGAAGCAGGGTGACTTGGAGGAGCCCCTCCGGCTGGCTCAACGCGCTCGCGCCCTCTTCCTGGACGAGGACGATCAGAGGGGATTGCTGCGCACGAGCGGGGTGTTGGGCCAGCTGAGCAAGAGGCTGGGCCGCCGCGACGAGGCGATGCGCCACGCCCGGGACGGCTATGCCCGCGCGGTCCACCTCGCGGACCGGCGGGAGCAGGGCGCGTTCAAACTCGACGAGGCGACCCTGCACCAGGTGGGCGGGAACGTGGACGCCGCGATCGCCGCCGCCACCGAAGCGCTGGACCTCTTCCGCGTCGGCCGGCACGACCACGGCGAACTGGCCGCCGTGGGCAGGCTGTGCATGTGCCACCTGGACAAGGGCGACCTGGAGACCTCCGAGCGGTACGCCACGACCGGACTGGTGCAGGCGCAGAAGCTCGGGCTCCCGGTCGAGACGGCGTGCTTCCACCGGGACGTCGGCGAGACACTGGCCCGGCGCGGGCACGACGCGCAGGCTCTGCCCCACTATCGCGACGCGGCCGACATCCTGGTCGGGCTCGGTCACTGGGAACTCGCCGCACCCATGCTCGCCTCGTTGAACGACTGCGCCGCACGCCTGGAGGACGCGGACGCCCTGTGGTCGACCGCGATGTGGGGCAGCAGCCTCTGCTCAGCGGTCGAGCGGCATCTGTGGGAGATGGTGCTGCCCCTTGTCGTCGACGCGCTCAAGACAGCGATCGTGGTCGGCACCTTCGACACGACGAAACACCGCTTGGGCGACCTGCTGGCAGTCGCCCCGGCCGACCTGAGCGAGGACCGTCCCGAACAGATGCGGTTCCTGGGCGGTGTGCTCACGCTCGTGGTGCATTGGCTGACCGGACGCGACCAGGCGGGCGTCACCAGCCTGGCCCGTCTCCTCGACGGCCAGGTCGAGGGAGTCGAACTCGGCCTGGAGGAGTTCGTGTCCCTGCCCTACTTCCGACGCGCGCCCCGCCACGGCGTCCCCCTCGACCGCCGCACCGGCGGCGCATGAGCCGGCGGCGGTGTCCGGCCCGGCGGCCTGCTCCCGGCTCGCCCAGGCCGTCAATGTCTTCAACATGGCTGGATGACGACTGTGCGAAACCTGTACTACGCCCCCGGTCCGGACGTTACCGTTCGGTAGACAACGTGCTCACGGAGGTGTCCCGCAATGACGCTCGACCGTTCCGCAGGCCTGGCGGAGTCCGCTCGCGCACTGTCCGAAGGGGAAGTGACGTCCCGTGCGCTCGTCGAGCGGACGCTGGCACGGATCGAGGCCACCCAGGGGACCCTGAACGCCTTCCGGATCGTCCGCGCCGAGGCCGCCCTCGCCGAAGCGGACGCCGCAGACCGGGAGTTGGCGTCCGGAGCGCGGCGGCCGCTGCTCGGGGTGCCGGTGGCGGTCAAGGACGACATGGACGTGGCGGGCGAGCCGACCGCCTTCGGCTGCCCGGGCGAGTACCCGCCGGTGGCCGAGGACGGCGAGGCGGTACGGCGGCTGCGCGCGGCCGGTGCCGTGATCGTCGGCAAGACGAACACCTGCGAGCTCGGCCAGTGGCCGTTCACCGAGGGACCCGCCTTCGGCGTCACCCGCAACCCGTGGAACGGGGAGCACACCCCGGGCGGCTCGTCCGGCGGTTCGGCGGCGGCGGTGGCCGCCGGTCTGGTGCCGGCCGCGCTCGGCTCCGACGGCGCCGGATCGGTCCGCATCCCGGCCTCCTGGACCCATCTGATCGGCATCAAGCCACAGCGCGGCCGTATCTCGACCTGGCCGCGCGGCGAGTCCTTCCAGGGCATCACGGTCAACGGCACGCTGGCCCGGACGGTCGCCGACGCGGCGCTGCTCCTCGACGCGGCGAGCGGCAACCACGCGCGGGATCCGCACCAGCCCCCGGCCCTGAGCGCCTCGGAGGCGGTCGGCCGCGAACCCGGGCGGCTGCGCATCGCGCTCTCCCTGAAGCCGCCGTTCACCGCGGTGCCCGCGCGGCTGCGGCCGGAGGTGAAGGCCCGGATCCTCGAACTCGCCGGGAAACTGGCCGCGTTGGGGCACACGGTCGAGGAGGCGGATCCGCCGTACGGACAGATCGGGCTGACCTTCGTCCCCCGGGCCACCGTCGGACTCGCCGAGCACGTCAGCGAGGCACCGCACCCCGCGCTGCTCGACCGGCGCACCCGCGACGCGGCCCGGCTGGGCCGGCTGCTCGGCGGGGCCCCGCTGCGGGTGGCCCGGCGCGCGGAGGCGACGCTGCACCGGCGCATCGGCGCGTTCTTCGGGACGTACGACGTGATGCTCGCCCCGACGACGGCCGCTCCCCCGCCCCGGATCGGCGCGATGCTCCCGCTGGGCGGTATGGCCACCGACCGCGCCATGATCGCCGCCTGTCCGTACGCCTGGCCGTGGAACGTCCTCGGCTGGCCCGGGGTGAACGTCCCGGCCGGCTTCGTCGACGGGGGTCTGCCGGTCGGCGCCCAGCTCCTCGGCCCGGCGAACAGCGAGACCTTGCTGCTCTCCCTCGCCGCCCAGTTGGAGGCGGAGCTGCGCTGGCACGAGCTGTGGCCGCCGCAGCACCTCGCCACGGATTCCCCGGCGGCCTGAGGGCCTTGGGCACGTACCCTGTGACCATGGACGATGCGTCGTTGGTCGGGCTCATGGGGCGGGTCACGGGGACGATCGGGCCCGGGCTCGTCGGCGAGGTGATCGTCCGGGTGCGCGGGGGTGCGGAGCACTTCCTCGCGTACGCCGCGGACGGACGCGGCCGGATCGAGTGCGGAACGGTGGTCATGGTGGTGGAACACCTGCCGCCGAGAACGGTCTACGTCACTGCCGCCTACGACAATTGAGCACGCTCCGCCGCAGGTGAGAAGCCGGTATCAAGATTGCGACAAGGAACCGTCAGCGTCTTCACCCGGGCCTTGCACGGGAGCACACTCCCTTCGTTCGGTGCCGAAAGGGCACCATGCAAAGGGGGCGTATGCCGATGGTTGTCGGCGTCGTTGCGGGAGTGGTGGTCGTTGCCGCTCTCGTGTTGATCGGTCTCTTCAAGATGATGTGGCGGGTCGCCGAACCGAACGAGGCGCTCATCATCTCCGGTTCGAAGCATCGGACCGAGGGTCTTGAGGAGGGCATGGGATTTCGCATCGTCACCGGGCGCGGCACGCTGGTGCTGCCCGGTGTGCAGGCGGTGCGCAAGCTCTCCCTGGACCTGAACGAGACCGAGCTGCAAGTGGACTGCGTGACCCACCAGGGCATCCCGCTCAAGGTGCGGGGCGTGGTCATCTTCAAGGTCGGCGACGACTTCGTGTCGATCGCCAACGCCGCCCGCCGTTTCCTCGACCAGCAGAAGCTGATGTCGGAGCGGGTGCACAACGTCTTCGCCGGTCATCTGCGCTCCATCGTGGGCGGGTTGACCGTCGAGGACATGATCCGCGACCGGGAGAAGCTCACGGGGCAGACCCGGGCGGCCTGTGGCACGGAGATGGAGAAGCTCGGCCTGATCGTCGACTCGCTGCAGATCCACGAGATCGAGGACCCGACGGGGTACATCCAGAACCTGTCCATGCCGCACGCGGCGGCCGTGCAGCGGGACGCGCGCATCGCGCAGGCGGAGGCGAATCGTGTCGCCACCGAGGCGGAGCAGCAGTCCTACGCCCGGATGGCGGAGGCCACCCGGGACAGCGAGATCCTCCAGGCCGGCTACCAGGCCGAGCGGGACAAGGCGGGGGCCAAGGCCCGCCAGGCCGGTCCCCTCGCCGACGCGGCCGCCCGGCAGGAGGTCGTGGTCCAGGAGACGCGGGTCGCCGAACTGGAGGCCCACCGGCGCGAGCAGCAGCTCCAGGCGGACGTGCGCAAGCCCGCCGATGCCCGGGCCTACGAGAAGCGCACGCTGGCCGAGGCCGAGCGCGACGCCCGGATCTCGGCCGCGCAGGCCAAGGCGAGGGAGACGGAGCTCGCGGCGGCGGCCGAGGCGACCCGGGTCAAGACGGCCGCGGGTGCCGAGGCCGAGGCGACCAAGGCCCGTGGTGCCGCCACCGCGGCGGCCACCCGGGCCACCGGTGAGGCCGAGGCCGCCTCCGCCCAGGCGAAGGGTCTGGCGGCGGCCGAGGCGACCAAGGCCAAGGGTCTCGCCGAGGCGGAGGCCATCAAGGCACGCGCCTTTGCCCTCGCCGAGAACCAGGAGGCGGTCGTCGCCCAGCAACTCGCCGAGAACTGGCCGGAGATCGTCCGGGCGGGCGCGTCCGCGTTCGGCAATGTGGACAACATGGTGCTGCTCAACGGCGCCGACGGTATGTCCGAACTGTTCGCCAAGGCGCTCACCATGGGCGGCACCGGTCTGGGCCTGGCCCGGCAGCTGCTCGCCTCGATGAACCAGAACGGGCAGACCCCGACCGGGACTTCGTCCCTCAACGGGGTCGCGACGCCGCCGCCGTCCCAGAAGGTGCCGGTGGAGAAGGAGTAGAGGTGGTGACGCACTGACGCGGTTCACGGGGGCACCCTCTAAGGTGCCCCCGTGACTGCGTTTACCGAAGAGAACGTCCCCGGCCGCCACGGCCCCACCGCGACCACCGAGGCCGACCCCCGCAAGGTGGGCCGGGTGCGCACCGAGTACTCGCCCGCGCACGACGGCGACCCGGATCCCGGCGAGATCGTGTGGACCTGGGTGCCCTTCGAGGAGAACGACGGGCGGGGCAAGGACCGGCCGGTCCTCGTCGTCGCCCGGGAGGCCGCCGGAACGTTTCTCGCGGTGCAGCTGTCCAGCAAGCGGCACGACGGCGACCGCGAGTGGGTGGCGATCGGCAGCGGTCCCTGGGACCGCACCGGGCGCGACTCCTGGGTGGACGTGGACCGGGTGCTCCGGCTGCATGAGGAGGGCATGCGGCGCGAGGCCTGCGCCCTGGACCGGGGCCGGTTCAACCTGGTCAGGCACCGGCTCCACGAGCGCTACGGCTGGAGCTGAGGCTCCCCGAAGGCCCGTACGAAGGCCTCGCGCACCACGGCCCCCGGCGTGCGGTCCAGGATTCCGAACACCACGTGCTCGAAGGTCCCCGCGAACCGGCCGCCGGGGCCGATCAGCGCCCGGAAGGCGCCCGCGACCTGGGCGGGGTCGTTCTGGAAGACCCCGCAGCCCCAGGCGCCCAGCACCAGTCGCCGGTAGCCGTGCGCCGCGGCGGTCTCCAGCACCCGCTCGGCGCGCGACGCGAGGGCTCGTGGCAGCTCGGGCGTCCGCTCCGGGGCCGTGCGCCGCACGACCCCGGCGTTCGGGGCGGCCGCCGTCAGGAAACCGGCCGAGAACGGCTCGGCCAGCAGGCTGCCGCGGTCGTCCCGGAAGACGGGCACGGCGGGTGAGTGGATGACACGGTCCGTGTAGAACGGGTCGCGGTGGGCGCGGTGGTGGTCGTAGAACTCCCGGGCCCGCAGCAGGCAGGTGTACAGGGCCGAGGCGCGGCACAGGGCCTCTTCCTGGGCCTGAGCGCCGCCCAGGTAGCCGCCGCCGGGATTGCGGGCCGAGGCGAAGTTCAGCACGGCGACCGGTTCTTCGAGGCGGCGGGCCGCCTCCAGGCTGCTCTCCCCGGTGACCTCGACGACCGTGGCCGTCCCGGGCGCGTCCGGGACCGGGACCGGGTCGGGCCCGTACATGCGGGTGCCCTCGCACGCGGCGTCGATCGCCGCGGCCAGGGACACCTCGCGGCCGCCGGGCGCGTGGTACGCCCCGGCCGCCACGATCTGTTCGGTTTCCTGCGCGACACCGCGCAGCCGCGCGCTCATGGCGCAACCCCCGTGTGCGCCACGACCGCGCGCCGCGCGGCTTCCCCCGTTGTGCTCATGAACGCATCGTGAGCGATGCTGGTCCTCAGGTGCAACAGAGTTTTCCGGCCCCGGAAACGCCCGGGAAACGGAGATTACGTATCGCGAACGCGCCGAAGCGCACCCTTGTGCGAATCGGCGCGAGCGTCTTGGGTGGGACGAGTGCCTCCGAGCCGGCCTTGTCGAACACCGGAGCGGTGGCATCACGGAATCTTTGAGAGGATCCCGATATGTCCGATTCGGTGGAAGACTGTGGCGACTGTACGGATCCCCGTGCGGCCGTCACCGAGGCCGAAGTGGAGGCCCTGGTCCGGGGCATCTGCTTCAAGACGGGCCCGCCCAGGTGTCTCGGGGTCGAAGTGGAATGGCTCGTCCACGAGCTGCGCCGGCCGCAGCTCTCCGTGACACCCGAACGACTCGAAGCGGCCTATGCCGCACTGCGCACCGTGCCCCTGGAGTCGGCGCTCACCGTGGAGCCCGGCGGCCAGCTGGAGCTGAGCTCGCCGCCCGCCGCCTCCCTGATGGAGTGCATCGGCACCGTCTCCGCCGACCTGGACGCCGTGCGCGCCGTACTGGCCGAGGACGGCCTCGGCCTCGCCGGCTTCGGCCACGACCCGTGGCACGCTCCCCGCCGTTTCCTGCGCCGGCCGCGCTACGACGCCATGGAGACCTGCCTGGACCGTACCGGCACGGCGGGCCGCCACATGATGTGCTCGTCGGCCTCCGTGCAGGTGTGCGTGGACGCCGGTCACGAGGAGCCCGGCCCGCTGGGCCACGGGCGCCGCTGGTGGCTGGCCCACCAGCTGGGCCCGGTCCTGGTGGCCGCGTTCGCCAACTCCCCGCTGGTCGGTCACCGGCCCACGGGCTGGCGGTCCACCCGGCAGCTGCACTGGACGGAGATCGGCCCGGACCGGGCGGGCGCTCCCCCGCTGAACGGGGACCCGCGCGGGGCCTGGGCGCGGCACGTGCTGGACGCCCCGGTGATGTGCGTACGCCGGGACGACGGCGCGTGGGACGTGCCCGAGGGGCTCACCCTGCGGGAATGGACCCGGTCGGGCGTGCCCAGGCCGCCGACGCGCGAGGACGTCGACTACCACCTCACGACGCTGTTCCCGCCGGTCAGACCGCGCGGCCACCTGGAACTGCGCATGATCGACGCACAGCCCGGCGACGACGGGTGGATCGTGCCGCTCGCGGTGACGGCGGCGCTGTTCGACGACCCGGAGGCCGCCGAGACGGCCTACCGCACCGTGAAACCGCTGGCCGAGCGGGCCCTGAACCTGCCCGCTCCGCACAACCCGCTGTGGATCGACGCGGCCCGTGACGGGCTGCGCGACCCCGAGCTGCACGAGGCCGCCACGGTCTGTTTCGCGGCGGCACTTCGGGCCCTGCCCCGGCTCGGCGCCACACCCGAGGTCACGGGCGCCGTCGCGGCGTACATCGACCGCTATGTCGCGCGGGGCCGCTGCCCCGCCGACGACCTGCTGGACCGTGTGCGCGGCACGGCCCTCCCCCCGTCCCGGCTTCGCTCGATCAGGGGCACCTCCACCATCCACGGGAAGGACATCCGCACATGACCGCCCCCGAACTCGACGCCGAGGACCTGCGCCGGCGCGCGCTGGCCTCGCTCCTCACCGCCCGCGACCGCACGACCCTGCTCACCAGTTGCATCGAGGACCCCGATCTCACCGCCCAGCACTCGCCGCTGATGTCCCCGCTGGTGTGGGACCTCGCCCACATCGGCAACCAGGAAGAGCTGTGGCTGCTGCGCACGGTCGGCGGCCGGGAGCCGATGCGGCCCGAGATCGACAGCCTGTACGACGCCTTCGAGCACCCGCGGTCCGAACGGCCCTCGCTGCCGCTGCTGGCGCCCGCCGAGGCCCGCCGGTACGCGGCCGACGTGCGCGGCCGGGCACTGGACCTGCTGGAGAGCACGGCCCTGCACGGTACGCGGCTGACCGAGGCGGGCTTCGCCTTCGGGATGATCGCGCAGCACGAACAGCAGCACGACGAGACGATGCTGATCACCCATCAGCTGCGCAAGGGGCCGCAGGCCCTGACCGCCCCGGACCCGGACCCGGCACCGCCGTTCACCGGCCCCACCGAAGTCCTCATACCCGGCGGCCCGTTCACCATGGGCACCTCCACCGAACCCTGGGCGCTGGACAACGAACGCCCCGCGCACCGGCGCGAGGTGGCGCCCTTCCACATCGACACCACCCCGGTGACGAACCGCCGGTACCAGGCGTTCATCGAGGACGGCGGCTACGAGGACGAGCGCTGGTGGGCGCCGGAGGGCTGGGCGCACATCCGGCAGCACGCCATCACCGCGCCGCTGTTCTGGCGCCGGGAGGGCGGGCAGTGGCTGCGGCGCCACTTCGGCGCCACGGAGGTCGTCCCGCCCCACGAGCCGGTGCTGCACGTGTGCTGGTACGAGGCCGACGCGTACGCCCGCTGGGCCGGACGCCGGCTGCCCACCGAGGCGGAGTGGGAGAAGGCGGCCCGCCACGACCCCGCCGCCGACCGCTCGACGCGCTATCCGTGGGGCGACGCGGATCCGGCGCCGGAGCACGCCAACCTGGGCCAGCGGCACCTGCGGCCGGCGCCCGCGGGCAGCTACCCGGCCGGCGCGTCCCCGCTGGGCGTACGGCAGTTGATCGGTGACGTGTGGGAGTGGACGTCGAGCGAGTTCCTGCCGTACCCGGGCTTCACCGCCTTCCCGTACAAGGAGTACTCGGAGGTGTTCTTCGGGTCCGAGTACAAGGTGCTGCGCGGCGGTTCGTTCGCCGTGGACCAGGTGGCCTGCCGGGGCACGTTCCGCAACTGGGACTATCCGATCCGCCGGCAGATCTTCTCCGGCTTCCGCACCGCCCGCTCGGGGGACGTCTGATGTGCCGTCATCTGGCGTACCTGGGCCCCGAGGAGCCGCTCGGCCGGCTGCTCGTGGAGCCCCCGCACGGCCTGTACCGCCAGTCGTGGGCACCGCGCCGGCAGCGCTACGGGACGGTCAACGCCGACGGATTCGGGGTGGGCTGGTACGCGGCGGACGATCCCGTGCCCGCCCGCTACCGGCGGACCGGCCCGATCTGGGCGGACCCGTCCTTCACCGACCTGGCCCGGGTGGTGCGCACCGGCGCGCTGCTCGCCGCGGTGCGGGACGCGACCCTGCCGGGCGCGGACGGGGAGGCCGCGGCGGCCCCGTTCGCCGCGGGCCGCTGGCTGTTCAGCCACAACGGCGCCGTCGCGGACTGGCCGCGGTCGATGGCGTCCCTGGTCCCCGGGCTGCCCCCGGTGGACCTGCTGTCGATGGAGGCGCGCACCGACTCGGCGTTCGTCTGGGCCCTCGTGCTGCACCGGCTGCACGCCGGGGACGAGCCCGGGCAGGCCCTGGTCCACACGGTCCGCGCGGTCGCCGAGGCGGCCCCCGCGTCCCGGCTCAACCTGCTGCTCACCGACGGCGAGACCATCACCGCCACCGCCTGGGGCGACACCCTCTGGCACCGCACGGAGCCCGGCCGTCTCACGGTAGTCGCCTCCGAGCCGTACGACGACGATCCGCACTGGCAGGAGGTGCCCGACCGCACGCTGCTCTCGGCGAGCCGAACCGGCGTGCGGCTCGCCCCGGTCGAGGACCGGGCACCCTCCCCCACCCTCGACTCCGTTCGAGCGGGGGAATCCCCATCTCCGAAGGAGCCCTGTACGTGAGCCCGCTGTACGTCACCCGCACACTCCCCGAGGACGCGACGGACGCCGCGCTGCGCGCCGATGTCCGCAGCGGCCTCGCCGCCACCCCCAAGACGCTGCCGCCGAAGTGGTTCTACGACGCCCGGGGCAGTGAGCTGTTCGACAAGATCACCGAGCTGCCCGAGTACTACCCGACGCGGGCCGAGCGCGAGATCCTCGACGCCCGGTCCGGCGAGATCGCGGCGGCCGCCCACGCCCGCACGCTGGTGGAACTGGGCTCCGGCTCCTCCGAGAAGACCCGCTACCTGATCGACGCGCTCACCGACCTGGACACCTATGTGCCGGTCGACGTCAGCGAGAGCGCGCTCACCCGGGCCGGGCAGTCGCTCGTCGAGGAGCGGCCCGGGCTCGCCGTGCACGCGCTGATCGCCGACTTCACCGGCCGGCTGACCCTGCCCGCGACGCCCGGCCCCCGGCTGATCGCCTTCCTGGGCGGCACGATCGGCAACCTGCTGCCCGCCGAACGGGCCGAGTTCCTCGCCTCCGTACGACAGTTGATGTCACCGGGCGACACCCTGCTGCTGGGCACGGACCTGGTCAAGGACGAGCGGGTCCTGGTGCGGGCGTACGACGACGCGGCCGGAGTGACCGCCGAGTTCAACAAGAACGTGCTGGCCGTGATCAACCGGGAGCTGGGCGCCGACTTCGATCCGGACGCCTTCGAGCACGTGGCGCGCTGGGACGCGCAGCACGAGTGGATCGAGATGCGGCTGCGGTCGCTCACGGAGCAGTCCGTGAAGGTTCCGGCGCTCGAACTCGCCGTCGACTTCGCGGCGGGCGAGGAACTGCGCACCGAGGTGTCCGCGAAGTTCCGCAGGGACGGCGTCGCCGCCGAACTCGCCGGGGCGGGCCTGGAGCTGACCCACTGGTGGACGGACGCGGAGGGCCGGTTCGCGCTGTCGCTGAGCACGGTCCGGTGAGTCAGCCGAGGCCCGGCGCCAGGGCGTCGGTGATCCGGCGGGAGGCACGGCGGGCCTCGGCCTGCGGGTCGGCGCCCCCGAGCACCCGGGTCATGTACTCCTTGATGGGGTTGTCGGCCTCGACCGCCGTCCACTGAGGCGTGCTGGGGGTCGCCCGGCCGTGCGCGGCTCCGGCCGCCATGGCGGCGACCCCCTCCTCCCCGGCCACGGCGCCCGCCAGGGTCGTCTTGTTGGGGACGTAGTTCATGGTGCGGGCCAGCTCGGTGTCCCACTTGGCGCCGGTGAGCGCGGCGACGACGGCGACGGCTCCGTCCTCGTTGCCGGTGTTGCGCGGGACGACGAGGTCGGATCCGCCGGTGAAGACGGTGCCGGGCCGTTGCGCGGACTTGCCGGGCACGGGGAAGTAGCCCAGTTCGCCGTCGAGTTCGGGGTTCTTCTGGACGATGGCCTGGGCGAGGCCCGGCACGGCCACGATCTGTGCCACCCTGCCGTTCGCGAACACGCCCGCCTGGGGCGGGTGTTCCTCGTCGGAGCCGACGGGTCCGGCGCCGAGCGCCTGCAGCCGGCGGTAGAAGTCCATGCCACGCAGGGCGGCCGGGGAGTCCAGGGCGCCCTTCCAGAGGCCGTCCGTGTGCCGGGCGAGGTCGCCGCCCTCGTCCCAGATGAACCCGGAGAGCGTGTACCAGTCCTGTCCGGCCAGGTAAATCCCCTGGTTCCCGGCGGAGTTGAGCCGCTCGGTGTCGGCGAGCCACTGCTCGCGGGTCTTCGGCGGGGCGCTGATGCCCGCCTTCTCGAACAGGTCCTTGCGGTAGATGACGACGCGGTTGGCCGCGTACCAGGGGATGCCGTACTGCTGGGTGTCCTCCCGGCCGGGTTCGGCGAGGCCGGGCAGCCAGCGGTCCTTGCCCCAGTCGCGCATCGACTCCAGGGTCAGGTCGGTGAGCCGGCCGCCCTCCACGTACTGCGGGACCTGGGTGTTGCCGACCTCGATGACGTCGGGCCCGTTGTCGCCGTCCGACTTCAGCGCGGCCTGCACCTTGTCGACGATGCCGGTCCACTGCTGGATGCGGATGTCGAGCCGGAGGTCGTCGTGGCCGCGCTCGAAGTCCTCGGTGAAGCGGCGCAGGAACTCCTTCGAGGCGCTGTCCTTCATCAGCCACACGGTGACCGTCCGCCGGTGGCCACCGCTGTCCGGCAGCACGCCGCACCCGGCGGCGAGGGAGGCGGACACACAGACGAGGGCGAGGAGACGGCGTCGCAGCGGGGCGTGCCGCACATCGTGTCTCACGAGGGGTCCTGTTCTGTCTGACGGACAGGGCAAACGGGCCCGACGTGGGGGGAACGAGCACGTGGCTCGTACGGGTGTGCTGATTTTGGTATGGACCAATGCGGCGGTCAAGGGCTACCCCGGGGTACGGCCCCGACGTCTCGCGCTCCGCCCGCACATACGGCACGGTGGAGTGACGCGTGACACACCCGTCACGGCGCAGCGGCGCAGAGGAGCTCCCGCATGTCCAACCACACCTACCGGCTCACGGAGATCGTCGGCACCTCGCACGAGGGCGTCGACCAGGCCATCCGCAACGGCATCTCCCGCGCCAACGACACCCTGCGCAACCTGGACTGGTTCGAGGTCACCCAGGTGCGGGGCCAGATCGAGAACGGGCAGATCGAGCACTGGCAGGTCTGTCTGAAGGTGGGCTTCCGCATCGAGGGCGAGGACTGACCGCCCCGCGCGGGCGGACCGCTCCCCCCGGCCCCACCGCGCGCCTCAGGTACGGCCTTCCCGCTCCTGGGCGTCCTTCAGCGCGGCGGACTTCTTGGCCCAGCGCGCCCGTACGACCGTGAACCCGGCCCGTTCGGCGTCGTCGCACACCAGCTCGTCGTCGTCCACGAGGACGCGGATCACCCGGTCGCGGGCAAGGCGGCGCAAAATCTCCAGCTTGGTGTTCCGGGCGGGCCTGCGATCGGCGTCCCGCCGCATGTACACGCGCCCCTCGGGCAACCCGTGCCGGGCGAGCCAGTCCAGCGTGTCGAACCGGCAGCGCTCGGGCCGCCCGGTGAGATACACGACCTCGCACTCCCCCGCCAGCTCGCGGAGCAGGGCCACCCCCTCGGCGAGCGGCGGATCCTTCGGCGCCGCCGCGAAGAACCCCGCCCAGTCCCGCGGCCTGCGCTCCAGGAACCGCTGCCGGTGCCCGGTGTCGGCGAGGGTGTTGTCGAGGTCGAACACGGCGACCTGGGGTTCACTGCTGTCAGCCACCCGGCCACCCTAATCGGCGTCCCGCCGGACGGTCCGGGAATCCTGCGGCCTGACCTGTGTTGACATCCGTGTGACCTCGTTGACCGCCCGGACCCGCTTCTCCGTACTCGACCGCTCCCGTACGCGGGAGGGGCACACGCACGCCGAGGCGCTGCGGGACACCGTCGCGCTGGCGCGGGAGCTGGAAGAGCTGGGGTACCACCGGTTCTGGGTCTCCGAGCACCACGGCGTGCCCGGGGTCGCCGGGTCCGCGCCGACCGTGCTGGCCGCCGCCGTGGCCGGCGCGACCCGCACCATCCGGGTCGGCACCGGCGGGGTGATGCTGCCCAACCACCAACCCCTCGTCGTCGCCGAGCAGTTCGGGGTGCTGGAGTCGCTGTTCCCGGGGCGGATCGACATGGGTCTGGGTCGGTCCGTGGGCTTCACCGACGGCGTGCGCAGGGCGCTGGGGCGCGGCAAGGACGACGCCGAGGACTTCGCGGCCCAGCTCGACGAGCTGCTGGGCTGGTTCCGGGGGACCTCCCCGACCGGGGTGCACGCCCGCCCGGCCGAGGGGCTGAGCGTGCCCCCGTTCGTGCTGGCCATGGGCGAGGGCGCCAAGATCGCCGCCCGTGCGGGGCTGCCGATGGTCGTCGGCGACCTGCGCGACCGCGAGCGGATGCGGCGCGGCATCGACCACTACCGGGAGCACTTCCGGCCGTCGCCGTGGGCGTCGGAGCCGTACGTCGTCGTCTCGGGCACGGTGGCGGTGGCCGACACGCCCGAGGAGGCGCGGCGGCTGCTGATCCCGGAGGCGTGGTCCATGGCGTACGCGCGCACGCACGGCGCCTTCCCGCCCCTGCCGCCGGCCGACGACGCCGCCGCCCGCGATATGACCGCGAAGGAACGGGACTTCTACGCGTCCGGGCTCGCCGGGCACCTGGCCGGCACCGAGGAGCAGGTCGCCCACGAGCTGGAGACGCTGCTGAAGGAGACCGGCGCGCAGGAAGTCCTCGTGACCACCAGCACGTACGACCGTGGCGCCCTGCTGGACTCCTACCGGCGGCTGGCCGAGATCGTGAACCGGGCGAAGAACACCGGGCCCTGAGCCTTTGCGAGCCTAGGGGCCCCGAGCCTCCTCAGCCGGTCTCGTCCGTCTTCCGCGCCCCGGCCCCGGCCGGCTTGTCCGCCCGGATCACGACGGCGCCGTCGGCCGCGTCCACCACGGCCCGGTCGCCCGGGGCCAGTTCGCCGGACAGGAGCAGATCGGCGAGCCGGTCGTCCACCTCGCGCTGGATGGTACGGCGCAGCGGGCGGGCACCGAAGTCGGGCTGGTAGCCGATGTTCCCGAGCAGATCGGCGGCCGTGTCGGTGACCTCCATGTCGACGTCCTGGGCGTGCAGCCGGCGCCGGGTGTGCTCCAGGAGCAGGTCGACGATCTGGCGCAGCTGGCCGCGGTCCAGGCCGCGGAAGACGATGATCTCGTCGATGCGGTTGAGGAACTCCGGCCGGAAGTGCTGGTTCAGCACCGGCATCACCGACTCGCGGACCTTGGTGTAGTCCTCCACGCCGGAGGCCAGGATGCGGTCGGCGCCGATGTTGGACGTCATGATCACGACGGTGTTCTTGAAGTCGACGGTGCGGCCCTGGGAGTCGGTCAGCCGGCCGTCGTCGAGCAGCTGCAGCAGGGTGTTGAAGACGTCGGGGTGCGCCTTCTCGACCTCGTCGAGCAGCAGCACGGCGTACGGCTGCCTGCGCACCGCCTCGGTGAGCTGGCCGGCCTCCTCGTGGCCGACGTATCCGGGAGGCGCTCCGACCAGCCGGGAGACCGTGTGCCGCTCCTGGAACTCGCTCATGTCCAGCCGGATCATGCGGGTCTCGTCGCCGAACAGGGCCGCGGCGAGGGCGCGGGCGAGCTCCGTCTTGCCGACACCGGTGGGGCCGAGGAAGAGGAAGCTGCCCACGGGGCGGTTGGGGTCGCTCATGCCGGCCCGGGCGCGGCGGACGGCCCGCGCGACCGCGGTGATCGCCTCGTCCTGGCCGACGACGCGTTCGTGGAGGTGCTCCTCCAGTTTCATCAGCCGCTCGCGCTCCTCCTCGGTGAGCTGGGCGACGGGGATGCCGGTGGTGCGGGAGACGACCTCGGCGATGTCCTCGGCGGTGACCCTGGGCGCGTGCTCGTCCGCCTTGCCCATGTCGGCCCGCTCGCCCTCGGCGGCCTTGATCCGGTCGCGCAGTTCCTTGGCGCGCTCGTACTCCTCGTCGGCGACCGCCTGGTCCTTCTCCCGGTTCAGGGCGGCCATCCGGTCCTCGATCTCCCGGATGTCGGCGACAGGGGTCTTGGCGCGCAGCCGGACCCGCGCGGCGGCCTGGTCCATCAGGTCGATGGCCTTGTCGGGCAGGAAGCGGGAGGTGATGTAGCGGTCGGACAGCTCGGCCGCGGCGACGAGCGCCTCGTCGGTGATGCGGACCTGGTGGTGCGCCTCGTAGCGGTCGCGCAGGCCGCGCAGGATCTCGATGGTGTCGTCGACGGTGGGCTCGCCGACCAGGATCGGGGCGAACCGGCGCTCCAGGGCGGCGTCCTTCTCGATGTGCCGGCGGTACTCGTCGACGGTCGTCGCGCCGATGAGGTGCAGTTCACCGCGGGCCAGGGCGGGCTTGAGCATGTTGCCCGCGTCCATGGCGCCCTCGCCGCCCGCGCCGGCGCCGACGACGGTGTGCAGTTCGTCGAGGAAGAGGACGAGCTCGTCGGCGTGCTCCTGCACCTCGTCGAGCAGCTTCTTCAGGCGTTCCTCGAACTCGCCCCGGTACTTGGTGCCGGCCACCATGCCCGCCAGGTCCAGCGAGATCAGCCGCTTGCCCTCCAGGGTCCTGGGCACGTCCCCGGCGGCGATGCGCTGCGCGATGCCCTCGACGATGGCCGTCTTGCCGACGCCGGGGTCACCGATGAGCACGGGGTTGTTCTTGCTGCGCCGGGACAGGACTTCGATCGTCTGTTCGACCTCGTCGTCCCGTCCGATCACCGGGTCGAGGCGGCCGGCGTGGGCGTCCTCGGTGAGATCACGGCCGTACTCGTCGATGGTCGGCGTGCTGCTGGGCTTCCTGCGCTCGGCCGCGCCCTCGACGGGCATCCGGGTGGGCTCCCAGCCGCTCTCGGCGAGCTCCCGCCCGGCCGCCGATTCCGGATTCAGGGCAAGGGCCCGCAACAGGTGCTCGGGACCGATGTAGGAGGCCTCCTCGGCCCGGGAGAGCTGGTAGGCGTCCAGCAGGGCGCGCTTGGCGGCCGGGGTCAACGTGGCGGGCTCGGTCTTCTGGGCGCCCTCGGCACCGGCGCCGAGCCGCTCCCGGATCCGGTCGGGGTCCGCGCCCGCCTCGGTCATCAGCCGCCGGGTCGAGTCGTGCCGGGTGGCGGCGGCCAGCAGATGCCGGGCGTCGAGTTCGTCGCTGCCCTCCGCGGCGGCGATCTCCCGCGCCTCGGCGACCAGCTCGCGGGCCCGTTCCGAGAGCAGGCTGCCGATGTCGACCGTCTGTACCCGCCGGGAGGGCGAGGCCGGACCGGCCCCACCGAAGAATCGGTTCATCAGCTCGTCGAACTCCTCGAACGGGCTGCGTCCGAATCCGAAACCAGGAGTAGTCATGGGACGGACCTTTCTGCGGGAACAGGCGTCCGTTCTCCAAGCTCGCACAGGCCCGGGCACCGTGCATTTGGAGGCCGGCCGAGATGCGAACCGCGTCCGGGGCGGTGAGGCTGGGACGCGGGGGCCTCTATCAGGCAGGAGGGTTGCCATGTCCATCATGGACAAGCTCAAGGGCATGCTCAAAGGCCACGAGGACGAGGCGGGCAAGGGCATCGACAAGGCGGGCGACCACGTCGACGAGAAGACCCAGGGCAAGTACCGGTCCCAGGTCGACACGGCCCAGCAGAGGATGAAGGACGAGCTGGGCGGTCAGCAGCGGGACATCCCGCCGCACCCCTGAACCGCGACCGCGGGAAGGCAGAGCCGCGCCGGCGGGGCGCACCGTGCCGCGGGCTAGAATCGCGGGGTTTGTCCCCGCCCGGCCGGCCCGTACGGAGTTCCCCCGATGCACAGCCCCCACGACCCGTACGTCCGCGTCCGCGGCGCCCGTGAGCACAACCTCAAGGGCGTCGACGTGGACATCCCGCGGGACGTGCTGGTCGTCTTCACGGGCGTGTCCGGCTCGGGCAAGTCGTCGCTGGCGTTCGGCACGGTGTACGCGGAGGCGCAACGGCGCTACTTCGAGTCGGTGGCGCCGTACGCGCGCAGGCTGATCCACCAGGTGGGAGCGCCGAAGGTCGGGGAGATCACGGGGCTGCCGCCGGCGGTCTCGCTCCAGCAGCGCCGCTCGTCGCCGACCTCCCGCTCCTCCGTCGGCACGGTCACGAACCTCTCCAACTCGCTGCGCATGCTCTTCTCCCGCGCCGGCACCTATCCGCCCGGCGCCGAGCGGCTCGACTCCGACGCCTTCTCCCCCAACACGGCGGCCGGAGCGTGCCCGGAGTGCCACGGCCTCGGGCGGGTGCACCGCACGACCGAACAGTCGCTGGTCCCCGATCCCTCGCTGTCCGTGCGCGAGGGCGCGATCGCGGCGTGGCCGGGCGCCTGGCAGGGCAAGAACCTGCGCGACATCCTCGACGCGCTCGGGCACGACGTGGACCGGCCGTGGCGGGACCTGCCCGCCGAGGAGCGGGAGTGGATCCTGTTCACCGACGAGCAGCCGGTGGTCACGGTGCACCCGGTGCGGGACGCCGATCGCATCCAACGCCCGTACCAGGGCACGTACATGAGTGCCCGTCGGTATGTGATGAAGACGTTCGCGGACTCCAAGAGCCCGACCCTGCGGGCGAAGGCGGAGCGCTTCCTGACCAGCGCGCCCTGTCCGGTGTGTCGCGGCGCCCGGCTGCGGCCCGAGGCACTGGCGGTGACCTTCGCGGGCCGTACGATCGCCGAACTGGCCGCGCTGCCCCTGGCCGAGCTGGCCGGGCTGCTCGACGGCGGGTCCGAGACCGCGCGCGTCCTCACCGACGACCTCAAGTCCCGTATCGCCCCGGTCGTCGAGCTCGGTCTCGGCTATCTCGGCCTCGACCGCGCCACGCCCACCCTCTCGGCCGGTGAGCTCCAACGGCTGCGGCTCGCCACGCAGTTGCGCTCCGGGCTCTTCGGCGTGGTGTACGTCCTCGACGAGCCGTCCGCCGGTCTGCACCCGGCGGACACCGAGGCGCTGCTCACGGTGCTGGCCCGGCTGAAGGCGGCCGGCAACTCGGTGTTCGTGGTGGAGCACCACCTGGACGTGGTGCGCGGCGCCGACTGGCTGGTGGACGTGGGCCCGCGCGCAGGCGAGCACGGCGGACGGGTGCTGCACAGCGGCCCGGTGGCGGACCTGGCGTCGGTCCCGGAGTCGGCGACGGCCCGCTTCCTCTTCGGCCGCTCCCCCGCACCCGCGCGGTCGGCGCGTTCGCCGCGCGGCCGGCTGACGGTCGGGCCGGTCACCCGGCACAACCTGCGCGGGGTGACGGCCGAGTTCCCGCTCGGCGTGTTCACGGCGGTCACCGGTGTGTCGGGCTCCGGCAAGTCGACGCTGATCGGCGAGATCACCGAGGATGCGGCGGGGGTGGAACGGCTGGTCTCGGTCGACCAGCGGCCCATCGGGCGCACCCCGCGCTCCAACCTGGCGACCTACACAGGACTGTTCGACGTGGTACGGAAGGTGTTCGCGGCCACCGACGAGGCACGGGAGCGCGGTTACGGCGTCGGGCGGTTCTCCTTCAACGTGGCGGGAGGGCGCTGCGAGACCTGTCAGGGCGAGGGTTTCGTCAGTGTCGAGCTGCTGTTCCTGCCGAGCACGTACGCGCCCTGCCCGGACTGCGGCGGGGCCCGCTACAACCCCGAGACCCTGCGGGTGACCCACCAGGGGCGGAACATCGCGCAGGTCCTCGACCTCACGGTGGAGAGCGCGGCGGAGTTCTTCGCGGACACCCCGGCCGTGGCCCGCAGCCTGGGCACGCTGCTCGACGTGGGGCTCGGCTATCTGCGGCTCGGGCAGCCGGCGACGGAGCTGTCCGGCGGGGAGGCCCAGCGGATCAAGCTGGCGAGCGAACTGCAGCGCGGGCGGCGCGGCCACACCCTCTACCTGCTGGACGAGCCGACGACCGGTCTGCACCCGGCCGATGTCGAGGTGCTGATGGGCCAGTTGCACGATCTGGTCGACGCGGGGCACACCGTGGTGGTCGTCGAGCACGACATGTCGGTGGTCGCGGGCGCGGACTGGGTGATCGACCTGGGACCGGGCGGCGGCGACGCGGGCGGCCGCATCGTGGCGGCGGGCACTCCGGAGCAGGTGGCCGAGGCGAAGGACAGCGCCACCGCGCCCTACCTGGCCCGCGTCATGGTCTGAGCCGGGTCCGCCCCTGCCCTGCGTGCTGAGCCGGGCCCACGTCACCGTCGTCCGCGTCCCGTGGGGCGGCGACAGTGGCGTGGGCCCGGTCAGGCGGCGCTCGGGGAACGGCCGCTGTCGGCGACGACGGCCGTGTGGGTCCAGGTCGGTTCGCCCATGACCGGCTCGGCGGCGCGGGCGAGGGTGCGGCGGTCGGGGTACGAGCCGGGACGGATCGCGTCCCGCACCTCCACCTCGGCCGTCAGCCCCCGCGCCTTGACCACCCGCCACATCGAGGCGAGCAGCGAGTCGTCGCCGACGAACGCGGCGGCGGTCCCGGCGGCCCCGCCGTCGAGCCGGTAGCGGATGCCGACCGGCTGGACCGGCACTCCCGCGTTCAGCGCGGCCTGGAACACGGCACGCCGGAAGCGGCCGTGCGCCCGGCCGCACCAGGTGCTGCCCTCGGGGAAGACCGCGACCGCCGCGCCGCCGCGCAGGGTGTCGGCGATCCGCTCGACCGTGTCCGGCAGCGTCCGCAGCCGGTCACGCTCGATGAACAGCACGCCGCCGCGCGCGGCCAGCGGGCCCGCCACCGGCCACTTCCGTATCTCGGACTTGGCCAGCATCCGGGCCGGCCGCACGGCGGCCAGCAGCGGGATGTCCAGCCAGGAGATGTGATTGGCCACCAGGAGCAGTCCGCCGGTGGGTGCGGCGGTGCCGGTGATCCGGATCCGGACCCCGGCGACCCGTACGATCGCCCGGCACCACCACCTGACCGGCCCGGCGGGGATCCTCCCCCGCAAGCGGGGGGACCCCCAGCCGAGCGGGAGCAGCACGACCCCGGCCAGGACCAGGATCACGACCCCCGTGAGCCGCAGCACGGCACGTGGTACGGCCGTGGCGGACCCCGTCGGTTCCACGCACGCCCCGGGGGTGCAGGGCGCGCTGGGCAGCCAGACGCTCATCAGGACGGCACGAGCGAGAGGAAGTGCTTCAGGTAGCGCGGGTTGACCCGGCGCATCGACAGCAGCACGTACAGGTCCGCGACCCCGAAGTCCGGGTCGTGCGCCGGCTCGGCGCAGACCCAGGCGCCGAGGCGGAGGTAGCCGCGCAGCAGGGCCGGGAGCTCGGCCCGCTCGGTGGGGGCGGGCCGGTTCGGGATCCAGGGCACCAGCGGACGTACTCGGAACTCCTCGGGCGCCAGGTGCTTGGCCTGGACCCGGTCCCAGGTGGCGCTCGCGAGGGCGCCGCCGTCGGCGAGCGGGATGGAGCAGCAGCCCGCCAGCCACTCGTGGCCGCGGTCGACCATGTAGCGGGCGATGCCGGCCCAGATCAGCCCTATGACCGCGCCGTCGCGGTGGTCGGGGTGGACGCAGGAACGGCCGACCTCGACCAGGCCCGGTCGGATCGAGTCGAGCGGGGCCAGGTCGAACTCGCTCTCCGAGTACAGCCGCCCGGCGACCGCGGCCCGCTCCGGCGGCAGCAGCCGGTAGGTGCCGACGACCTGCCCGGTCATGGTGTCGTTCACGAGCAGGTGGTCGCAGTACGCGTCGAAGGCGTCGATGTCGTACCCCGGCTGCGGGGTGGACAGCAGAGCGCCCATCTCGCCGGCGAAGACGTCGTGCCGCAGACGCTGCGCGGCACGCACGTCGGCCTCGTCACGGGCGAGGGTGACGGTGTAGCGGGTGGGTGCCGCGGGCTGCGGGGGACGGTCGAGGGTGGAAACGCCGGTCATGGCTCTCTCCTGGTCACGGGCCGGTTCGGCGACGGAGGCGACGGGCCGGTTGCGTACGGCCCGCCGCTCCTGTTCTTCCTATGCCGGTTGGCGTGCGCGTGACCTGTGTCAGGAGAGGGGATGTGGGGATGTTGAACGCCGGGTCCCGGACGTTCAGCTGTCCTTCGTCACGCACCCGGCGAGCAGGTGCCCGGCCTCCGCCGGAGCGAGCACGCGCTCCATGACGAGGGCGCCCGTCATGTGCGGGAAGAACCGCCCCGCGGGCCAGCTCCGCTCGTACGGCGGCGGGTCCAGGAAGTGCCGCGCACCGCGGCCTCGAAACCGGCGACGGCTGCGCGGAACCGCTCCCTCCCCCTGTTTCCAAAGATCATGTGCGCAGCCTATCGACGGCGGGGTCGCGAAGCGGGACCGGGGATGAGCACCACTCCCGGTCCCGCCCGTCCGCCCGCTCGGCGAACGTCTGGTGCGCGAGGGCCGCCAACTACGCCGAAGGCGCTACCTCTTCGCGCCCTTCCGGGTGGCCCGCAGCCACTCCTTGTTCATGCTGGTGATCGACACCAGTGGAATGCCCTTGGGACAGGCGGTCGCGCACTCACCGGCCAGCGTGCAGCCGCCGAAGCCCTCCTCGTCCATCTGCGCCACCATGTCCAGCACCCGCGTCTCGCGCTCGGGCGCCCCCTGCGGCAGCACGTTCAGGTGGTTGATCTTGGCGGAGGTGAACAGCATGGCCGCCCCGTTCGGGCAGGCGGCCACGCATGCCCCGCACCCGATGCACTCGGCGTGCTCGAAGGCGAAGTCCGCGTCCGGCTTCGGCACCGGCGTCGCGTGCGCCTCCGGCGCGGACCCGGTCGGCGCCGTGATGTACCCGCCGGCCTGGATGATCCGGTCGAACGCGGACCGGTCGACGACCAGGTCCTTGATCACCGGGAACGCCGAGGCCCGCCACGGCTCGATGTCGATCGTGTCGCCGTCCCGGAAGGACCGCATGTGCAGCTGGCAGGTCGTGGTGCGCTCCGGCCCGTGCGCGTCGCCGTTGATGACGAGCGAGCACGCGCCGCAGATGCCCTCGCGGCAGTCGTGGTCGAAGGCGACCGGGTCCTCGCCCCGGAGGATGAGCTCCTCGTTGAGCGTGTCGAGCATCTCCAGGAAGGACATGTCGGAGGAGATGCCGTCCACCTCGTACGTGGACATGGCGCCGTCGGCGTCGGCGTTCTTCTGCCGCCAGACGCGCAGGGTGAGCTTCATGCGTAGCTCCGCTGGGTGGGGTGGACGTACTCGAAGACCAGGTCTTCCTTGTGCAGGACGGGGGCCCCGCCGGTGCCGGTGAACTCCCAGGCGGCCGCGTAGGAGAACGCGTCGTCCCGGCGGGCGGCCTCGCCGTCGGGTGTCTGGGACTCCTCGCGGAAGTGGCCGCCGCAGGACTCGGCGCGGTGCAGTGCGTCGAGGCACATCAGCTCGGCGAGCTCCAGGTAGTCGACGACGCGGTTGGCCTTCTCCAGCGACTGGTTGAACTCCTCGCCGGTGCCGGGCACCTTGATGCGCCGCCAGAACTCCTCGCGGATCTGCGGGATGCGCTCCAGTGCCTTGCGCAGTCCCGCGTCGCTGCGGGCCATGCCGCAGAACTCCCACATCAGTTCGCCGAGTTCGCGGTGGAAGGAGTCGGGGGTGCGGTCGCCGTCGACGGCGAGGAGCAGGTTGAGCCGGTCCTCGGTCTCGGCCAGCACCTCCTGGACCGCCGGGTGTTCGGCGGTGATCCGCTCCTGGTGCGGATTGCGGGCGAGGTAGTCGTTGACGGTGGCCGGGAGGACGAAGTAGCCGTCGGCCAGGCCCTGCATCAGCGCGGAGGCGCCGAGCCGGTTGGCGCCGTGGTCGGAGAAGTTGGCCTCGCCGACCGCGAACAGGCCCGGGACCGTGGTCTGCAGGTCGTAGTCGACCCACAGTCCGCCCATCGTGTAGTGCACGGCGGGGTAGATCCGCATCGGCACCTCGTACGGATCCTCGTCGGTGATCCGCTGGTACATGTCGAAGAGGTTGCCGTACTTCGCCTCGACGGCGGCCCGACCCATTCGCTTGATCGCGTCCGCGAAGTCCAGGTACACGCCCTGCCCGCCGGGGCCCACTCCCCTGCCCTCGTCGCAGACGTTCTTGGCGGCGCGGGAGGCGATGTCGCGCGGGACCAGGTTGCCGAAGGACGGGTAGATGCGCTCCAGGTAGTAGTCGCGCTCGTCCTCGGGGATCTTGTTCGGCGGCCGGGTGTCGCCCTTGGCCTTCGGCACCCAGATCCGGCCGTCGTTGCGCAGCGACTCGCTCATCAGGGTGAGCTTGGACTGGTGGTCGCCGGTGCGCGGGATGCAGGTGGGGTGGATCTGGGTGAAGCACGGGTTGCCGAAGTAGGCACCCCGGCGGTGCGCCCGCCAGATCGCGGTGGCGTTGGAGTTCATGGCGTTCGTCGACAGGTAGAAGACGTTGCCGTAGCCGCCGCTGGCGAGGACGACGGCGTCCGCGAAGTACGTGTCGATGCGGCCCGTGATCAGGTCCCGCGCCACGATCCCGCGCGCCCGTCCGTCGATGACGATCAGGTCGAGCATCTCGGTGCGCGGGTGCATTTCCACGTTCCCGGCCGCGATCTGCCGCGACAGCGCCTGGTAGGCACCGAGGAGGAGCTGCTGTCCCGTCTGGCCGCGGGCGTAGAACGTGCGCGAGACCTGGACGCCGCCGAAGGAGCGGGTGTCGAGCAGGCCGCCGTACTCGCGGGCGAAGGGCACGCCCTGCGCCACGCACTGGTCGATGATCTCCACCGAGATCTGCGCCAGGCGGTGGACGTTGGACTCGCGGGCGCGGAAGTCGCCGCCCTTGACGGTGTCGTAGAACAGCCGGTGGATCGAGTCGCCGTCGTTGCGGTAGTTCTTCGCCGCGTTGATGCCGCCCTGCGCGGCGATCGAGTGGGCGCGGCGCGGGGAGTCCTGGTAGCAGAACTGGACGACGTGGTAGCCCTGTTCGGCGAGCGTGGCACCGGCGGAGCCGCCCGCGAGACCGGTGCCGACGACGATCACCGTGTGCTTGCGCCGGTTGGCGGGGTTGACCAGCTTGGCCTCGAAGCGGCGCTTGTCCCAGCGCTCGTGGATCGGGCCGGAGGGTGCCCTGCCGTCGACGACGGGCGAGCCGGTCTCGTAGTTCGCGTAGGTTGTCATGTCAGCTCACCACTCCGGTCATGACGCCCACGGGTACGGCGATGAAGCCGGCCGTGAGCAGCAGTGCGAGAACATCGGCGACGGCCTTGAGGGCGCGGTCGCGGGTGCGGCTGCCGACGCCGAGGGTCTGGGCGGCGCTCCAGAATCCGTGCCGGACGTGCAGGCCGAGCGCCAGCATCGCGACGATGTAGACGACGTTGCCGTACCAGGTGGAGAAGGTGTCCACGACGTTCTGGTACGGGTGGCCCTCCTGGAAACCGCCGGAGTGCACGGTGCCGGTGGTCAGGTCCAGGAGGTGCCACACGAGGAACAGGCCGAGGATGATCCCGCCCCAGCGCATGGTGCGCGTCGCGTAGCTCGCCCGCGGCTTCTTGTGCACGTACTTGCTGGGCCGCGCCTTGATGTCGCGGCGGCTGAGCTGGTACGCGGACGTGGCGTGGGCGATCACGGCGGCCACGAGGACCACGCGGATGAGCCACAGCGTCCACTCGTAGTGCATGAACGGTTCGCCGACGGTGCGCAGCCAGTGGGCGTAGTGGTTGAACTCGCCCGCCCCGAAGTAGATCTTCAGGTTGCCGATCATGTGGGCGACCAGGTACAGCAGCATGATCAGCCCGCTGACCGCCATCACGGTCTTCTTGCCGACGGTGGAGTCCCACACGGTGCGTGCCATGGACGGCCGTCGGTCCGTCCGCGTTGCCAGAGCCATGAGTCAGCACGCTAGGGCCGAAGGTCCCGATCGGTCCAAGACATGATCCGGCTCGTTTCCATAGGCCGGAGCTATCCTGAAGCCATGCAGTTCCAGCAGCTCCAGTACTTCGTGGCGGTCGCCGAGACCCGGCACTTCACCCGGGCCGCCGAGCTGGTCCATGTCGCGCAGCCGTCGCTGTCCCAGCAGATCAAGGCGCTGGAGCGGGAGCTGGGGGCGGATCTGTTCCTGCGGGCCCGGGGCAACATCACGCTCACCGACGCGGGCGAGGCGCTGCTCCCACTGGCCCGGCGGATCCTGGCCGACGCCGACACCGCCCGGCACGAGGTGCAGGAGCTGGTGCAGCTGCGCGGCGGCCGCGTCCGCCTGGGCGCCACGCCGAGCCTGTGCACCGGGCTGCTCCCGGACGTGCTGCGGGCCTTCCACGACCGCTATCCCGGCATCCGGCTGCTGATCGAGGAGGGCGGCTCCCACGATCTCGTACGGGAGCTCGCGCGCGGCGCCCTCGACCTCGCCCTGATCGTCCTCCCCCTGCCCCCCGCCTCGCCCGCCCTGACCACGGTGGAGTTGCTGCGCGAGGACCTGGTGGTGGTCTCGTCGACGGAGGCGCCCGCGCCGGGATGCCGGGACGGACTGGTGATGCGCGTCGCCGACCTGGAGGGCGAGCGCCTCGTGATGTTCCGGCACGGCTACGACCTGCGCGAGCTCACCGTGGCCGCGTGCCGCTCCGCGGGGTTCGAGCCGCACTTCGCTGTCGAGGGGGGTGAGATGGACGCGGTGTTGGGGTTCGTGCGGGCGGGGCTGGGCGTGGCCGTGGTGCCGCGCATGGTTGCCACGCGGGCCGGACAGGGGCTCAGGGTGACGCCGCTCGCCCGGCCGGGGCTGCACCGCACGATCGCGCTGGCCCACCGCAGCGATGTGGCTCCGCCTCGGGCCGCGCGGGAGTTGCAGCGGATGTTGCTTGAGCGGTGAGGGTGGGTTTGCCCGGGTGCGTCTGCCTCTGGGGCGCCGTCGGGGGGTGCGGGTTGTGTGTGGCTGGTCGCGCAGTTCCCCGCGCCCCCAAGGGGGAGGGCGGGCGCTTGGCCAGGTACCTCTGCCTCTTCAGCGCCGCCCGGCGGTGCGGGCTTGGCGTGGCTGGTCGCGCAGTTCCCCGCGCCCCCAAGGGGGAGGGCGGGCGCTTGGCCGGGTGCGTCTGCCTCTTCAGCGCCGCCCGGGGGTGCGGGCTTGGCGTGGCTGGTCGCGCAGTTCCCCGTGCCCCTGGGGGGAACTGCGCCGACCGTGTTTCTTGGGTTCAGCCCGTTGCGTCCACCAGGGCCAGGTCGTGGAGGCGCTCCGGTGGGCCCGGGCGGGCGTAGTACCAGCCCTGGGCCGTGTCGCAGCCCAGAATCCGCAGCTGTTCGGCCTGCGCGCCCGTCTCCACGCCCTCCACGGTGACCGCGAGGTCGAGGCTGTGGGCCAGCGAGACGATCCCCTCGACGATCTTGAGGTCGACCGGGTCCGCCGGGAACTGCTGCATGCTCTGCGTGAAGGAGCGGTCCAGCTTGAGGATGCTCACCGGCAGCCGGCGCAGGTTGGCGAGGTTGGAGTAGCCGGTGCCGAAGTCGTCGAGGGCGATGTCGACACCCATCTCGGCGAGCCGGCGCAGCGGTTTGAGCAGGTCGTCGTCGGCGCCGATCAACGCGGACTCGGTGACCTCCAGGCACAGCGAGTCCGGCTGCACGCCGAGGCGTTCCAGAATGTCCACCGTGTCCTGCACCAGCCCGGGATGGGTGAGCTGGCACGGCGAGAGGTTGACGTTGATGCGCAGCGGGCCGGAGTCCGTCTGCTCGCCATGGCGCTCGCGCCACTCGCGGGCCTGGCGGACCGACTCCTCCAGGACCCAGCGGCCCAACGGCACGATGAGCCCGGTGTGTTCGGCGAGCGGGATGAACCGGTCGGGGCCGAGGACGCCGTGCTGCGGATGCAGCCAGCGCACCAGGGCCTCGGCGCCGCGGACACTGCCGTCGCCGAGGTGGACCAGCGGCTGGTACTCGATGAAGAACTCGCCCCGGTCCAGGGCCGCGGGCAGCGCGGTGGTCAGGCCGTGCCGGGTGATGGCGCGGGCGTCGGCCTCCGGGTCGGCCAGCTCGGAGCGGTTGCCGCCCGCCGACTTGGCCCGGTACATCGTGATGTCGGCGCTGCGCAGCACCTCGGCCGGGGTGCGCTCGCCCGCCGGGCCCTCGACGATGCCGATGCTGCCGCGCACCAGGAGTTCACGGCCGTCGATGCGGATCGGGGTGACGAGCGCGTTCATGATGCGTTCGGCGAGGTCGTCGACCTCGCTCTCGGTGGCGGGACCGGTGGTCAACGCCACGAACTCGTCGCCGCCGAGCCGGGCGACCATCTCGCCCGGCGCGGTCGCGCAGGACTGGAGCCGGTCGGCGACCTCGACGAGCAGCCGGTCGCCGGCCGCGTGGCCCAGGCTGTCGTTGATGGTCTTGAAGCCGTCCAGGTCGAGGTAGCACAGTCCGAAGCGCTGCCCCTCGCCCGCGTTCAGGGCCTTCTCCAGGCGCTCGAAGAACAGCGTGCGGTTGGGCAGTCCGGTGAGCGCGTCGTGCGTGGCCTCGTAGCGCAGCCGGAGGTTGAGCAGCCGCCGCTCGGTGGTGTCCTCCATGAGGGCGAGCTGGTACTGCGGGTTGCCGTCGGCGTCGCGCAGCAGGGAGACCGTCAGGTTGGTCCAAAGGACCGTGCCGTCGGGGCGGTTGAACGCCTTCTCGACGTGGTAGTGGTCGCGGTCGCCGCGCACCAGTTCGTCGTAGAGCCGCCAGGTCTGGGGCGCGTCGTCGGGGTGGGTCCACTCCATGACGTTGCGGCCGCGCACGCTCTGCTCGGAGCCGCCGAACATGCGCAGCAGCGCCCCGTTGACCTGGAGCACGTTTCCGTCGAGGTCGGCGATGCCGATTCCTATGGCCGCGCCCTCGAACACCGCGCGGAAGCGGGCCTCGGTGGCGTGCAGCGCCTGCGCCACGACTCCCTGGGCGCGCAACGCGGCCTGGGCGATGGCCTCCTGCTCGCCCAGGGTGCGCTCGCGCAGCGCCTGGGCGAACCCGGCCGCCATGGCGTGCTGGAGCCGCGAGGAGCGCATCCGCAACTCCTCCTGCGGGCCGTCCTCACCGCAGTAGAGCACCAGGTAGGCGTCGACGCAGTCCAGGGTGCGGGTGAGCGCCTCGGGGTCGGTGCAGTGCGCGCCGATGAGCGCGGCGCCGACCGCCTTGGCCTCGTCGGCGTCGAAGCTCCTGGTCCGCAGCGCCCCGCTCAACCGGCGGGCGAGCGGGAGGAGTTGTTCCTCGAACTCCGGCCGGGTCAGCGACGTCGAGGTCACCGGGAAGACCGCCCGGCTCCAGATCGTCGCGAACCGGCGCAGTCTGTCCTCCGGGCCGTCCGGCTCCGCGGTCACGCCGTACGCCCCACGCCGGCGAATCCGGAGAAGGCATACGGATCCTCGTCCTCCGGCGCCGATTCCGGCCGCCAGCGCGGCATCGGCACCAGTCCGGGTTCCACCATGTCGTACCCCTCGAAGAACCGCGCGATCTCCTCGCGCGAGCGCATGATCAGAGGATTGCGAATGTCCTTGTATACGTCCACCGCGCCCTCGGCCCGCTCCGGTGACAGCGGGATTCCCTCGTACGAGGCATGCGTGAGGATCAGCAGGCTGCCGGGAGCGAGCGCGTCGCTCAACTCGGCCACCGCCGCATACGGGTCGTCCGCGTCTTCCACGAAATGCAGTATGGCAACGAGAAGCAGCGCCACTGGCCGATTCAGGTCGATGAGCCGCTCGACCTGGTGGCTGGAGAGGATCTCCTGGGGCTTGCGGAGGTCGGCGGCGACGACGTCCGCGTCCTCGTTGCCCGCCAGGACGGCATGGCTGTGCGCCACGGCCACCGGGTCGTGGTCGACGTAGACGACCCGGGTGCCGGGCCTGGCCGCCTGGGCCACCTCGTGGACATTGCCGAACGTCGGGATGCCGGAGCCGATGTCGAGGAACTGCGTGATGCCCTCGTCGGCCGCGAACCGCACGGCGCGGCGCATGAACGCCCGGTTCGCCTGCATGATCTTGGGGAGCCCCGGCATGAACTCCATCGCCTTGCGGGCCGCCTCACGGTCGACCTCGAAATTGTGCGAACCGCCCAGGTAGTAGTCATAGATACGCGAAACGCTCGGCACCGTGATGTCGATGCTCCGTGGGGCCCAGGCGGGACGCTCCATGTATCTCTCCAAGGGGTAGGCGACAGGTCCAGGCGATCCGGTGTTCGAGCAGAGGCTACTGATCGCCCGCCAAAGGAGCGACCCGAACCGGAAATTGACCGTCCGTTCCCGGTCACCACGTCTGGCCTGTGACGGTGCGCCACGCGGCAAAGGGTCCGCCCCCTCCGTGCGGTGCGGAGGGGGCGGACCCGGTGGTCGGGCGTCGGTGCGGGACGACCCTGGGGAGGTGGTCTCTACTTGGACGCGCCGACCAGCTTGCCGTCGGGGCGGACGGCGTACCACGTGCCGCCGACGCCCTGACCGTTGGTCTCCCCGGCAGCCTTGTCGCCGGAGAAGGTGTAGATCGGCCAGCAGTCGACCGTCATCTGCTTGACGCCGTCGGACCGGGTGAAGCCCATCAGGCCCTTCTTCTCCACGCCCTTGGTGTCACCGGCCTCGACCGGAGCGACCGCGGGCCACTTCTCCAGGCAGGCTCCGGTGCAGTTGGACACGGACTTGGGCCATGCCTTGTCCTTGACGAAGCGGTAGACGGTCATGCCGTTGCGGTCGACCACGATCTCGCCGAGCTTGGCGTCCTTGCGGGTCGACAGGCCGGCCGAGCTCGACCCGCTCGCCTTCTTGCCGTTGGGGGCCAGCGCGAACCACTTGCCGCCCACGCCCTGGCCGTTGACGTCACCGGAGTTGACGTCCTTGGCGTAGCGGTAGGCCGGCCAGCCGCCGACGGTCAGCTGCTTGGTGCCGTCGGCACGGGTCACCTCGCCGAGCAGGGCCTTGTCGATACCGGCGCCGGCCGTGGCGTCGTCCGCGGGGACCGGCGGCCAGGTGGTGGCACAGTCGCCGTTGCAGTTCGACTTGGGGGGATTGGCGGTGTCCGCGTCGAACCGGTAGAGGGTGAGGCCGGCCTTGTCGGTCAGCACACTGCCCAGCTCCGGGTTCTTCGCCACGGACAGCTCACCGGCCGGCGACGCGGCCGCGGTCGGGGCGCTCGACGCCTGGCTGCCGTCGGCGCCGTAACCATTGCCCGCACCGGTGCCGGCACCCGCCGTGACACTGCCGTAATCGCCCGCGGCCGCCGTCGCACCGACGTTCTGGGCCGCCGACGACGGAGTGGTGGCGTTGTCCTGACCGCACGCCGTCGTCAGCACCAGCACCGACGCGGCCGTCGCCACCATTGAGGCGCCCCGCCAGGAGGTCTTCATCGTCAACTCCCCATTATCGCCTGGATGTTGCAGCGCCTCTGTGTCGCCGCACGACATTGGGTACGGACGGGACGGGCCGATGTGTTCAACGCGGGCCCAAATTTCTTTCCGGAACCTGTGACACCCCCGGCCACTCCCCGCACAGGCGTGCGCGCCGGACGGCCGCCGGAGACGGGGCTTTCAAACCGCCGTACGCCCTTTGTCCCCCCTTCGGGCCATTCCCCGGGCACCCCGGCGTGACAGGGCCTTTGGCGGCTCATGATCTCGATCGTGCATGGACCCGTACGGACCCGATTCGCGCCCGCCGCAAGGATGTTGACCCTGTTGACGCTGACGTGGGTGTGCGTGGGCTGCCCGGCCGGCCCGGCGGAGGCCGACGCCTGCGCGTACGCCTCGACGGGGCCGGACGGCACGGTGGCGGTGGCCGTCGCCGGTGGCGACTCCTGGCCCACTTTGCCGCCCTGGCCGAAGCCCACCCTGCCGCACTGCCCGCCCCCCACGCCGACCCCGACCCCCACACCGCCCCCACCCAAGCCCACGCCGCACCCGGCGCCACCGAAGCCGAGGCCCACGCCGAAACCGAGGCCCACGCCGAAGGCACCACCTCCGCCCGCGCCCCGGCCGGTCCCGCCGCCGCCCGCACCGGCACCGCGGCCGACACCGAAGCCGACCCCGCCGCCCAAGCCCAGCCCGCGTCCCTCGCTCACCCCGGTGAGCTATCCGCGGTACCAGCCCCGGCCGACCGGACGGCCCTCGCCAGGCCGCACGTCCCCGGTCACCTACGTCCTGCTCATCACCGTTCCCGCGGTGGTCGCCGTCGCCGCGCTGCGTCCGCGCTGACGCGCCGTTCTCTGGAGGTACCTGTTGTCGGATTGGCTTGTTCTCGCCCTCGCCATGCTGGGCGCGTGTGCCGTGGTGGTCGTCATCACCCTCGTTCGGCACCGCACGGCGTCCGAGGACGACGATCCCACCGAGACCCCCGACGTCATCGAGTACATGACCATGTGGATCGGCGTCGTCTACGCCATCGTGCTGGGTCTGGCCGTGGCGGGCGTGTGGGAGGCACGCAGCGTCGCCCAGGACCACGTCCAGGCGGAGGCCCAGGCGCTGCACGAGATCTCGGAGAGGGTCCGGGTCTACCCGCCGGACGTCCGTAACCGCATTCGGGAGGATGTCAACGCCTATGTCGGACACGTCGTGACCACCGAGTGGAAGACGATGGTCGACCACGGCAGCCTCACCGACCGCGGCACCGAACTGCTCGGCCGGGTCCGCGAGGACGTCACGGACTTCGAACCGAAGTCGGACTTCGAGGCGCAGGCCTACCAGCCGCTCCTCGACCAGGTCGCCGCGGCCGACCAGGCGCGCAACGCCCGGGCGGACTCGACCGGGGCGACCATGCCGGGCGTGGTGTGGTTCGGACTGCTCACCGGAGGCGCGGTCACCGTCGCCATGGTGTTCGCCCTGCAGATCCGCCGCACCCGGCGCGAGCTCATCCTGGCCGGGCTGTTCTCCGCGACGATCGCCTTCATGCTCTTCCTGATCTGGGACCTCGACGCGCCCTACAGCCGGGGCATCACGGCGACGGCCCAGCCGTTCCTGAGTCTCTTCCCGCACATCAGGGCGTGAGGTCCCACTCCGTGTCCCCACAGGCCTTCGCCCCGGGGTCCCTGGCGGGACCGGGGCGAAGGCCTGTCGGTGTGCGAGGTGTTCTTCGAAGGGATGCCACCCGGCAGCGGGGCCGCCGGGTCAGATGCGCCGCTCCTGCCTGCGACGCAGCAGGAACACCCCGCCGCCGATCACGGACGAGGCCACCAGACCGCCGCCGATGGCCATGTCGGTCTTCGTCGCCCCGGTGGAGGAACTGCCGCCGAGGCCGCCCAGGACGCCGCCCATGACGGTGAAGGCCCCCGGACTGGTGAGGGTCCGTCCGTTGCAGTTGACCGTGATGTCGTACCGGCCGGGACGAGCGTCCCGGTTGACGGTGGCGAAGCCGCTCGACTGGCCGTTGCCGCCGTTGACCCCCGACAGCGAGGGCGAGCGGAAGGCCTGCGAGGACGCGGTGCCGCCGCCCTGGCAGCCCTGGACCGTGATGCCGAGCCGGCCCCCTGGGGCGATCACGTTCGGCGAGGCGATGATGTTCCTCGCGAAGCCGCCGAAGTCGTCGATGCCCGGTCGGAACCCGGTGCTGTTGCCGACGGAGCCGTTGAGGCCCACCCCGTCGTTCCAGACCCCGTTGTTGTTCCCGACGCCGTTGTTGTTCCCGACGCCGTTGCCCGGGCGGAACCCTTCGTTGTTGCCGATCCCGTTGGGATACCCGTTGGGGAACCCGTTGCCGAAACCGTTGTTCGGGCGGAACCCGTTGTTGTTGCCCAGGCCGTTGTTCCCGAAGCCGTTGTTGTTGAAGAAGTTGTTGTTGAAGACGTTGTTGCCGTCGCGGTCGTTGAACCCCGGTCGGAACCCGTTGTTGGGCAGGTTGTTGAAGCCGAACCCGCCGATGCCGACGCCGACCCCGCCCACGCCGAAGCCGTTGACGCCGCCGACCCCGTTGCCCAGGACGGACGTGTTGTTGTTGCTGCTCGGACCGCCCGGGTTGCCCGGAACGGCCGACTCGTTGCTGCTGGGGCCGCCCCCGTTGCCCACCGTGCCGTCCGCGACGGCCACCGGCGCGGTGACCCCGAGGGTGGCGACCACGGCGGCCGCTGCCGCCAGGGCGCGTGAGTTTCCCATGTGATCCTCCGCGGGAGGCACCCCGGGACCCGTCCCCGGTCGATCGGCGAGAAAGCACCTCCCGTACAGACCCTCAGATGTGCGGAACACGCCCGCATTTCGAGAATGGTCCGTCCTGGTGAGGGGACATGCCCGATAAAAGCCACATGATCGGATATTGTCGCAGGTCACGGACCGTCAGAAAATTTCCGGTCGACGGCTACTCGGATGGCGCAGCAAAGGCCGTTCGGGCCACCCGTTCGTACCTGTCCTCGTCGCCGCTCGCGTCGAGGGGTCTTAGCGTTTTCGTATGCGCGAATGACGTGGCGAAGGCTGCGCCGAGAGGGGAAGCGAATGTACGGGTCCGAGCTCTCCGAGCTGTTCGCGGAGGAGGAGCGGCAAAGGAAGCGTGCCCCATGGGGCGTCATAGCGCTCGTTCTGCTGACCGGTCTCGCACTCATTCGGAACGGTTCCGGGGAGTTCGACGTGGGGCCGCCGCAGCCCGCACAGGCGGCGGCGGCCGTGGACAGCCGTGTTCCGGGCGCCGTCGTCGCGAAGGCCCCGGACGCGCTGCCGTTCGCCGCCGCCGACCGGGTGAGGATCACCGCGATCCAGGTCGACGCGCCCGTGCAGCCCGTCGGCCTCGACGCGAACGGCTGGGTCGACGCGCCTCCCCCGGAGAACCCGAACCTGGCCGGCTGGTTCACCGGGGCCGTCTCGCCCGGCGAGAAGGGCACCGCCGTGATCGTCGGTCATGTCGACAACCAGCAGGGGCCCGCCGTGTTCTACGGGCTGGGCTCCCTGAAGAAGGGGAACCAGATCGAGGTCGGCCGCAAGGACGGCAGGACCGCCGTGTTCGAGGTCTACGGCGTGGAGGTGTTCGCGAAGAGCAACTTCCCCGGCGACCGCGTCTACGGCTCCAAGGGCACGCCCGAGCTGCGGGTCATCACCTGCGGGGGCGGTTTCTCCAAGCAGCACGGCTACGACGGGAACGTCGTCGTCTTCGCCCGCCTGGTCGGGGTCCGCTGAGCGGGCCCCGGCCGGGCGGGCGGCGGGCGGTCAGCCGAGCGCCCGCCTCGGTACGGTCGGGTGGTAGCCCTCGTCCAGGAGGTACGGCAGATAGGTGCGCAGGGCGCGGACGCTCTGCGAGCGGTCGCCGCCGGCGTCGTGGGAGAGCACGACGACACCGGCACCGGCACCCTCCTCGATCCGCTCGATGATGGTGCCGGTGCCGGGGGTGGTCCAGTCGAGGCTGTCGACCGTCCAGGCCAGCGGCTCCATGCCCAGCTCGGCGCCGAGTTGGAAGGCGGCCCGGTTCCAGGCGCCGTAGGGGGCGCGGAACCACTGCGGGCGTTCCCCGTAGGCCTCCTCGATGACGTCGCTGGTGCTCTCCATCTCGGTGCGGATGCGGGAGCGGCCGAGCTCGGTCAGGAGCGGGTGGGACCAGGTGTGGTTGCCGACGACATGGCCCTCGTCGGCCATGCGGGCCAGCAGGTCCCGGTTCCAGTCGGCCATCTCGCCGCAGACGAAGAACGTGGCCCGGACGTCGTACTGGGCCAGCGTGTCCAGGATGTGCGGGGTGAAGTCGGGGTCGGGGCCGTCGTCGAAGGTCAGGAACATGTGGTGGCCGCGCCCGGACATGCGCAGGATCGGTTCGCGCCGTACGGGGGTGCGGCCGGGTACGGCGCGGGTGGGCCCGTTCTCCGTCAGGGGCCTCAGCCGGTAGACGGAGGGTTTGTGCGGACGGCTCGCCGGGGCGCCGGCGGCGGGCGCGGCCGGCCGGGCGGGGGCGGTGTCCGAGGGGCCGGAGAAGAGCAGACCGGCCGTGCCGGCCGCCCCCAGGGCACCGGCGCCGGCGAGCAGCAGCCGGCGTCGTGTGAGCAACTGATCCTTCTGCATGCCCCATCAGTCGCCCCGCGGGCGACGGGCGCACCGCAGCGACACCGCCGTGGCGTCGGGAAACACCCGCTCGGCCCAGTAGGTCCCGCCGCAGGTCAGCGGCGGCGGACCAGCGGGAAGGGCAGGGTCTCCCGGATCGTCAGGCCGGTGAGGAACATGACGAGCCGGTCGACGCCGATGCCGAGTCCGCCGGTGGGTGGCATGGCGTACTCCAGGGCGTCGAGGAAGTCCTCGTCCAGCTCCATCGCCTCGGGGTCTCCCCCGGCGGCGAGCAGCGACTGGGCGGTGAGCCGGCGGCGCTGTTCGACGGGGTCGGTCAGTTCGGAGTAGGCGGTGCCGAGTTCGGTGCCGAAGGCGACGAGGTCCCAGCGTTCGGCGAGCCGCGGGTCGCTGCGGTGCTGCCGGGTGAGCGGGGAGACGTCGGTCGGGAAGTCCTTGTAGAAGGTGGGCAGCCGGGTCGCTCCCTCCACCAGGCGCTCGTACATCTCCAGGACGATGTCGCCGTGGCGGTCGTCCGCGATGTAGGGGACGTGCGCGCGTTCGCACAGCCGGCGCAGGCTCGGTACGTCCGTGCCGGGGTCGATCTCCTCGCCGAGCGCCTCGGAGACGGCCGCGTACACCGTGGTGACGGGCCAGCGCCCGGAGATGTCGTACTCCTCGCCGTCCTTGCGGACGACGGGCGCGCCGAGGGCGGCGGTGGCGGCGCCCTGGATCAGTTCGCGGGTGAGGTCGAGCATCACGTCGTAGTCGGCGTGCGCCTGGTAGGCCTCCAGCATCGTGAACTCGGGGTTGTGCTTGTGGTCGACGCCCTCGTTGCGGAAGGTGCGGCCGAGTTCGAAGACCCTCTCCAGACCGCCGACGCACAGCCGCTTCAGATACAGCTCGGGCGCGATGCGCAGATAGAGGTCGAGGTCGTAGGCGTTGATGTGGGTGGTGAAGGGGCGGGCGTTGGCCCCGCCGTGGATCTGCTGGAGCATCGGGGTCTCGACCTCCAGGAAGCCGCGCTCCAGCAGCCCCTGGCGCAGGGCCTGTACGGCGGTGGAGCGGGCGCGGATCACGGCGCGGGCGTCGGCGCTGGTGACCAGGTCGAGGTAGCGCATGCGGACCTTGGTCTCGGGGTCGGCGAGGCCACGGCGCTTGTCGGGCAGCGGGCGCAGGCATTTGCCGGTCAGCCGCCAGGAGGTGACGAAGACGGTCGGCTCGCCCTTGTCGCTGCGGCCCGCGCGGCCGGTCGCGGTGAGATGGTCGCCGATGTCGGTGTCGGCGGTGAACCGGCGGAGGTCGGGTCCGAGGGCGGCGCGGGTGAGGGCGAGTTGACGGTCGTCGGACCAGTCGCGCAGCACCACGAAGACGATGCCGCCGAAGTCGCGGACCAGCATGACGCGGCCGGCGACGGTGACCTCCGCTCCCTCGGCGGCCTCGACGATCTGGGCGACCTCGGCGAGGCTGTGGGTGGGCGGGGGGACGCCCACGGGGTAGGGGTCGATGCCGTCCGCGCGGAGCCGGTCGAGGGTGTGGTGCCGGACGCGGACCTGCTCGGGCAGGCCCGTGTCCGGGGCGGCGGGCCCGGTCTCGCCCCCTCCGTCGAGGCCGAGCTCCGCCAGGGGCGGCAGGCCTTCGGTGGTCGCGGGCCGCTGCCCGGCCTTCGGGTGCCCCTTTTCCCGGAGTTTGCGCAGTGACGGTACGGAGACGAAGCCCTCGGCGATGGCGGAGGCGAGGCCGATGCGGGCGAGGGAGGCGGTCTCGCCGTAGCAGATGAAGCGCGGGTACCAGTCGGGGTGGTACTTGGCGTTGGAGCGGTACAGGGCCTCCAGTTGCCACCACCGGGAGAAGAACAGCAGCAGGCGGCGCCACAGCCTGAGGACGGGTCCGGCGCCGATGCGGGCGCCCTCCTCGAACACCGAGCGGAACACCGCGAAGTTGAGGGAGATGCGGTGCACGCCCACTTTCGGGGCGGCCGCGCACAGGTCGGCGACCATGAACTCCATGACGCCGTTGGGGGCGGTGCGGTCACGGCGCATCAGGTCGAGGGAGATGCCGTCGCGGCCCCAGGGCACGAAGGACAGCAGGGCGAGGAGCCGGCCGTCCGCACCGAGCGCCTCCACCAGGAGGCAGTCGCCGTCGGCCGGGTCGCCGAGCCGGTCGAGCGCCATGGAGAAGCCGCGTTCGGTCTCGGTGTCGCGCCAGGCGTCGGCCTTGTCGACGACCTGCTCCGTCTCGGCGTCGGTGAGGTCGCGGTGGCGGCGGACGCGGCAGGTGGCGCCGGTGCGCCGCACGCGGTGCACGGCCTGCCGGGTGACGCGCATGTCCCGGCCCTCCAGGTCGAAGCCGGGCACGTGCAGGATCGCCTCGTCGCCGAGTTGGAGGGCGCCGAGCCCGGCGCGGGCGTAGGCGGTGGCGCCGTCCTCGGAGGCGCCCATCACGGCGGGCGCCCAGGCGTGCCGGCGGGCGATGCCCAGCCATGCGGCGATGGCGTGCGGCCAGGCCTCGCGGTCGCCGACGGGGTCGCCGCTTGCCAGGCAGACGCCGGCCTCGACGCGGTAGGTGACGGCGGCCTTGCCGCTGGGCGAGAAGACGACGGCTTTGTCGCGCCGGGTGGCGAAGTAGCCGAGGGAGTCGTCCTCGCCGTACGCCCGAAGGAGGGCGCGGATACGGGGCTCCTCGTCGTCGTGCAGGGCGGCCTCCAGGCGCTGCGAACGGAACAGCGTGGCCGCCGCGTTCAGCAGGGCGAGGGCGCCGAACAGGCCGAGCAGGAAGGTGACGAAGTGGGGCGGGCGGCCGCCGAAGGAGCGGGCCGAGACCAGTCCGCCGCACACCCGGTCGGCGGCCCAGCCCAGATGCTGGGTCGGTGGCAGCGTGCCGGGGAACAGCGCGACCAGGCCCCAGCCGATCAGGATGGCCACGGCGAGTCCGGCCAGCAGCACGACGAGGGCCCGCCACACGGCGCCGCGGCGGGAGGCGGCGTAGAACTCCCCGCGGGCCACGACCAGCAGGGCGAGCGCGAGCCCGCACACCACCAGGGACGGGAGCGACTGGGCGTACAGGCCGAGGGCGAGGCCGAGGACGTCGGAGAGGACCAGCAGGCCCAGGTAGACGACGACCAGCCACCAGGCGACCTTCTTGCGCGCGCCGGTCGCGGCGGCCAGCAGGAACAGGAAGACGGCGTAGGCGAGGTTGGCGCTGACGGGGACGACGAGCAGGTCGAGGGTGCGCACGACCGGGCGGAGCAGGACGCGCAGCGGAGCGATGAACGCGAGCAGGCCGCACAGCAGTCCGAGGGCGCCGAAGAAGGTGGCGAAGCCTTCCGGCACCCGGCTGAGGAAGCCGCTCGCGGGCCGGCGGCCCGCGGTGTCCTTGCGGGGGGCGGCCGCCACGGTGGCACTCATGTTCCGACTGTAGGAAGGCCTCGGGCCGCGCGCCCGTCGAGCGGCCCGCGGCGGTCCGCGGACCAGGGGATTCCGATAGCCTCACTGCCGTGAGGGAACAGCACGGGCACGAACAGCACGCGCAAGGGTTCGAGCGGGGCACCGACGGCCCCAAGGTCATCGTGGTCGGCGTCGACGGCTCCGATTCCTCGCTGCGGGCCGCGGCCTACGCGGGCGGCCTGGCGCGCCGGCAGCGCGCGCTGCTCGCCGTCGTGTACGTGCAGCCGGTGCTCACGGCCGGCGCGGCGCTCGGAGCGCCGGTCGCGGAGACGACCGACGAGATCGCCGAGGACCTGATCGCGCAGATCCGGGCGGCGGCCGAGCGGGTCAAGGGGATCTTCGACATGCGCTGGGAGTTCCACACGTTCCGCGGCGACCCCTACAACGGTCTGGTCAAGGCCGCGGACGAGCTCAAGGCGGACGCGGTGGTGGTGGGCGCCTCGGAGCAGGCGGGCCACCGGATCATCGGCTCGGTGGCGATCCGGCTGGTGAAGGCGGGGCGGTGGCCGGTGACGGTGGTGCCGTAGCGGGCGCCTCCCGTTCGGGCCGGCGCAGCAGGAGCGGGGTCGCGAGAAGCAGCACCCCGGCCACGGCGATCGCGGTGCGCGGGCCGGTCAGCGCGGCGAGCGGGCCCCACAGGGCGGTCAGGGCGGCGATGGTGGCCTTGCTGGTGACGGACCAGGCGGAGAGGGTGCGGGTGACCCGGTCGGCCGGGGTCCGGTCGAGGCGGTGGGTGGCCAGCACCGGGTTGAACACCGCGCAGCAGGTGATCAGGCCGAATTCGACGGCCATGACGAGGAGCAGGCCGGGGATTCCCGGGCGGACGAAGGCCAGTCCGACCGGCCAGCAGGCGCGCAGGGTCCCGGCGGTGCGCAGGACCCGGCGCCGCCCGTAGCGGGTGACGAGCGGGCGGGCCAGCCGGGAGCCGAGCAGGCCGCCCAGGCAGGGCACGGCGAAGGCCAGGCCGTACTGCCAGGGCGGGAAGCCGAGCGGGCCGAGCATGAGGACGGCGAGCAGCGGCGCGGAGACCATGATCAGGCCGTTGACCAGGACCGTGTTGAGAAAGAGCGGGCGCAGGGCGGGGCTGGTCAGGATGTACCGCCAGCCCGCGAGGAGGTCCGCCGCGGTGGCGCGTGGGGTGTCCGGGCGGGCCGGGCGTGGTTCGGGTCCGCCGACGGCGCGGAGACCGGCGGCCGACAGGAGGTAACTGAGCGCGTCGGCGGCCACGGTCGTCACCGGTCCGAAGAGCCCGATGGCGGCGCCGCCGAGCGGCGGGCCGAGCACGGTGGCGGCCCAGGTCGTGGATTCGAACCGGGCGTTGGCGGCGAGCAGGTCCTCCGGTGGGACGAGGCCCTTCAGGAACGCTCCGGAGGCCGCGTTGAAGGTGAGGTCGGCCGCCGAGACGACGACGGAGACAACCAGGAGCTGGGCGAGGCCGAGCCCGCCGAGCGCGAAGGCGGCGGGCACGCTCAGCAGCGCGGCGCACCGCACCAGGTCCATCGCGACCATCACCGGCCGTTTGCGGCGGAACTCCACCCAGGGCCCGAGCGGTACCGCCACCGCCGCCCCCGCCGCGAGGCCGGTGGCGGCGAGCGCCGACACCTCGGCGGCCCCGGCGTGCAGGACGAGGACCGCGATCATCGGGAAGGCGTCGAAGGCCAGCCAGGTGCCGAGGGAGCTGACCCCGTACGCGGCCCACAGCCACCCGAATCGCCGCCCCATGCACAACCTCCCGTTGACCCCGGCCATCAAAGCGGGCGGGCGGCGTGCGCATCAAACAACCGACACGGCCGGGGACACAACCATCCGTTGTACGCCCGGCAGGGCGGCGTGGCCCGCGACCGTCGCGCGGCCCCGGACACCCCCGTGGATCGAGACCGTGCGTGGCGCCTTTCGTGGGGCGCGGCCCTGAGCCATCATGATCGGCCGTCAGCCGTTTCCCGCCGGCGAAGAGGTGAGGCGCATGCCCAGGCTCCACATGGGCGAAGGCATTCTCCGTCGCAAACCCATCGAACACATCGACGACACGGAGATCACCGAGGGCGCCCGGCTCGAACGGACGCTCGGCCTCTGGCAACTGACCGCGATCGGCGTCGGCGGCATCATCGGCGCGGGCATCTTCACCCTCGCGGGCACGGTGGCCAACCAGGTGGCGGGACCCGCGGTGGTCGTCTCCTTCCTGATCGCCGGTCTCGCGAGCGCGGCGGCCGCGCTGTCGTACGCCGAGTTCGCGGGGCTCATCCCGAAGGCGGGCTCGGCCTACACCTACGGGTACGCGGTGCTCGGCGAGTTCGCGGGCTGGTTCATCGGCTGGGACCTGCTGCTGGAGTACACGGCGATCGTGGCGGTGGTCGCGATCGGCATCTCCGGGTACTTCGGCTTCCTCGTCGAGCAGATGGGCGCGAACCTGCCGGCCTGGATGCTGGGCGCGCCGGGCACCGGGCACGGGCACCGGATCGACCTGTTCGCCGCGGTCCTGTGTCTGCTCATCGCCTGGCTGCTGAACCAGGGCATCCGCAGCGCGGCCCGCTTCGAGACGACGATCGTCGTGATCAAGGTGCTGGTGGTGCTGCTGGTGATCGGCGTCGGCGTCTTCCACATCGACGCCGCGAACTATCACCCGTTCTTCCCCTACCACGTCAGCGGGGCGTTCACCGGTGCGGCGACCGTGTTCTTCGCGGTCTTCGGGTACGACGCCATGTCGACGGCGGCCGAGGAGTCCAAGGACGCGCAGCGCCACATGCCGAGGGCGATCATCTACTCGCTCGCGATCTCGATGGTGCTGTACGTGGCGGCGTGCCTGGTGCTGACGGGCATGCAGCACTACACGGAGATCGACCCGGAGAGCGGCTTCTCGACGGCGTTCAAGTCGGTGGGGCTGAGCGGGCTCGCCAACGTGATCGCGGTGGGCGCGATCATCGGCATCCTCACGGTGATGTTCACGTTCATGCTGGGCGTGACCCGGGTGTGGTTCAGCATGAGCCGCGACGGGCTGCTGCCCGCCTGGTTCGCGAAGACGCACGCGACGCGGCACGTGCCGACGCGCGTCACCTGGATCGTCGGGGGCGCGTCCGCCGCCCTCGCCGGGTTCGTGCCGATCGGCGAGGCGGCCGAGCTCACCAACATCGGCATCCTGCTGGCGTTCGTGGTGGTGTGCACGGCGGTGATCGTGCTGCGCTACCGGCAGCCGGATCTGCCGCGCACCTTCCGCACCCCGTGGATGCCGTTCGTGCCGGCCCTGGGTGTCGTCTTCTCCCTCTGGCTGATCACGTTCCTGCAGTGGCAGACCTGGGTGCGGTTCGCCGTGTGGTTCGTGGTCGGTGTGGTGATCTACTTCGGCTACTCGTACCGGAATTCCAAGCTGGCGGCTGCCCCGCGGGCCTGAACGCCCCGCGGACAGGGCGTCACCCGCCCATGACCAGCCCGTCCTTGGCGGCGCCCCGGCCGAGGACCACGTCCCGGATCCGGTCGCGCACGTACGTGAAGTCGGCGCCCTGGGCGATGGCCGCGTTCAGGTCCACCACGCGGCCGGCGTCGAGGTCGAACATCTGCGGGACGAACTCGGCCCTGGTCACCTCCCAGCGGCCGCCGGGCTTGACGGGCGGGGCGAAGGTGAAGCGGCCGAGGGTGGACTCGTTGGCGCGCGGGTCCCGGTTGCCCTGCTGGTCGGACATCTCGCCGGCGATCTGGTCGCCCAGGCCGTAGACCACCCAGGTGCCGTTGATCTTCTCGTACGCCTGTGGGACGTGCGTGTGCGTGCCGAGGATGAGGTCGATGTCGGGGCGGCCGCCCGAGCGCGAGGCGGTGAGCCGCTTGGCGAGGGCGAGCTGCTGCTCGTCGGGGTCGTCCCGCCACTCGGTGCCCCAGTGCAGGGACAGGACCACCACGTCGGCACCGGCGGCCCGGGCCGCGCGGGCGTCGGCGACGATGCGCTGCTCGTCGATCAGGTTGACGGCCCAGGGCTGGCCCTGCGGCAGCGCGACCCCGTTCGTGCCGTACGTGTACGACAGGTGCGCCACCTTCGCGGGCCCCGCCGGCAGGAGCGTGACGGTGCGGGCCTCGCCCTCGCTGCGCGCGGTCCCGGCGTGCCTGAGGCCCACCCGGTCCATGGCGTCCAGGGTGCGCCCGATACCGGCGGCGCCGTCGTCCAGGGAGTGGCTGGAGGCGGTGGAGCAGTCGTCGTAGCCGGTGGCGACGAGGCCGAGGGCCACCTCCGGCGGGGACTTCAGCACCGGGTAGCCGGAGTAGTCGCCGTTCGCTCCGTAGACGCCCTCCATGTGACACAGCGCCAGATCAGCGCCGGCGACGACGGGTTGGACGCCCGACAGCATCGGGCGGAAGTCGAAGCCCTGGCCACCCGCGTCGAACTGGGCCCGTTCCATGACGGAGACCTGCGGCAGAACGTCGCCGGAGGCGACGAGCGTGAAGCCGCGGGCGACGGGCGGGGCCGCCCGGCCGGGCTGGGCGGGCTGCGTGGGGTCCTGCCGCTCGTGGGCCTGGCAGGCGGCGCCCGCCGCGAGGAGGGCGGTCAGGGCCAGCGCCGCGGTTCGTCTGCGCGTGATCATCGGTTCACCCCAGAGATGCCGAATGCCGGATAACCGTATTTACTGCTCTATGGGTACGAATCTGGCCGCCCCGGCAAACGGTCCGGGCGCCCTCATTAACCCGTCCGGTGTCCGCCAAAGGGGTCTGACGGACCGTTCGTCGCACCGTTCGTCGACGCGATCGACCGTCCGCCGCAGACCCGTGTGCGCACCCTGTCCACGCGGCGGCCCCTGCGGTGGCATACGGCCATGACGGCCGGAACCACCCTTCCCGACGGGACGACGACCGCCGAGCACGAGCTCGCCGCGCTCCAGCGCGAGCACGGCCGACCCCTCTTCGCGCTGCTGCTGCGGCTGTGCGACGGGGACCGGCAGCGGGCCGAGGACCTCGTCCAGGAGACCTTCGTACGCGCCTGGCAGCACCCCGAGGCGCTGCGCGCGGACGCCTTCGAATCCGTACGGCCCTGGCTGCTGACCGTGGGTCGGCGGCTCGCCATCGACGCGCGCCGGGCCCGGCAGGCGCGCCCGCCGGAGGTCGGCGACGCGATCCTGGAGAACGCCCGGGTGATCGCCGACCACGCCGAGCGCTCGGCCGCCGCGCTGGATGTCCGCGAGGCTGTGAAGACTCTCACTCCGGAGCACCGTGAAGTCCTGGTGCTCGTGTATTTCCGAGGGGCGAGTGTTGCGGAGGCCGCGCAGGCCCTGGGAATTCCGCCCGGTACGGTGAAGTCGCGCGCTTACTACGCGCTGCGCGCCCTGCGCAGGGTGCTTCCGGGATACGCGGCCGACCTGCGATGAAACCCAGGTCCATGCAAAGCCTTCGCAAAGTGCCTTGCTGAGGACCACGTTTGAGCAATCAGCTGTCTTCATCCGTGTTCCGGAGGGAGCCCGGCGACCGGAGCCCCGGCCCGGGTTCGGGCGACGCGTACGCACCGGAGGAAGGCAGGAAGGGATGCTGCACAGAGGTCAAGAGAGCACGGACGGCACCGGCGGCGGTGAACTGGTCGTCCCCATGGCGTGGTTGTACGCGGAATACATCGCCGACGAACTGCTGCGCACCGGCGACCTGATGCCGCCCACGTCCTTCGAGTTCCGCGCCGGCCGCGACGCGCTGGCCCTGACCATCTTCCTCTCCGACACCGACGGCGAACTCTCCGGGATCCGGGTCGTCACCCAGCTGGAGACCTGGCTGTCGCTGACGGCGTACGACCAGCCGTGGCAGGACTGGGTGCGCGAGCGCATGGCACAGCTCGGCGCCGAGGCGGCCACGACGGGATCCCCCTCGCCGGACCTGGAGCTGGCGGCGGAGGCCTGGCGCTGGCTCCAGGAGACCGAGCTGCTCGCCCCCGACCTCGACGCGGTCCCGGGCGGTGGATCCGTGGTCGGCGAAGAGGACGGTCCGAAGGTCTGGACCCCCGCCTGGCAGCTCGGGCTGCCCCTCGGACACCTGGCCATCCATCTTTTTTGAGGTTTCTTCGAAGAGGGACCAATCCGCTGCCCCGGCCGCTCCGAATCCCTTGATTACGATTCTCTACGTGGCTTGAGTGATTCGGCTGTCTGGTGCGTACGGGTGGGAGCAAGGAGTAACAACACCCACACCCTTCGGCACGAGGATTCGGCATGAGGTCCCTGGAAAGGCATGGCGACGTCGGCGCATATGCGCTCGGCGTGCTGGACGAAGCGGAGGCGTTCCGTTTCGAGGACCACCTCATGGAGTGCCCTCGCTGCGCGGCGCACGTGACCGAATTCGGCCCCACGACACGGCAGTTGATGCTGTACCGGCGGGCCACGCCGCGCTTCGTGCACCCCATGACCCAGCCCGGTCCCCGGCTGCTGGACAGCCTGATGGGCGAGGTGGCGACGCGGCACCGGGCCCGCGGGCGACGCTTCCTGTACGGCCTGGCGGCCTCCGTGGTGCTCGCCGTGGCCGGTGCCGGGATCGCCGTGCAGACCGTCGGCACGAGCGGCCCGCCCGTCTCCGTCACGGCGGCGACCGACCCTAAGTCGGGCGTATGGGCGCAGGTCAGAACGCTGGACGCGGACTGGGGCAGCCAACTGGAGCTGCAGGTGAAGGACGCGAAGGGCCCGCACTCCTGCAACCTCGTCGCCGTCGGCGACGACGGCTCGGAGCAGATCGTGGCCAGCTGGGCCGAGACCGGACACGGTTCCGGGGCGATCACCGTGCGGGGCGGCTCCGCGATGCACTCCGCCGAGATCGACCGGTTCGAGGTGCGCACCACGGACGGGGATCACCTGGTGACGCTGGACACCGACTGACGACACCGGCCGACCGGGAGCCGGCGGTTGAAGCGTGGATCACCCCATTGAAGCGTCAATCACGTTGCCCGGCAACGGACTTGCCGAATTTGCCACCTCACAGCCCCGGGCGGAGACTGAAGACGATGACGCGGAGCCGCTGACGGCCCGCTCCGCGCCGCCCCTCAGAGCACGACCGAAGGGGCCGAGCCGGTGGAGAACGAACTGCTGATCCGCCTCTCCGAGGAGGGTGCGGAAGCCGAAGACCTGGAACAGCTGACCGGCTTTCTGCGTACCGAGCTGCTCGCACTCGACGTGGACGACGTCCGCACGGTACCCGCCGGTCAGACACCACCCGGTGCCCGGGCCGTGGACGTCGCCCTCGTCGGGACCCTGCTGGTGAGCCTGGGCGGGGGGGGCTCACCGGGCTCAGCCAGGTGGTGACGGTGGTCCGCGAATGGCTGGGCCGCACCCGCACCGCGCGCCCCTCGCCGAGCCTCACGCTGAACGGCGACACCCTGGAGATCACCGCGCCCACCGACGCGCAGATGGCCGAGGCCCTGCGGATCTTCGTCGAGAAGCACTCCGCGCTGGGGACCCGGCCATGAGCGAATCCCGGCACGCGCTGATCATCGCCAACGACTCCTACGCGGACCAGGGCCTGAAGCAGTTGAACGCACCCGGGCACGATGCCGAGGCCCTGCACGGGGTGCTGGGCGATCCGCGGATCGGCGACTTCGAGGTGGACGTCCGGCACAACCTGGGCGCCCAGGAGATGCGGACCCGCATCGAGGACTTCTTCGCCGACCGCAGCCGCGACGACCAGCTGGTGCTGCACTTCTCCTGCCACGGGATCAAGAGCGAGTCCGGCGAACTGTACTTCGCCGCCAGCGACACCCAGCCCCGGCTGCTCGACGCCACGGCGATCTCCGCCCAGTTCGTCCACCGGTGCATGTCCCGCACCCGGGCGGGCTGCACCGCCCTGTTCCTCGACTGCTGCTACGGCGGCGCCTTCTCCCGTGGGGCGTCCGTGCGCGCCGCCGGGGACATGCAGGTGCTGGAGGCCTTCGAGGGCGACCGGCCGAGCGGGGGGCGGGGCTGGGCCGTCGTCACGGCGTCGAACTCCATGGAGTACGCCTTCGAGGGCGGCGAACTCACCGAGGGCAGCGCCGCGCGGCCGTCGGTGTTCACCCACGCGGTGGTGGAGGGCCTGGAATCCGGTGCGGCCGACCGCAGTGCGACCGGCACGGTCACCCTCGACGAGCTGTACGACTACGTATACGACCGGGTGCGGGAGCAGAACCCGAACCAGACCCCGAGCAAGACCGTCGAGATGCAGGGCAGCATGATGCTGGCGCACAGCCGGCACCGCGAGCCCCTCATCGAGCCCGAGCCCCTCCCGCGCGCCGTGCAGGACGCCCTGCGCAGCCGGAACGGCTTCTCCCGTCTCGGTGCCGTCGCCGAAGTGCGCGCCCGCATGGCGAGCCCAATGCTGCCCGTCGCCGAAGGGGCCCGCCGGGCCCTGGAGGCGGTGGTCCGCGACGACACCCAGCAGATCGCGGACGAGGCGCGCCGCGCCCTGGACGACGTCCGGCTCCAGCCCGACCCGGTCCGTCTGGACTTCGGCCGGGTGCCCCGTGGCACGGCCGTGCCGCCGCGGACCGTGACGCTGCGGGGCATCCCCCTGGCCCGCCACTGCGCCGCCCACGCCACGGGCAAGTGGCTGCGGGCCGAGCCGTCCGCGGAGGGTCTGGCCGTCGAGGTCGACACGTCCGCCGAAGGCCGGCTGACCGGCGACATCCTGCTGAAGGGGGTCGCCGACGATGCCGTGGTCCACGTCGAGGCGGAGGTGGTCCCGCACGCGGTGACGCCGCCACGGCCAACCCGACCGCCGACCCAGCCGCCGCCCGAGCACGGACTCCTGCTCGCCCCGGCACTGGCATCGGCCGCCCTGGCCCTGGCCGTTACCTCGGTGATCACTTTTGTCGCGGCCGCCGTGGCGACCGCGTACGCCGTGCAGGACCGCGCGGCCGCGGGAACGACCGGCGAGTTCGCGGTGTCCGTCAAAGGCCACGGAGTGCTCCCACTCGTCATCACCGCCCTGGTCACCGCGGCGGCCGCCCTCCTCTGCGGGGCCCTCGCCCGGCGCCGGCTGAGTGCGCGGCGCACGCGTTACACCCCGTGGGCGAAGACCACCACGCGTTCCATGACCTCGGTGGCGAGGCGCTGCGCGGTCCCGGTCCTCGTCCTGACCGTGCTCTGGAGCATCGCCTACAACATCGTGAGCAAGCAGTGGTAAGCGCGCCGGCTACTTCAGCAGCCGCGACATCCTGCGGTCCGCCAGCGGTTTGCCGCCCGTCTGGCAGGTCGGGCAGTACTGCAGCGAGGAGTCGCTGAAGGACACCTCGCGGACGGTGTCGCCGCAGACCGGGCAGGGCTCGCCGGTGCGGCCGTGGACGCGCAGGCCGCTCTTCTTCTCCGCCTTGAGGCGTCCGGCGGCGAGGCCGCGGGAGCGCTCGACCGCCTCGGTGAGGGTGGTGCGCAACGCCGCGTAGAGGTTCCGTACCTCTTCCGGGGTGAGGGAGGCGGCGAGCTTGAAGGGGGACATCCGCGCCGCGTGCAGGATCTCGTCGCTGTAGGCGTTGCCCACCCCGGCGATCAGACTCTGGTCGCGCAGGGCTCCCTTGAGCTGACGCCGTTCGTCCTTCAGCAGCGCCGCGAACCGCTCCTCGTCGAAGTCGTCGGCCAGCGGGTCCGGACCCAGCCGGGCCACGCCCGGCACCTCCTGGGCATCCCGTACGAGGTACACCGCGAGCCGCTTCTGCGTGCCGGCCTCCGTCAGGTCGAAGCCCGCGCCGGTCTCCAGGGCGACCCTGAGCGCGAGCGGGCCCTTGCCGGGGCGCGGCGGGCCGTCGGGCAGCCGGTCCTTCCACTGCAGCCAGCCCGCGCGGGCCAGATGGGTGACGAAGTGCAGACCGGAGTCGCCCTCGATGTCGAGGAACTTCCCGTGCCGGCGCACGCCGGTGACCGCGCTGCCCTCGAAGGCGCCGAGCGGGGGGTCGTACGTCTTCAGGACGCTGATCGCCACCGGCAGCACCCGTACGACCTCGTGGCCGACGAGGTTCTCGGTGAGGAAGTCCTTGAGCGCTTCGACCTCGGGCAGTTCCGGCATAGGTCCAGAGTGCCATCCGGTGCCCCTGGGGTCAGCGGCGATCGGTCATCAGGAACTCGCACCACACGCACTTGCCGCCACCCCGCGCCTCGACCCCCCACACGTCGGTGAGCCGGTCGACGAGCAGCAGGCCGCGCCCGGAGACGCCGGACTCCCCCGCCTCCCGGCGGCGCGGCAGGGCGCTGGAGGAGTCCTCGACCTCCACGCGTATCCGGTGCTCGGTGCCGGTGAGCACCCTGAGGGTGACGATCGCGGAGCCCTCGGTGTGCATCAGGGCGTTGGTGATCAGCTCGTCGGCGACCAGCTCGATCTCGTCGGTGCGGTCCCGGGCGCCCCAGGCGCGGACCGCGGCGCGGATCATGTGCCGGGCCAGCGTCAGGGCCTCCGGGTCGCCGGGGGTCACGTGCTGCTGGAGCCGGCCGCCGGTCCGTACGGTGTCCAGGACCCGGCGGCGCAGCAGGAGCAGCGCGACGTCGTCGTCGCCGCCGCGCGCCTCGGCCACCTCGATGAGGCGGTTGGCGAGTCCGCGCACGTCGTCCGGGCCCTCGGCGATCACGTGCGTGAGGGCAAGCACGCCGTCGTCGAGGTCGACGCCGGGCTGCTCGACGAGGCCGTCGGTGCACAGCAGCAGGGTCTGTCCGGGGTCCAGTTCGAGGGTGGCGACCGGGTACTCCAGCCGACCGAACTCCGCGGACAGGCCGAGCGGCAGTCCGCCGTCCACGGGGACGCGGCGGCAGCTCCCGTCGGTCGCCCGGATCAGCGGGTCGATATGACCGGCGCGCACGACCTGGACCACGCCGGTGGACAGGTCGGCCTCGGCGTACAGGCAGGTGGCGAACCGGTCGGTGTCGAGTTCGTGCAGGAAGACGGAGGCGCGGGCCATCACGGTGGCCGGGGTGTGTCCCTCGGCGGCATAGGCGCGCAGCACGATGCGCAGCTGGCCCATGACGGCCGCCGCGTGCGTGTCGTGGCCCTGGACGTCGCCGATCACGGCGCCCACCCGGCCGCCCGGCAGGGGGATCAGGTCGTACCAGTCGCCCCCGATGTCCCGGCCGGGCGAGCCGCCCCCGGCGGAGGCGGAGCGGTAGCGGACGGCGACGTCGGCGCCGGGAACGCTGGGGATGGTGCGCGGCAGCATCGCCTGCTGGAGGCCCTGGGCGAGGTCCTTCTCCTGCTCGTAGAGCATGGCCCGCTGCAGGCTCTGCGCGATGCTGCTGCCGAGCGCGACCAGGACGGTGCGCTCCTCGTCCGAGAAGCCGCGCCGGTCGCCGTAGAGCAGGCCCATCGCGCCGATCGGACGGGCCTGCGCGATGAGGGGCAGGTAGGCGGCGGAGGTGATGTTGAGGTCGGTGATGTGCGGCCAGAGGATCGGATAGCCCTCCGCGAACTCCTCCGGGGACTGGATGAAGCGCGGGCTGAGCGTGCGGACGACCTCGCCCATCGGGTAGGGCTCTTCGATCCGGGTGACCCGGGTGCCGGGTACGAAGCTGCCCTCGGGTCCCTCGGCGACCAGCCGGATCCGGCCGGCCTCCACCAGGCCCATGACCAGGCTGGTCGCGCCGAGGTGCCGTACGCCGTGGGTGTCCTTGAGGACGTCGATGACGTCCTGCACGCTGCGGGCGTGGGAGAGCGCGGCGGTGATGACCTGCACGACGTTGGTCTGCCGGCGGACGCCCGCCTCCTGGGCGGCCCTGAGGCTGCTCGCCTCGATGTCCTTCAGCTCCTGGGTGGCGTCTCGGACGATGCCGATGACCCGGCGGGGCCGGCCCGTCTCGTCGCGCCGGATGTAGCCCTGGGTGTGCGTCCAGCGCATGGTGCCGTCGCGGCAGCGGATGCGGAAGTACGCGCCGTAGTTCTCGCTGCCGTCCTTGATGGCCTGGGAGACCACGGCGTCGAGCCTGCTGCTCTCCGGCTGGGGCACCCTCAGGGACAGGCTCTCGGGGCGTCCGTCGTACTCCTCGGGGAGGATGTCGAACACCTCGTGCGCCTGGGCGTCCATGTGAAGGAGACCGGAGTCCAGATCCCAGTCGAAGGAGCCCATGCGATTGAGCGCCAGGATCGGATCCGGGTGCGCGGGCCAGTCCTCCTGGACTGACAGGGCGCTCACTCCCCGATCAGTCATGGGGCCACCTTGCCAGGATTCGCCCGATTCTTCGACCGGTGTTGACGGCACGTTCGCACTCAGCCGCCGATGTCGCCGCTGGGGCTGCCGAAGGCACCGCCCGTGACCGCCGGGTCGCCCTCCGGGACGAGGCCGCCGCCGTCGCCGGTGGCGTCGGGAGCGTTGGGGACGGCAGGGGCGTCGGGGACGATGCCGGGGTCGACGGGCAGCGCCGGGAACGTTCCCTCGGCCGGGCCGGTGCCTACGACGGCGTCGGGCAGACCGGTGTACGGCTCGGGGGCGCCGGCGATCCGGCCGGGGACACCGTCCATCTCGCCAGGGACTTCGCTGATCGGGTCGGGGACACCGTCCAGCTGGCCGGGGACTTCGCTGATCGGGCCGGGGACACCGCCGAATTGGTCCAAGGCTCCGCTGGTCCGGCCCGGACCACCGGCGGACCGGTCCAGGACTTCGCCGTTGCGGCCAGAGAGACCACCGAACTGGTCCGGAACTCCGCCGATCCGGTAGGGGACACCGCTGAACTGGCCAAAGACTCCGCCGAACTGATCCGGCAGGACGCTGCCCTGGCCGGGAAAGCCGCTGCCCGGGTCGAGCGCACCGAAGCCCGGGTCGAGCGCACCGCTCCCCTGGTAGGTCAGGCCACTGCCCTGGCCGGTAAGGCTGTTCCCTTGGCCGGTCAACCCGCTCCCCTGCCCGGTGAGACCGCTGCCTTGGCCGGTCAAGCCGCTCCCCTGAGCGGTCAGGCCGCTCCCCTGCCCCGTCAGCCCGCTGCCCTGCCCGGTCAAGCCGTTCGCCTGGCCGGTCAGACCGTTCCCCTGGCCGGTCAAGCCGCTCCCCTGCCCGGTGAGACCGCTGCCTTGGCCGGTCAAGCCGCTCCCCTGCCCCGTCAGCCCGCTGCCCTGCCCGGTCAAGCCGTTCGCCTGGCCGGTCAGACCGTTCCCCTGGCCCGTGAGGCCGCTCCCCTGGCCGGTCAAGCCGCTGCCCAGCCCCGTCAGCCCACTCCCCTGCCCCGTCATCCCGCTCCCCGGAGGGACCGCGCCGCCCGAGTCGGCCCCGCCGGTCTTCCCGGCCCCGGTGCCGGAACCGGCTCCCGTGCCGGTGCCCGTGTTGGTCCCAGGGGCGATGGCCGCCGCTGTGGGGGTCGGATGGTTGCCGGGGCGGGCCGTGGGGGCCGCGGAGGGGGCGCAGTCCGTGGTGCCCGCCGGGAGGGCGGGGGCCGCGACGCCGCCGATCTCCGGCTCGGTGGTCCTCGGGGCGGTGCAGCCCGCCGGGGCGGCCGAGGGGCCGACGTCCGGGGTCGCGTCGGAGCCGGTCTCGTAGGGGTCCGGCTCCTCGGTCGACTGCGTGTCCGGCGGCGGTACGACCTGGTCGCGGGCGACATCGTGGCCCGTCCGGCGTTCGATCCAGGTGCGGCTGCCGAGGTCGATGAGCGTGAGGCTGGTCATGACCTGCGGCGCCGGCGTCACCTCGACCACGTCGGCGGGCCGGTAGCCGGCCCAGGAGCTCCCGCCGGTGCGGGCGCCGCCCCCGGTCGCCTCGGGCGCCTTCAGCGGGTTGCCGCAGGTGCAGCGGACGCGGGGCATGCCCCGGTCGTCGACGAGGACGGCGGTGCCGGCCTGCAGGACCGACTGGAACGCGGCCGCCCGCCCGTCCCGGTAGCCGTGGCTGGTGACGCGGGTGTCGGCCCGCAGCACGACCGGGGTCAGCCCCCGCAGGTAGGCGGGGACGGTCTCCTCGGAGATGCCCTCGGCCTCGGCGAAGGCGCGGCGCTTGGAGCGGTCGGCGGTCAGATAGCCGATCTGCCGTTGCACGTCGCAACTGCCGACCCGCGCGATGCCGCTGTACAGGCCGGGGGTGCCGCCGGAGAGGGTCCGCATCCCGGTCACCGGCACGGAGGTGTCCCCCGTGGCGTCCTCGGACCGCGGCGTCCGGTTGTCCGCGGTGGTGGCCGTGGAGCCGGTGAAGGGGTCGGGGCCTTGGGCTCCGACCGGCTGCAGGAGGAGTTCGTCGCTGGTCTCGTTGTCCTGGTCGCCGCCGGCGGCGCATCCGGCGACGAGGAGCGCCGCCGAGAGCGCGCCGGCCGCGACGATGGTTCCGGTGGGTCTCCGCACCGCGTTCTCCGACATCGTCTCGACCGATCCATCTCGGGCACGTTCGTCACTATTGTCTGCTTGGCTTTCTCGGGTCACGCAAGCGGAGCGGAGGGGTACACAGAGTGACGGGCCCCTTCGGCGGCCCTTCAACGGCCCTTCGGCGGCCCGCGCCACCGGCGCCACAATGGAGAAAGGAGCGCACGACCGTGGACTGGTTCACCGCACCCGACTACTGGTGGAGCCGGCTGATCTTCCAGCGGGCCCTGGCCGGCGTGTATCTCGTCGCGTTCCTGACGGCGGCCCTCCAGTTCCGTGCCCTGCTCGGTGAGCGCGGCATGCTGCCGATCCCGCGTTTTTTGGCGCGGGTGTCGTTCCGGAGTGCGCCGAGCCTGTTCCACCTGCACTACTCGGACCGCTTCTTCGCGGCCTGCTCCTGGGCGGGTTGTGCCGTGTCGGCGGCGCTGCTGGCGGGACTGGACGGCCAACTCCCGCTGTGGGGCGGGATCCTGCTGTGGCTGGTCCCCTGGGCGCTGTACCTGTCCGTCGTCAACGTCGGCCAGACCTGGTACTCGTTCGGCTGGGAGTCGCTGCTGCTGGAGGTCGGCTTCCTCGGCGCCTTCCTGGGCAACGACGCGGTCGCGCCCCCGGTGCTGGTGCTCTTCCTGCTGCGCTGGATCCTGTTCCGGGTCGAGTTCGGGGCCGGTCTGATCAAGATGCGGGGCGACGCCTGCTGGCGGAAGCTGACCTGCCTGTACTACCACCACGAGACCCAGCCGATGCCGGGCCCGCTGAGCTGGTTCTTCCACCATCTGCCGCAACCGCTGCACAGGGTGGAGGTGGCGGCGAACCACTTCACCCAACTCGTGGTGCCCGTGCTGCTGTTCACTCCGCAGCCGATCGCCACGGCCGCCGCCGCCCTGATGATCGTCACCCAGCTGTGGCTGGTGCTGTCCGGCAACTTCTCCTGGCTGAACTGGATCACCATCGTGCTGGCCCTGTCGGCGCTGCGGATCCCGGCCGCCGCGCCGTCCGTGCCCGCGGCTCCGCTCTGGTACGAGATCGTGGTGTGCGCCGTCGCCGCGCTGCTGCTCTTCCTGAGCTACCACCCGGTGCGGAACATGATCTCCCGCCGCCAGGTGATGAACCGCTCCTTCGACCCCCTGCACCTGGTGAACACCTACGGCGCGTTCGGCAGTGTCAGCCGCGTCCGGTACGAGGTGGTGGTCGAGGGCACGCTCGACGACGTGCCGCGCGAGGACGCGGACTGGCGGGAGTACGAGTTCAAGGGCAAGCCCGGCGATCCCCGGCACTGGCCGCGCCAGTTCGCCCCCTACCATCTGCGCCTGGACTGGCTGATGTGGTTCGCCGCGCTGTCGCCCATGTACGCCGAGTCCTGGTTCGGCGGCCTGGTGGAGCGCCTGCTGGAGAACGACCGCGACACGCTGCGGCTGCTGCGCCACTCGCCGTTCCCGGCCGAGGAGCCGCCGCGGTTCGTCCGCGCCCGCCTGTTCCGCTACCGCTACACGACCTGGCGGGAGCTGCGGGAGACGGGTGCGTGCTGGGAGCGGACCTTCGTACGGGAGTACCTGCCGCCGACCCGGCTGGCGACGCGGGTGCGGCGGCTGTGAGCCCCGCCCGGGTTGCGGGCGGTGGTCCGGTCAGAGGTAGACGCGGGTGGCGGTGCCCTCGAAGACCTGGGTGCGTTCGGCCTCGCCGAGACCGGCCGTCAGCTCGTGCGCGGCGGCGAGCACGTCGGCGTACGTCGCCGCGAGCGTGCACACCGGCCAGTCCGAGCCGAACATCAGCCGCGCGGGACCGAACGCGTCCAGCACCACCTCGGCGTACGGGCGCAGGTCGGCCACCGTCCAGGCGGCGAGGTCCGCCTCGGTCACCAGGCCGGAGAGCTTGCAGACGGTGTTGGGGAGCGCGGCCAGGGTGCGGACGGCACGCGCCCAGGGTTCCCGCGCGCCCGAGGCGACGGGCGGCTTGCCCAGGTGGTCGAGGACGAAGGTGAGCCCGGGCAGGGACGCGGCCGCCGCGGCGCAGGCCGGCAGCTGGTGGGGCAGGACGACGAGGTCGTACACCAGCCCCGCGTCGGCCACGGCGGCCAGTCCCCGGCGTACGTCCGGGCGCAGCAGCCACTGGGGATCGGGTTCGCCCTGGACCTGGTGGCGGATGCCCTTCAGATAGCGGCCGCCGGGGAGTTCGCGCAGCCGGGCCAACTGGTCGGGGACGTCGGGGCGGGTGAGGTCGGTCCAGCCCACGACCCCGCCGATCAGCTCGTGTTTCTCCGCCAGGGCCAGGAACTCCGGGGTCTCCTCCGCCACGGTGACCGTCTGTACGAGGACCGTGCGCCGGACTCCGGCCGGGCGGGCCTCGACCTCCAGGTCGGCGACCGTGAAGTTCCGTCGCAGCGGCCGGAGTTCAGGACCGGCGATCCATTCCTGGTCGCGGACGGAGAGGTCCCAGACGTGGTGGTGGGCGTCGACGGTCACGGCAGCTCCCACACGACGGGCAGCACGGCACCCGCGCCCTCGCCGGAGTAGTCGTGCACCACGTCGAGGAGTTCCGCCATCCGCGCCTGCCAGGCGATGTTGACCGGCAGTCCCTCCAACTCGGCCAGGAGACGGGCGTAGTCCGCGCACTCCAGGAGGTGGAAGAGGTCGGTGCCGCTGCGCCAGATCGTCCAGGAGGTGGCGCCGGCGGCGCGGATCGCGTCGGTGAGTTCCTTCGGGACCTCGCGGTGGGCGGCCTCGTACGCGGCGACGCGGTCCGCGCGGACCTTGGTGTGCAGGGCCACTCTCATGACGGCTCCTCGGGGGGCAGCAGGCCGGTGTCCCGCAGTTCCTGCCAGAACGCCGCGGGGATCGGTGTGGTGAACTGCTCGGCGCAGTCGCGGACTTCGGCGGCCGAGCGGGCTCCCACCAGCACGCTCGCGACGGCCGGGGGCGCGGAGCAGAAGGCCAGGGCGGCGGCGCGCAGGGTGATGCCGTGCCGGTCGGCGACCTCCCTCATGCGCAGGGCCCGCTCCAGCAGGTCGGCGGGCGCCCGTGTGTAGTCGTACGTCGCGCCGGGTCTCGGGTCCGCGAGCAGCCCGGAGTTGAAGGCCCCGCCGAGGACGACGGACACGCCCCGTTCTTCGGCCGCGGGCAGCAGTTCGGTCCGGGCGCGCTGGTCCAGCAGGGTGTAGCGGCCCGCGCAGAGCACCACGTCGACATCGGTGTCGCGGACGAACCGGGTGAGCATCTCGGCCTGGTTCATGCCCGCGCCGATCGCGCCCACGACCCCCTCCGAGCGCAGCCGCTCCAGGGCGGGGTAGCCCTCACGGAAGGCCTGCTCGGCGTGGTCGTCCGGGTCGTGGAGGTGCACGACGTCGACGTGGTCGAGGCCGAGCCGGTCCAGACTGGCCTCCAGGGTGCGGCGGATGCCGTCGGCGCTGAAGTCCCACACCCGGCGGTGCGTGGCGGGCACGGCGAAGCCGTCGGCCAGGTCGTCGCCGCCCTCCGACGACGGCTCCAGGCGGCGGCCCACCTTCGTGGCGACGGCGTACTCGGAGCGGGGGAAGGCCCGCAGGGCGGCGCCCAGGCGCCGTTCGGACAGCCCGAGGCCGTAGTGCGGGGCGGTGTCGAAGAAGCGGATGCCGCTGCGCCAGGCGGCCGTGACCGCCTCGTACGCCTGTTCCTCGCCGACCTCGGTGTACAGGTTGCCGATCCCGGCCGCGCCGAAGGCCAGCGGGCTCACCCGGACGCCGCTGCGGCCCAGGGTGTTCACCGGCCCGCCGGGCGGAGCCTGAGGCCCTGCATGCCGCCGTCGACGGCGAGGGCGGTGCCGGTGGTGGCGCCGGAGAGCGGGCTCGCCAGATAGGCGATGGCGCCCGCGACCTCGGCCGCGGACACGAGCCGTCCGGTGGGCTGCCGGGCCTCCAGGGCTGCCCGTTCGGCGGCCGGGTCGGGGGCGGCGTCCAGCAGGCGGCCGATCCACGGGGTGTCCGCCGTACCGGGGTTGACGCAGTTGACGCGGATGCCCTCGCGGACGTGGTCGGCGGCCATGGCCAGGGTCAGGGAGTACACGGCGCCCTTGGTGGCGCTGTAGAGGGCGCGCTGCGGAAGTCCCGCGGTGGCGGCGATCGAGCAGGTGTTGACGATCGCCGCGTGCCGGGAGCGGCGCAGGTGGGGCAGGGCGGCACGGGCGGCACGGACCATGCCGAGGACGTTGACGTCGAAGACCCGGCGCCATTCCGTGTCGTCGTTGTCCTCGACGGTGCCCTGGGCGCCGATGCCCGCGTTGTTGACCAGGACGTCGAGGCCGCCGAGGTCCTCGGCCGCCCGCGCGACGGCGGCGCGCACCGACGCGTCGTCGCCGACGTCGGCGCGCAGGCCCAGCAGGGGCTTGTCCACCGTCGACGGGTCCAGGTCGAGGACGGCGACCCGGGCGCCGCGCTCGGCGAGGAGTTCCGCGGTGGCCCGGCCGATCCCGCCGGCACCGCCGGTCACCAGGGCCGTCAGGCCCTCGAAGTCGCTCATGCCGCCTGTCCCTTCCGCGTCTCGGGGTCGGCGGCCCAGAAGGTGCCGCCGGGGAACGTGTAGCGCGCGATGGACTCGGGCCGCATGGCGGCCGAGAAGCCCGGCGCGGTGGGTACCGTGTAGTGACCCCGGCGGATCACCACCGGGTCGAGGAAGTGGTCGTGCAGGTGGTCGACGTATTCGATGACCCGGTCGTCGGTGGTGCCGGAGACCGCCAGGTAGTCGAACATCGAGAGGTGCTGGACGAGTTCGCACAGGCCGACGCCGCCCGCGTGCGGGCAGACGGGGACGCCGAACTTGGCCGCGAGCAGCAGGATGGCGAGGTTCTCGTTGACGCCGCCGACCCGGGCCGCGTCGATCTGCACCACGTCGAGGGCGCCGGCCTGGAGCATCTGCTTGAAGACGATGCGGTTGTGCACGTGCTCGCCGGTGGCCACCTTGACGGGCGCGACCGCCTTGCGGATCACCGCGTGGCCGAGGACGTCGTCGGGGCTGGTGGGCTCCTCGATCCAGTACGGGTCGAACTCGGCGAGGGCCCTGGTCCAGCGGATCGCCTCCGCGACGTCCCAGCGCTGGTTGGCGTCGATGGCCATGCGGATGCCGGGGCCGACCACCGAGCGGGCGACGCGGCAGCGGCGCACGTCGTCGTCGAGGTCGGCGCCCACCTTGAGCTTGATCTGCCCGAAGCCGTCGGCGACCGCCTGGGCGGCCAGCCGGGTCAGCTTGTCGTCGTCGTAGCCGAGCCAGCCGGCGGACGTGGTGTAGGCGGGGTAGCCGCGTTCCAGCAGCCGGGCCCGCCGCTCGGGCGCGCCCGGCCGGCCGCGGCGCAGGAGCCCCAGGGCCTCCTCGGGGGTGAGCGCGTCCGTGATGTACCGGAAGTCGATCTGCCGGACGAGCCACTCCGGTTCGGCGTCGGCGAGCAGCCTCCACAGCGGCTTGGCGGCCCGTTTGGCGGCGAGGTCCCAGACCGCGTTGACCAGGGCGCCGATGGCCATGTGCATCACGCCCTTCTCCGGGCCGAGCCAGCGCAGCTGGCTGTCGCCGATCAGGTCCCGGAACAGCGACCCGGGGTCGTCGCACAGCTCCTCGACCGTACGGCCGAGGACGTGGTCCCGCAGCGCGTGGATCGCCGCGACCTGGACATCGTTGCCCCGCCCGATGGTGAACGTGAACCCGTGCCCCTCGTGCCCGTCGGCCGCGTCGGTGCGCAGCACCACATAGGCCGCCGAGTAGTCCGGGTCCGGGTTCATCGCGTCGGAGCCGTCCAGCTCGCGCGAGGTCGGGAAGCGGATGTCGTAGGTGTCGACCGCGCTCACGCGGGCGGGGGTCGGGGACACGGAAGGCCTTTCGGTCGGTGAGGAGGTGGCGGAGCGGGTCAGTCCTGTGCCCGGCCCGTCGTCACGCGGGCGATCATGAGGGCGACCAGGATGATTCCGCCGTAGATGGCCTGGATCCAGAACGAGGGCACCTGGGCGAGGGTGAGCAGGTTCTGTACGACGCCGAGCAGGAGTACGCCGGTCAGGGCGCCGAACATGGTGCCCTTGCCGCCGTCCAGGCTGATGCCGCCGATCACCGCGGCCGCGAACACGGTGAAGATCATGTTGTTGCCCTGGTTGGCGCTGATCGCGCCGACGTAGCCGGTCTGCATGATGCCGCCGACCGAGGCGAGCACGCCCGCGACGACGAACACCCCGAGCATCACGCGTTCGACCCGGATGCCGGCCGCGCGGGCCGCGTCCGCGTTGCCGCCGATGGCGTACAGGGCGCGGCCGACGCGGTGGTAGCGCAGGACGAGCCCGGCGACCGCGAAGGCGATCGCCGCCAGCCACACCGACAGCGGGACGGACAGGAAGGTGGTGGTGGCCAGGGAGTAGAAGCTGTCCGGCATGCCGAAGAGGGTCCTGCCCTTGGTCGCGCCGACCAGCAGTCCGCGCAGCACGATCAGCATGGCCAGCGTCACGATGAACGCGTTGAGCCGGAAGGTGACGACGAGGACGCCGTTGAACGCGCCGACGGCCGCCCCGACGAGGAGGACCGCGAACAGCGCGAGCGGCGCCGGGAGTTCGGTGCCCCAGCCGGACTGGGCGGACGGCAGGACGAGGAGCGCGCCCACGGCGGGCGCGATGCCGACGACCGACTCCAGGGACAGGTCGAACCTGCCGGTGATGAGCACCAGGGACTCGGCGAGCACGACCATCGCGAGCGCGGCACAGGCGCCGAGGATCGAGATCAGGTTGCGCTCGGTCAGGAAGGAGTCGTTGACCACCGCGCCGAGCACCATGAGCAGCAACAGGGCCGGGACCAGGGCGAGTTCGCGAGCCCGGCGGAGCAGCACCGTCCGGGCCGCACGGGGGTCGGGGGCGAGCGGCGGGGTGAGCGGCGGGGCCTTGGTGTCAGCCATGGTCCACTCCTTCGATGGAGGCGATCAGCTCGTGGTCGCGCCAGCCCGCCGGGTGCTCGGCGACGATGCGGCCGTGGAAGAGGACGAGGACGCGGTCGCAGCGGCGCAGGTCGTCGAGTTCGTCGGAGACGACGAGGACGGCGGTGCCGTCCTCGCGGGCGTTGTCCACCCGGGCCAGCAGGGACTCCTTGGACTTCACGTCGACGCCCGCGGTGGGGTTGATCAGGACGAGCAGCCGCGGGTCACAGGCGAGGGCGCGGGCCATGACGACCTTCTGCGCGTTGCCGCCGGAGAGGTCGGACACGGGCTGTTCGGGGCCCTCGGTGTGGATGTCGAGGCGTTCGATCAGCCCGGTGGCGACGCCGCGTCGGCGGTCGGTGCCGACGAGACCGAAGCGGCCGAGCCGGTCCAGGACGGTCAACGTGGTGTTGTCCCCGACGGTCATGCCCGGGACGAGGCCCTGTTCGTGCCGGTCGCGGGGCACACAGCCGACGCCCGCCGCCAGCGCGGCCCGTACGTCGCCGAACGGGAGCCTCGCGCCGTCGAGTTCGGCACTGCCCCCGCTCGGAGTGTGCAGTCCTGCGAGGGACTCGGCCAGCTCGGTCTTGCCGCTGCCGCTGATGCCGGCGAGTCCGACGACCTCACCGCGGCGGACCGTGAGGTCGACGTCCCGGTACGCGGCGGAGGTCAGACCGCGCACGTCGAGCACGACCGGGGCATCGGCGGCCACCGTGTCCCGGGTGTACGCCCGGTCCTCGACGGACTCGCCCGCCATCGCCTCCACCAGCGCCGACCTGGGCAGGTCGGCGACCGGAGCGGTGGTGATCCAGCGGGCGTCGCGCAGCACGGTGACGGTCTGGCAGACCTCGTACACCTCCTGGAGGTGGTGCGAGATGAACAGGAAGGTGACGCCGGAGTCCTGCAGGGCCCGCATGCGGGTGAACAGCCGCTCGATCTCGCGGTTGTCGAGCTGGGCGGTCGGCTCGTCGAGGACGATGAACCGGGCGCCGAAGCTCAACGCCCGGGCGATCTCGACCATTTGGCGGTCCTCGACCTTGAGGTCGGCGGTGCGCGCCTCGGGGTCGACATGGACGTCCCAGGTGTCGAGGAGCGCGGCCGCCTCGCTCCTCAACCGGCGCCAGCTGATGAACCCCCGGTGCAGGGGCTGCCGGTTGATGAAGAGGTTCTCGGCGACCGTCAACTCCGGTACGACGGTGGGCTTCTGGTAGACGCAGGCGACCTTGCGGCGCCAGGCGTCGCGGTCGGCGAGCGCGGGCGCGGGCTCGCCGTCGAAGCGGACCGTGCCCTCGTCCGGTGCCTGGAGGCCGGTGAGGACGTTGACGAGGGTGGACTTGCCGGCGCCGTTGCGGCCGACGAGCGCGTGCGACTCGCCGGGCAGCACCGTGAGCCGGCCGTCGGCGAGGGCGACCGTGGGGCCGTACCGCTTGACGATGCCCCGCGCTTCCACCAGAGGCGTGATCCCGGGTGCGCTCATTGGACCGTGTTGCCCCACAGCTTCGGGTCGTCGACGTTCTCCTTGGTGACCAGGGGCGCCGGCAGCTGGTCCTCCAGGATGCCGCTGGGCAGCTTGACGATCGTCGAGCCGTGGTCGGTGGGACCGGGCTGGAACGTCTTCCCGGCCATGGCCGCCTTGATGTAGTACATGCCGTACCGGGCGTAGGCGTCGGCGGGCTGGGAGACGGTGGCGTCGATCTCGCCCTTGCGGATGGCGTCGAACTCCTGCGGGATGCCGTCGTTGGAGACGATGGCGATGTGGCCCTTCTGCCCGGCCGCCTTGAGCATGTTCTTCGACTTGAGGGTCTGCAGGGTGGGCGCCAGGTACACGCCGCCGGCCTGCAGGTAGATGCCCTTGATGTCGGGGTTGGCGTTGAGCAGCGTGTCGAGCTTGGAGGCGGCGGTGTCGGACTCCCACTTGGCGGGGATCTCCAGCACCTTGAGCTGCGGGTAGTTCTTCTTCACGCAGGCGCGGAAGGCCTCGGAGCGGTCCCGGCCGTTGACCGAGGCGAGGTCGCCCATGATCTGCACGACCTTGCCGCTGGTGATGTGCTTGCCGAGGTAGTCGCAGGCCTTCTCGCCGTAGGCGACGTTGTCGGCGCGGACGACCATCGCGACCATGCCCTTGTCGGGGGCGACGTCGACGGCGACGACCGGCACGCCCTTGCGCTTCGCCTGGTCGAGGCCGGCCTCGATGGCGGCGCTGTCCAGGGGGGCGACGACCAGGCCCTTGACGCCCTGGTTGAGCTCGTTGTTGATGTCGGTGATCTGCTGCGAGGGGTCGCTGTTGGAGTTGACCGTCTTCAGCGCGTCGACGCCCTCGGACTTGGCCATCTTGGGTACGTAGTCGTTGTACGACTGCCAGAACGGCGAGGTCAGCAGGGGCAGGACCACCCCGACCTTGCCGGTGCCGCCGCTTCCCGCGCTCGCGCTGTCCTTGGTGCTGCCGCAGGCGGCGAGCACGAGCGAGGTGCCGACGGCCAGGGCCGCCATGCCGATCGTCCTGGACCGGTTCCGCTTCCGCGGGTGCCTCGGGTCACTGGGGTTACTCGGGTTACTCGGTTTCCGCACTGTTCTGCCGGGCATCTGGCAGCTCCTCATCGAGCGTGGTCGAGCAGTTGCCCGCATACTTATCAGACCACTCCCTCGAAACAACAGCCTCCGAACCGGAATTTTCCCGCTTCTCGCACGTAGTGGTCCGACCACCTCCATGACTAGACTGCGACGCACCCGCTGACTGGAGGAGTGGCGTGGACGAAGCAGCCCCGCAGAAGGGCACGGTGACGCAGCGCGCCATCGAGCAGATCAAGGCGATGATCGGCGAGGGCCGGCTGGAGCCCGGGGAGCGGCTGCCCACCGAGCGCGATCTGGCCGCCCAGCTGGGCATCTCCCGCAGCTCGATGCGCGAGGCGATCCGCGCGCTGACGGTCCTGGGCGTGCTGGAGGCCCGGCACGGGTCCGGGATCTACGTCACGGCGCTCGAAGCGGGTGATCTGCTGGAGACCTTCGGCGTCGTCGCCGATCTGTCCCGGGGCCCCCGTCTGGTGGAGCTGTTGGAGGTGCGCCGGGTCCTGGAGTCCACGGCGACGGCGCTGGCCGCCGCGCGCATCACCCCGGACCGGCTGGCCGAGGTGGAGAAGCATCTGACGGCCATGAACGCCACCGACGACCCCGAGGAGATCCTCGCCCACGATCTGGCCTTCCACCGCGAGATCGCGAACGCCGCGGGCAACGAGACCATGGCGGCCATCCTGGACGGACTGTCTTCGCGCACCTTCCGCGCCCGCGTGTGGCGCGGCTACCAGGAGGAGGGTGCCTTCGCCCGCACCCGCCGCGAACACGCCGCCATCCACCGGGCGTTGGCGGCCCGCGACCCGGAGGCGGCACGGGCGGCGGCGGCCGCGCACGTGGGCGAGGTGGAGGAGTGGCTCAGGGCGCAGCTGGGTTCCTGAGCCGGCTGGTCAGCCTCCCGCCGCGGGCACGGGCGGTTCCGGGCGCTGGGCCTGCGCCTCGGACCAGGCCCGCAGCTCGTTGGTGTGCACCTCCTCGATCACCGTCTGGAGCGCCTGCCGCGCCGCCGCGTCCCGTCCCTCCTCGGGCAGCAGGAGATAGCGATCGACCGCCTGGCGCAGCGTCTCGCGCGCCTGCGCGGCCAGCACCCAGCGCGAGCCGGCCCCGAACAGCTGCCGCATGCCCGTGAAGAAGACGGCGCCGCCCGCGATCAGGGCGGTCAGCCAGGCGGGAGCGCGCAGACCGGCGGCCACGACCGTCACCGAGGTGGTGGCGAGCGCGCCGATCTCGGTGACGTAGTGCAGCCGCCTGGCCCGCTCGCAGGCCGTCGCGTAGAACGTCAACTCCCGCCGCGCGAGCGCCAGCAGGGGATCAGGCTCCGCGGCCCAGGACTGGTCGGGGACCCTTCTTCGTCTCATCGCCACATCATGGTCCCCGCGCCCGCACCGGGCAAAGCGGGGGCGCGGGAGCGGGGCGGGGTCAACTCCGGCGGGCGTGGGACGGGCTCAACTCCGGCGGGCGCGGGGCGGGCTCAACTCCGGCGCGGGCGCGGGACGGGCTCAACTCCGGCGCGGGCGCGGGACGGGCTCAACTCCGGCGGGCGCGGGGCGGGCTCAACTCCGGCGCGGGCGCGGGGCGAATCCAACCCCGACGTGGGCCCACCCCCGACACCGGCACGGGACGGACTCAACCCCGGCACGGCCGCGAGAGGGGCCCAACCCCGACGCACGCGCGAGACGGCCCAACCCCGACACAGGCGCGAGACGGACCCACCCCCAGCACGGGCGCGAGACGGACCCAACCCCAGCACGGGCGCGAGACGGACCCACCCCCAGCACGGGCGCGAGACGGACCCAACCCCGACGCACGCGCGAGACGGACCCAACCCCGACACAGGCGCGAGACGAGCCCAACCCCGACGCAGACGTGAGACCGACCCACCCACCGACGCAGACGCGCGACAGGCTCAACCCCGCTGCAGGCGCAGAGTCATGAGCTCGAACGGGCGCAGCCGTACGGTGACCCGGGCCCCGTCCCACACGAGCGTCGCCTCCCGCTCTCCCGGTCGCTCCAGCAGGTCCGTCGCCGTGACGCCCGTGACCGGGAAGCCCGCCGTGAGCGTGGCAACGGCGCGTCCGCCGTGGGCCTCGTGGAAGCGGACCACCACGTCGCCGCTGCCGTCGTCGGCCAGTTTCACCGCCGTGATCACGACCGCCTCGTTGTCCACGGTGACCAGCGGGGCGACCTCGCGGGCGCCGGGCAGGCGGCGTTCCGGCAGGTTGATCCGCCAGCCCTCGCGGACCGCGTCCCCGATACCCGCCCCGGGGACCAGGGCGTGCCGGAAGCGATGGACGCCCTGGTCGGTCTCGGGGTCGGGGAAGCGGGGGGCACGCAGCAGGGAGACCCGGACCGTGGTGGTCGTACCGCGGTCACCGTCGGTGCGGACGGTGCGGGTGACGTCGTGGCCGTAGGTGGAGTCGTTGACGATCGACACGCCCCAGCCGGGTTCCTCCAGATGGACGAAGCGGTGGTTGCAGGCCTCGAACTTGGCCGCCTCCCAGGAGGTGTTGGTGTGAGTGGGGCGGTGGAAATGCCCGAACTGGGTCTCGGACGCGTACCGTTCGGCGTGCAGGTCGAGCGGGAAGGCCAGCTTGAGGAACTTCTCGGTCTCGTGCCAGTCGACCTCCGTGTCGAGCACCAGCCGCCGCTCGCCCGGCGGCAGCGACAGCACCTGGGTGACGCGCGAGGAGCCGAAGGAGCGGACGATCCGAACCGAGCCGCCGTCCTCGCCGACGCCCAGCTCGTCGAGGTCCGTGAGGTCCGTGACGCTGTTGCGGTAGAAGGCATCGACGTCCCAGGCGTCCCACATGTTCGGGAAGTCGGGGTGGAGTTGGAGGAGGTTCGCGGCCCGGCCGGGGGCCACGGTCTCGCGGCCGGCCCCGATGTCGTACGCCGAGACGACCAGGCCCCGGGCGTCGACGGCGATCCGCAGCAGGCCGTTGTCGAGGACGTGTCCGCCGTCCGGGCGGGGCGACACGGTCGTCGCACCCTGCGCCACCGGTGCGGCCGCGCCGCCCGCCGGTACACCCGCGCGCGGGTGCGGGGCCGCGTTGAAGACGAGAGCGGTCTCGCCCTCACCGGCCAGGGCACGCTGGGCGGCGTCGATGATCGCGCCCAGTTCGGCGGCGAGGCGGTCGTAGGTGGCGCGGGCCTCGCGGTGCACCCAGGCGATGGACGAGCCGGGCAGGATGTCGTGGAACTGGTGCAGCAGGACCGTCTTCCAGATGCGGTCCAACTCCTCGTAGGGGTAGGGGAATTCAGTGCGAACAGTGGCGGTGGCCGCCCACAGTTCGGCCTCGCGCAGGAGGTGTTCGCTGCGGCGGTTGCCCTGCTTGGTCTTCGCCTGGCTGGTGAGGGTGGCGCGGTGGAGTTCGAGGTAGAGCTCGCCGACCCAGACCGGCGGGTGGGGGTATTCGGCCTCGGCCTTCTCGAAGAACGCCTCGGGCGTCTCCCAGCGGACGGTGGCCGAGCCCTCCAGGTCCCGCAGCCGGCCCGCCTTGGCGATCATCTCGCGGGTCGTGCCGCCGCCCCCGTCGCCCCAGCCGGTCGGCGCGAGGGAGTGGCGGGCAGACCCCTTGTCCTTGAAGTTGCGGGCCGCGTGGGCGATTTCCGAGCCGCGCATGGAGCAGTTGTAGGTGTCGACCGGCGGGAAGTGGGTGAAGATCCGAGTGCCGTCGATGCCCTCCCACTGGAAGGTGTGGTGCGGGAACTTGTTGGTCTGGGACCAGGAGATCTTCTGCGTGAGCAGCCACTTCGCGCCCGCGGCCCGGATGATCTGCGGCAGGCCCGCGGCGAAGCCAAAGGTGTCGGGCAGCCAGGCCTCCTGGTTCTCGACGCCGAACTCGTCGAGGAAGAACCGCTTGCCGTGCACGAACTGACGGGCCATCGCCTCCGAGCCCGGCATGTTGGTGTCCGACTCCACCCACATGCCGCCGGCCGGCACGAACCGCCCGTCCGTCACCGCCTTCTTCACCCGCGCCCACACCTCGGGCCGGTGTTCCTTCACCCACGCCCACTGCTGGGCCTGGGACATGGCGAAGACGAACTCGGGCTCGTCCTCCAGGAGCGCGGTCATGTTGGCGGTCGTGCGGGCCACCTTGCGCACGGTCTCGCGCAGCGGCCACAGCCACGCCGAGTCGATGTGCGCGTGCCCGACGGCGCTGACGCGGTGGGCGGAGGGGACGGCGGGCGCGGACAGGACGTCGGTGAGGCAGGACCGGGCCCGCGCCGCCGTCCCGCCCACGTCCTGGAGGTCGATCGCGTCCAGCGCCCGCTCCAGCGCGCGCAGCAGGTCCCAGCGGCGGGCCGAGTCCACCGGCAGCTCGGCCATCAGCTCGCCGAGCACCTCCAGGTCGATCACCAGCTGCCACACGGTCTCGTCGAAGACCGCGAGGTCCATGCGGGTGAGCGTGTACTGGGGCTCGGTGCCCGCGGTCTCCTTGTCGCCCAGCCGTGTGGGCCGGAAGGGGTGGTAGTCGAGGACGACCGGGTTGGAGGCGGCCTCGATGTGCAGCCGCACCCGCTCGCCGCCCTCGACGGGGGCGCCGACGCGGACCCACTGGTTGCGCGGGTTGAGGCCCTTCACCGGGGTGCCGTCGGGGCGGTAGACCAGGCCCTCGCACTGGAAGCCGGGCATGTTCTCGTCGAAGCCGAGGTCCAGGAGGGCCTCGACGGTCTTCCCGGCCCAGGCCTCGGGGACGGTCCCCGTCACCCGGAACCAGCTGGTGCCCCAGGGAGCACCCCACCGGGCGCCCACCTCGATCGGCTCGGGTTCGGCCGCGAGCCCCTCCTCGACCGGTACGGGTTCGCCGGGCGCGTGCCACACGGCCACGTCCAGCGGTACGGACTCGGGGTACACGGCGGGGCGGACGCGTTCGTCGAGGACACGGCGGAGGCGGGCTTCGACCAGGCTGCGGTCGTCATGCATGCGGGGTGCTCCGTTGCTGGGTCGAGGGTGGTTACCAGGTGTGCGTGACGGTCACGGGGGCCGACGCGGTGTAGAGCTCCCCCACCGCCCGCACTTCGAACCGTGCCGCCGACTCGCCCTGCTCGGGCCGGAGTCCGGCGACGAAGTACGCCCGCTGGCAGGTGCCGCCGAGGAAGCGCCGGGTGCCGTCGGGCAGGACGCGGTGCAGCTCGTAATGGCGCACGTCACCGGGAGCGGCGCTCCAGGCGAAGCGCAGGTCGCCGCCGGAGGCGGCGGTGATCCTCGGGTCGGAGGGGGCGGCCGGGGCCGGGGCGGTGTCGCGGACGGCGAGCCCGCCGAGCCGCCAGCGCACGGGACCGTCGGTCGCGGTGAGCCGGACGCCGAGGGCGTGGACGGTGCCGGACAGCCCTGTGAGCCGTACGGTCGACGTCTGCCAGGTGTTGACCGAGTTCACGGGCAGATAGGTGTACGGCGGTGTCGCACCGGCGCCGCTCGGCTCGGCGGTGGCGACGGCGAGCTCGACGTTCACACCTCCAGCGTCGGTGCGATGCGTCAGCTCGACAACCGTGTCGGCGGTGATCGGCAGCCGTGTCGCATACACGTCCAGGACCGCTGGTTGATCCAGTTCACCCTGGACGAGCACGCTGCTGCCGCCCCGCCACGCGTCCGCGAAGTCGAACGTGACCTCCGGCCGCTGCCCCGCCGTCCGCACCGCCCACCGCCGCGACGGCAGCCGGTCCTGGAGTCCGAGGTGGTTCCACGGCAGGTCCGAGGTCACCGCCCCGTCCTCGTACCAGCGCAGCCCGTGCCCGGTGTTGAAGACGCTCGCGAACGGCACGCGCGTCACCGTCGACCGGTCCGCGACCGACACGGCCGGCGCCCGCCAGCCGTCCGTGCCGTCCGGCCGCGACGGGTCCAGCGACCGTCCCGTCCAGAACCGGTCGTCGGCGGCGTGGAAGTCGCCCGGGGTGCGCCCCGCCGGCAGGTGGTTACGTGTCCACTCGGGCCGGTAGAAGCCGATCGAGGTGACGTGCGCCTTCCCGGCCGGCACGATGGCGTCCCAGTTCACGTAGCTGTCCGAGCCGTTCGACTCGACGTCGACGCCCGCCCACAACTCGTAGCGGCTGCGCCCCAGTTGGACGGCCTTCTGGCCCGAGGAGGCGAGGGTGCCCGCGCTCCACCGGAAGTCCACGAACATGTCGTCCGCGGTCTGGAAGAACGCCTGGTTCTGGGAGTTGAGCGCGCCCTGCCAGCTCACCGTCCCGTTCACGGTCATCGCGTCGTACCAGGTCACCCGCTGCCCCTTGGCGGCCGCGAGGGACTTCAGCTCCTTGAGGAAGCCGCGCATGGCGGTGCCGAGCGCGGTGTTGCCGCCGCTCGTCTCGGCGTTCACGAACCACCCGTCGAAGCCGTAGGCGGCGGCCACGGCGACGAGTCGGTCGGCGAGCGGGTAGTGACCGGTGGCGTCCTTCTGGACGAGGTCGCGGGTCCACTGCAGCTGCCCGCCGTACGCGACGGGCGGCAGGAAGATGTTGCCGAGCACGGGTACGCCGTGCCGGTGGGCCGCGTCCACGATCGGCGCGTTGGGGGCGAGGATCAGCCCCTCACCCGCCGAGCCGCCCCAGAAGACCAGTTCGTCGAGGTAGGCCCAGTGGGAGAGCGCGTAGTAGTCGGCGGTGCCCGAGCCCTGGGAGGGGTTGGCGGACGTGGGCCCGAAGGAGACCAGGGCCTGGATGCGGGCCTGCCCGGAGCGGGCCGTGGTGTTGGCCGGGGTCGGGGTGAAACGGGCCGCGAGGGGCACGGTGGCGGCGTTGAGGGCGAGGTCGGCGTCGTCGGCCGGCCGCCAGGCCTTCAGACTGCGCCAGGTGACACCGGTGTCCGGGCTGCCCGCGGGGAACGAGTCCGGGTACCAGTAGGACGCGTACGGCGGGTTCGCGGCGGCGGCGCGCGGGGCCCCGGCGGCCGGCCGGGCAGGTGCCAGGGCGGCGGCGGTGCCGGCGATCAGGACGGTTCGTCTGCTGGGCTTCACGAGCGGGTGCCTCCTTGTGGGGTGGGGAGTACCTGGTCGGGAGTGACGACTTCGGTGATGCCGCGTGCGGCGAGATGGTCCTGGTCGGCCGCGCGCGTGTCGAGGACGGTGGTGGGGCGGGCGCCGTCGGCGGTGAGCCGGAAGAAGGCGTCGAAGACGGGACCACCGGGGGCGCAGCGGGAGCGGTGGGCCGGATCGGCGGGGACGACGAGCGCGGTGGTGCGCGGCGCGGGGGCGTACGCGTTCGTGCGGGCCGCGTCGGCGAGGACCCGGGCGAGGTCCTTGGGCCGCCGGTCGTTGGTCAGCAGGCCGAGCGTGTACTCCAGTTCGGGGAAGTCGGCGAGGGTGCGGGAGACGTCGTGGGAGCACCACCAGGTGATGCCCCACAGGCCGGGGCAGTCCAGGGCGTGGGCGACGGTCGCCTCGGTGAACGCGGCCGCGTGCTCGGCGGGGATCAGCGGGGCGGGGGCGCCGACCTCCTGCAGCCAGACCGGCCGGCGCGGGTCGTCGGCCCAGGCCTTGCAGAGTTCGACGAGGTACGCGGCGTGGTGTTCGGTGGGCACGGCGGTACGGCCGTAGCGCTGCGCGGTGCCGTTGAAGACCCAGGAGTGGACGGCCGTGACGGCGCCGTGCCGGGCGGCCTGGGCCGGGGTGAACGGCATGTCGTCCTGGTACCAGGTCGCGTCGTACTCGGCGTGCAGGTGCAGCTTGCCGGGGGCGCCCTTCTCGCAGGCCGCGAGCATCCGCATCAGCCAGGCGTCGATCTGGTCGGCGGTGGCCCGGTCGGGGTCGGGGTGCGGACCGGCCGAGAACTGGTTGACCTCGTTGCCGAGGGTCAGGCCGAGGAAGCCGGGCCGGTCGGCGAGGGCGGTGGCGAGGGTGTGCAGATAGGCGGCCTGGCCGTCGAGCACCTCCGGGTCGGTGAACAGGTTGCGCCGGTGCCAGGTGCGGGTCCAGGCCGGCAGGAAGTCGAAGCTCGACAGATGGCCCTGGAGCGCGTCCACGCCGACGTCGAGCCCGCGCTCGGCGGCCGCGTCGACGAGCCGGACGAGGTCCTCGACGGCGCGCGGGCGGATCAGGGCGCGGTTGGGCTGGAAGTACGGCCACAGCGGGAAGACCCGGATGTGGTCCAGGCCGAGTGCGGCGATGGAGTCGAGGTCGGCACGTACGGCGTCGAGGTCGAAGTCGAGCCAGTGGTGGAACCACCCTTCGCTGGGGGTGTAGTTGACGCCGAAGCGGACGGCAGCAGGCATGCGGTGTCCTTGGTGACGCTGGGTGGGTTCAGCCCTTGACGGCACCCTCGCCCACGCCGCGGAAGAAGTACCGCTGGAGGCAGGCGAAGAGGGCGATGAGTGGCGCGACGGCGATGACCGTGCCGGCGGCGACGAGCCGTTCGTCATTGGCGAAGGTGCCGTGCAGGTAGTTGAGGCCGATGGTGAGCGTGAACCGGGACGGGTCGCTGAGCACGATGAGCGGCCACAGGAAGTCGTCCCAGGCACCCATGAAGGCGAAGACGGCGACCACGGCGAGGGTCCCCTTCACCGAGGGCAGGGCGATCCGCAGGAAACGCTGCCAGGCGTCGGCGCCGTCGACGAAGGCCGCCTCCTCGATCTCGTAGGGGAGGTTGGCGAAGGCGTTGCGCATCAGCAGGACGTTCATGGCGCCGATCGAGCCGGGCAGGACGACGCCGATGAGCGTGTTGTTCAGGCCGAGTTCACGCATCGTCGTGAACTGGGCGATGACGATGCCCTCGACGGGCACGAGCATCGCGAGGATGAAGGCGAGCGTGGCCGCGCGCCGGCCCCGGTAGCGCAGCCGGGCCAGGGCGTACCCGGCGAGCGCCGAACCCACGCAGTTCGTGGCGACGTTGGCGGTGGCGACCTTGAGCGAGTTGAGGGCGTAGTCCCACACCGGGATGGTGTCCGCGACCCGTTCGTAGTTGTGCAGGGTGGGACGGCTCGGCAGGAACGAGGGCGGGGAGCTGAAGATGTCCTCGGTGGGGCCCTTGAGCGAGGTGGACAGCTGCCACAGGAACGGGCCGACGGTGAGGGCCAGCACGACGAGGAGCAGCGCGTAGCGCAGGACCAGCTCCCAGACGCGTATCCGCCGGCCGTGCTCGTCGGTGACGCGCGCCTCGCCCGGGACGGGGGGCGCCGGGGCGGGTCGTACCTTCTCGACGACGCTCATGACTCCTCCCTCCGGTCGGTGCGCAGGACGAGCAGCATGAGCGCGACCGTCACCACGAAGACGACGACGGACAGGGCGGAGGCGTAGCCGACGCGGCCGGTCAGGCCGGTGCCGGTGCGCTGCACCAGCATGACGAGGGTGGTGTCCTCGCCGGCCGGGCCGCCGCTCGGGCCGGCCATCAGGTACACCTCGGAGAACACCTTGAAGGCGGCCACCGAGGAGAGCGCGGCGACCAGGACCATGGTGGAGCGCACGGCGGGCACGGTGACGGTGAGGAAGCGGCGCACCGGGCCCGCGCCGTCCACCGCGGCGGCCTCGTGCAGTTCGCGGGGCACGTTCGCCAGCGCGGCCAGGTAAATGATCATGTAGTAGCCGAGGCCCTTCCAGACCGTGACGGCCATGGCGCTCAGCAGGAGCAGCCACTGGTCGCTGAGGAAGCCGACCCGGCCGATGCCGACGGCCTCCAGCAGGGAGTTGACCAGGCCGCGTTCGTCGAGCAGCCACACCCAGATGAGGCCGACCACGACGATCGAGGCGACGACCGGGGTGTAGAAGGCGGACCGGAAGAAGGTGATGCCGGGGATGTTCTTCTGGACCAGGAGGGCGAGCAGCAGGGGCAGGATCACCAGCGCCGGGACGACGCCGACGACGTACAGCGAGCTGTTGCGCAGCCCGGTCCAGAACATGTCGTCGTGGAGCAGCTCACGGAAGTTGGCGAGGCCCACGAAGTGACCCGGGATCAGGGTGCGGCGGTCGGTGAGCGAGTTGACCAGCGTGGAGACGAACGGGTAGAGCACGAACACGCCGGTGATCAGCAGCCCCGGGGCGGCGAACAGCCAGGGGCTGGTGGGCAGGTGGCGCCGCACCCGGGTGACGCGGGACATCGCGGGATTCACCATGCCGGGCTCAGCCCTGCTGCTGAAGGAGCCGGTCGCAGGCCTTGACAGCGTTGTCAAGAGCCGTCTTGGGACTCTCCTTGCCCTGCAACGCCCGGGCGACCTCGTTGCGCAGCGCGGTCTTCATCTGCTCGCTGAACAGCACGGGCGTGTAGTTGACCGCGTTCTTCAGGGACTTGGCGGCGGCGATGCGCACCCGTGTCTCGTCGGTGCCGTCCTCCTTGGTGAAGTACGGGTCGTCGAGGGAGCCGGCGGTGCTCGGGAAGATGGCGACCTTCTTGGCGAAGGACATCTGGTTCTCCGCGTCGGTGACGTAGTGCGCGAAGGCGACGGCGGCCGGGGTGTGCTTGGTGCGGGAGTTGACCATCACGCCCATCACGTACATGTTGACGTGGCCGGTGCTGGTGATCTGGTCGGTGATGCCGATGTTCTTGTACAGGTTCGGCGCGTTCTTCTTGAAGTTGCCGAGGTCGAGGGCGCTGCCGGGGTTCATGGCGACGGCCTCGGTGAGGAACTTCTTCCCGGAGGACTCCGGGGTCGCGGTCAGGGCCTGCGTGTCGAGCGCCTTGGCGTCGAACAACTCCTTGTACTTGGTGAGGAGTCGGACGCCCTTCGGGTCGTTGAAGGCGAAGCCGGTGCCCTGTTCGTTCATGAGCGGTACGCCGTAGCGCCCGAAGTCCTCGACGGTGGGCACGTTGGCCAGGGTGGCGACCTTGCCGCCGCTCTGCTTCGCCATCCGCAGGGCGTCGGCGAAGAGTTCGTCGTAGGTCTTCGGGGGCTGGTCGGGGTTGAGCCCCGCCTTCTCGAACAGGGACTTGTTGTAGAAGAGCGGCCCGGTGTTCAGGTACCAGGGGAAGGCGTACGTCCCGCTCATCCCCGGTACCTGGTGGCCGGCCCAAGCCCCTTGGAGGTATTCGGACTTGTACTTTCCGGCCGCCTTGTCCAGGTCGAGGGCGAGACCGGCCTTGGCGAGCGGGGCGAGGAGGTCGGGCGAGACGTTGACGACGTCGGGCAGGGTGCCGCCGGCGGCGTCGGCGCTGAGCTTGTCGGCGTAGCCCTCGGCGGGCTGGTCGATCCACTTCACGTGGGTGCCCGGGTACTTCTTCTCGAAGCCGGCGATCACCCCCTCGAAGTAGTCCTTGAAGTTGGCGCGCAGGTTCCAGGTCTGGAAGGTGATGTCACCCTCGACCTTGCCCGAGGCGTCGGTCGATCCGCCGTCGTCGTCACCGGAGCCGCAGGCGCTCAGCGGCAGCAGGAGGGCGGCGGCCGCGACGGCGGCGAACGTTCTGCGAGTCAGGTGCACGGTGGACGGCTCCTTTGCGAGGAAGGTGGTCGAAGGTGCCGGGCCAGACCTTGCACGCCGTTTCCGGGGCCCGTCAATGGATTCGCCCCAGCTAAATGCATTAGTTGGCCACCTTGCCCTCAAATCCCCTGTTCACAGGCTCACGTACGGACTATTGCCTCGATCGCTAATGCGCTTTAGGTTGGTTGAACTCAAGCGCATTAGTGGATCCCGAAAGGGGACAGGGTGTCGGGCAGACGATCGCCCGCGCGCCGGCCGACGATGAAGGACATCGCGCGCCGCGCCGGGGTCTCCGAGAGCGCGGTCTCCTTCGCGCTCAACGATCGGCCCGGGGTCTCCGAGGCCACCCGGGACCGGGTGCGCCGGGTCGCCGAGCAGCTGGGCTGGCGGCCCAGCACGGCGGCCCGCGCCCTGTCCGGGGAGGGCGCGGCCACGGTCGGCTTCGTCCTGGCGCGCCCGGCGGGCACGCTGGGCGTGGACTCCTTCTTCCTCCAACTCGTCTCGGGCATCCAGGAGGTGCTGGCCGAACGCCATCTGGGTCTGCTGTTCCAGATCGCCCAGGATCTCGACGACGAGTGCGCGGTCTACCGGCGCTGGTGGGCCGAGCACCGGGTGGACGGCGTCCTGGTGGTGGACCCGCGCGCCGACGACCCGCGCCCCGACCTGCTCGACGAACTCGGCCTGCCCGCCGTGGTGATCGGCGGCGCGCCGGACGAGCGCCACCCGGGCCTGTCCACGGTGTGGGCGGACGACGCGGGCGCGATGGCCTCCGTGGTCGACGAGTTGACCGCGCTCGGGCATCGCCGGATCGTGCACATCGCGGGCCTGCCCGACCTCGCGCACACCCAGCGCCGCATCCGCACCCTGCGCGCGGAGGCCGAGCGGCGCGGCCTCACCGAGGTGACCTCCGTGACCACCGACTACTCCGACACGGAGGGCGCGGCCGTCACCCGCCGCGTCCTGCGCCGCTCCCCCGCCCCGACCGCCCTCATCTACGACAACGACGTGATGGCCGTCGCCGGCCTCGCCGCCGCGTCCGAACTCGGCTTCTCCGTACCGGCGGACGTCTCGGTGATCTCCTGGGAGGACTCGGCCCTGTGCCGCATGGTCCAGCCCTGGCTGTCGGCCCTGTCCCGGGACAGCGTGCAGTTCGGCCGCACGGCCGCGACCGAACTGACCGCACTGCTGGACGGCGGCCCGGCCCGAACGGTCCGGGTACCGGTACCGCGGCTGATCGGGCGGGGCAGCACGAGCGTTGCGTGAACCGTGCTGCCCACACACCTCGCCGCGCGCGGTGGCCGTGTCGATGCCGTCGTTGTCGAAGTAGGCGTCGAGCGGGACATGCACCGGGTCGGGGACGGGGGCCCAGGGCCCGTCCCCCTCCCCGGCGCTGTCGGCGGCCCGCGCGCTCGTCGCCGCGGTGAGCGGAAGGGCGGCCGAGGCGGCGACACCCGCCGCGGCACCCAGGACCTGGCGTCTGGGGTACGTACTCATGAGCGGCTCCCATTCATCGGATGTCTGATGATTGGCGGGGCTCGGAGCACTGTCAATGGGGCGTCAGAAGAAGGCAGTTGAGAGATTGATCGGATGACCTGGTGGCCGATCGGCAGCCTCTCGACGCGGCGGGTGCGACCGTGCACAGTTCTCCCTACGTACCGACGAGTACATGGACTGACGAGTACCCCTAGGAGCGCCCGTGACCAGCTGGGTCGGCCGGACCGCCGCCGAGATCGCCGCCGCCGTACGCGAGAAGCGGGCCACGCCCCGCGAGGTGGTGGCCGACCATCTCGCGCGGATCGAGCGGCTCGACGGCCGGATCGGCGCGTTCCGCGCGGTCCGGACGGAGGCGGCGCTGAACGAGGCCGACGAGGTGGCGGCCCGCTCCGACCTGGGTGAACTCCCCCTCGCCGGAGTGCCCGTGGCGGTCAAGGACAACCTGGCCGTACGCGGCGAGTCGACCCGGATCGGCTCCGCGGCGACCCCCGATACGCCCGCCGACGAGGACCATGTCACGGTGGCCCGGCTGCGGGCGGCGGGCGCGGTGGTCGTGGGGCTGACCAATGTGCCCGAGCTGTGCGTCTTCGGCACGACGGAGGGCGTGCACGGCACGTCACGCAACCCCTGGGACACCTCGCGCACGGCGGGCGGTTCGTCGGGCGGCAGCGCGGCCGCGGTGGCCGCCGGCCTGGTGCCGGTCGCGCTCGGCAACGACGGCATGGGCTCGCTGCGCATCCCGGCGGCCAACTGCGGCCTCGTCACCCTGAAGCCGGGGCACGGGGTGGTGCCGGCGGGGATCGGCAACGGCGACTGGTTCGGGATGTCCGAGAACGGGCCGCTGGCCACCACGGTCGAGGATCTGCGCCTGGTGCTCTCGGTGCTGGCGGACACGGAGTTCGTCCGTGCCGACGAGCCCGCCCCGCGCCGGATCGCGGTCTCGCTGCGCAGCCCGCTGGTCGGCGTCACCGTCTCCGGACCGTATACGAACGCGGTCAAGGAGGCGGCCCGGCTGCTGGGCGGGGCCGGCCACGAGGTGCGGCGGGCGGATCCGCCGTTCCCGCTCTCCCTGGGGGTGACCTCGCTCCAGCACTGGACGGCGGGCACGGCGGTGGACGCGGCGGATCTGGACCCGGCGCGGCTGGCCCGCCGGACCCGGATCCACGCGGCCGTGGGCCGCCGCTTCCTGCCCGGCGTCCGCACCGGCGATCGGCGCGAGCGCCTGCGCCGTCGGCTGACGCCCTTCTTCGCCGAGCACGACGTGCTGCTCACCCCGGCCCTGGCCCGCCGCTCGCCCAAGGCCGTCCCGTGGCACGAGCGGGGCTGGCTGCCCAACCTCCTCGTCAACACGAACTACTCGCCGATGACGCCCCCGTGGAACCTCACCGGCTGGCCCGCCATGGCGGTCCCCTTCGGCACCCTGCCCTCCGGCGCCCCCTGCGCCGTACAGCTGGTCGGCCGCCCGGGCACGGAGGAGGACCTGCTCACCCTGGCCGAGCAGCTGGAGCGGCTGCACCCGTGGCAGCGGACGGCGCCCCTGGCGGATCAGCGGTAGCGGAACTCACGCCCGTCGCGCAGGTCCCGGACGGTGACGGAACCCGGGCCGGGCGGCGCCTCGCAGTACGGGCCGTGCAGGTCGAGGCCGGCGAGGTCGGTGGTGATCGCCGATCCCGGGGCGAAGTACGCGGGGTCGAGCGTGAGGGCGACGCGCGTGCCCGCCCCGGCGGGCGGGTCGAAGCTCCGGAGTTCTCGCGCCGGGCGGATCCCCGAGAGTTCCTGCCGGACGCCGTGGCCGTCCCGCCACACCTCGACGACGGTCCACGTGCCGAGCGCCACCGCCGCGCCGCCGACCCAGCGGTCGGGACCGAGCAGCGTGCCGTAGTACCCGGGCCGCGGTCGGCCCGGGTAGGCGTCCAGGGCTTCGGCCAGGTCGTCCGTGACGGTGAAGGCGAGGTCCCCGTGGATCTCCGCCAGGACCCGTGGGGCGTGGTCCGGGGCCAGCCGGGGCGCCGGATGCAGGGCGTGCGTCAGGATCCGGCACAGCACCCGGGTGGCCAGGCCGGGGTGATCGCGCGGGAGGTCGAAGTACATCGCCGGCCTCCGGCGCACGTGTGCGTCGAACTCGATGATCTCGATGTCGGCGGCGCTGTACTCCTCGGCCGTCACGCGTCTGCGCCCTCCGGCCGGTCGAGCGCCTTGTACATGATGTGCAGCCCCACCCTGCCGCGGCGGGGATGGTCGTACGCGTCGGGAACCGTCGCGAGGACGGTGAAGCCCAGGGACTTCCACAGGGCGACCGCGGGGTTCGTCTCCACCACGGCGTTGAAGACCATCGAGTGGTAGCCGTGGGTGCTCGCCTCAGTGAGGACATGCTCGGCCAGGGCCCGGCCGATGCCCTGGCCGGTGCGGTCGGGGTCGACCATGAAGCCCGCGTTCGCCACGCCCGCGGCGGGTCCGCCGTAGTTCGGGGCGAGGTAGGCGGAGCCGACCACGGCGCCGGTGTCGTCCTCGGCGACGTAGACCCGCTTGGCCGGGCTCATCCACAGGGCGCGGGCGGCCTCCTCGGAGGTGTCGGGGTCCCAGGCGTACGTCTCGGCGGCGGCGACGATCCGGTGCCAGAACGGCCAGATCCGCGGCCAGTCCTCGGCAACGGCGTCTCTGATCAGCATGGGCGTGAGTCTCGCACGCCCATGCGACGGCGATCGCGACGGACCGACCCGGGGGGTCAGTCCACGCTCGGCAGGATGTGGGGTTCGGCGAGGTCGTCCTCGTAGCCCGCGAGGCGGATCGGGGCGGACCGGGCCCACACGTCCAGGCTGCCGAGTTCTCCGGGCCGGCGGCCCGCGCGCTCCGTGCGTTCCTTGGGGCGCTGATCGCGATTCGTCTTCTCCGGTGTCACCGCGCACTCCTTATGTGTCGGGTAACCCTCGGGCATACCGGCCGGTCTGCGTTTCGGCGCCGCACGCCCGCTCGGGTCTGGATGGAAGGCCAGTTCGGACGCGGTGGCGCCGGTAACTCGTGAGAGCAGGCCGTGATGATCCGGCTTGTCCCGGGACGGACCGTGGGTGTGGGTGGAACCCCGTGCTGCTGTCCGTCGACTTCCAGATTAACCAAATGAGCGGGGGTCCGCTCGATAGGGATTGCAAACAAGACGTAACTATCCGGCCCCGGGCCGTGCTCCATCAGCACCATTTTGCGACTGTTTGTTACATGATGGGTAGTTTAAAATCACCCAGTTGTCTCACAGTGACGGCCACGTAGCTCAGTTCAAGTGCCGTTGGCCGAGTCGAAAGCTCGCCATGATCTGCTGACTTTGGGCAACGTCCGTCTCGCGGGAGGACTGACGCATGGAGCTGCGCAGCGTCGATGAGCTGATGGATCTGTTGTACGCCTGCCCGCACCAACACGCACTCCGCACCGCCGCCCTGCTGCGCCGCAGCCGTCCCGCCGACAAGGAGCTCCAGGTGGCCGGGCTGGTGCACGACATCGGCCGGATGCTGCGCCCGGGGGACGAGGCAGGCCAGGTGGTCCGCGCCGCCGAGGCGGTGCGCCCCCTGCTCGGCGAGCGGGTCTCCCGCCTCGTACGCCACCAGCGCGGGCCGGCCGGCCGCGCCGACGACGACCTGGTCCGGCTGCGCCAGGCGGACGAGGAGGGCCGGTCCGTCGGTTTCGACGCCGGGATCCTGGAGGACTGGCGCACGGTGCTGGAACTGGTGGCGGCCCGCAACTCGCCACTGAGGGCTGTTGACTGACGGTCCGTCATGAGACGGTACGGCGATGACGTCGCAGTACGGGATCGAGGGCAGGGCGGCCGTCGTCACCGGGGGCACGCGCGGGATCGGGCGTGCCGTCGCCGGGGCGCTCGCGGCGGCCGGGGCGCGGGTGTGCGTGACCGGACGCGACGCGGACGACGTGCGGCGCGCGGCCGCCGAGCTGGGCGGGATCGGCCTGGCCGGCAGCGTGGCCGAAGCCGATCATGCGCGGCGGGTGACCGACCTGGTCCTGCACGAGTTCGGGCGGATCGACGTGGTGATCAACAACGCGGCGACGAACCAGCCGTACGGACCGCTGATGGACGTGGATCCGGCGGCCTGGCGCGCGGCGTTCGCCGTCAATGTGGAGGCGCCGCTCAGCCTGGTGCAGTGCGCCTGGCGGGGGTGGATGCGCGAGCACGGCGGGGCCGTGGTCAACATCTGCACCGAGGGTGCCGAGCACGTGGGGCCGCGGGTCGGGGCCTACGGGACCAGCAAGGCCGCGCTGCTCCATCTCACCCGGCAGCTCGCGGGCGAGCTCGCGCCCCGGGTGCGGGTCAATTCCGTCTCCCCCGGGCTCGTCCGCACCGAGCTGGCGCGGTTCGTGTGGGAGCGCGGCGAGGAAGAGGTGGCCGCCGGGCTGCCGCTGGGGCGGATCGGGGAGCCCGAGGACGTCGCGCGGGCCGTACTGTGGCTGGTTTCGGACGCGGCGGACTGGGTGACGGGCGCCGACCTGCTGGTGGACGGCGGGACCCGCGTGCGGGCCGCGTCCAGCGCGGGACCGTACGCGGTGCACGAAAGACTTCGCGGGGTGCCCGGGACCGGGTCGGATCGCGGGTCACCCGGCGCGGGTCACCACCGGCCCGGCTCGTAGTCCTTCAGGAAGACGCCGTACACGTCCTCGCCCGCCTCGCCACGCACCACGGGGTCGTAGACGCGGGCCGCGCCGTCCACGAGGTCGAGCGGGGCGTGGAAGCCGGCCTCGGCGAGGCGCAGCTTGTCGTAGTGGGGGCGCTCGTCGGTGATCCAGCCGGTGTCGACCGAGGTCATGAGGATGCCGTCGGTCTCGAACATCTCCTGGGCGCTGGTCCGCGTCACCATGTTCATCGCGGCCTTGGCGGCGTTGGTGTTCGGGTGGCCGGCGCCCTTGTAGCCGCGTGCGAAGACGCCTTCCATCGCCGAGACGTTGACGACGTACGAGCGTCCGCGGGCCGCCTTCCTCGCGGCCTCGGCCATGGCCGGGCGCAGCTTGCTGATGAGGATGAACGGAGCCGTGTAGTTGCACAGCTGCGTTTCGAGGAGCTCCACCGGGGAGATCTGCTCGATGCTCTGCACCCAGGTGTTGGTGTCGACGACGTCGGGGACGAGGCCGCCCGCGTCGATGGCGGTGCCGTCGAGGTGCCGGGCGACGCTGGCGTTGCCCGCGACGAGGGCGAGGTCGGCCACCTTCTGGGCGTCCAGGCCGCTGGTGCCGAGGGGCAGCGCGGCGATGCCGTCGACGGCGCCGGAGCCGAAGGCGCCGATGACGTGGTGGGCGGGGAGTTCCCCGGCGGGCAGCGGGGCACTCTCGCCCTCGACCAGGGCCGCGTACGCGGAGGGCAGCCGGCGCACGGTCTGCGTCGCGTTGTTGATGAGGATGTCCAGCGGGCCCGCCTCGGCCACCTGCTCGGCCAGGGCCACGGCCTGAGCCGGGTCGCGCAGGTCGATGCCGACGACCTCCAGCCGGTGCATCCAGTCCGCCGAGTCCTCCATCGCCTTGAACCGGCGGATGGCGTCCTTGGGGAAGCGGGTGGTGATGGTCGTGTGCGCGCCGTCGCGCAGCAGGCGCAGGGCGATGTACATGCCGATCTTGGCACGACCGCCGGTGAGCAGGGCGCGCTTGCCGGTCAGGTCGGCCCGGGCGTCGCGCTTGCCCCGGTTCGTCCGGGCGCAGTCCGGACAGAGCTGGTGGTAGAAGTAGTCGACCTCGACGTAGCGGGCCTTGCAGGTGTAGCAGGAGCGGGGGCGCTGGAGTATCCCCGCGATCCGGCCCGCCTCGGTGATCGACGACGGCAGGATGCCCTCGGTCTCGTCGTCGATGCGCTGGGCGGAGCCGGTCGCAGTGGCCTCCGTGACCGCCTTGTCGTGGGCGGTCTTGGCGGCCCGGCGCTCCTGGCGGCGGCGCTGCTTGACCGTGCGGTAGATGCCGGCCGTGGCCCGGCGCACCGCGATGGCGTCGGGGTGGTCGACCTCCAGCTCGTCGAGCTCTTCGAGCACGCCGAGGCAGACGGCCAGGCGCTCCGGATCGATGCCGGGGCCGTAGACCGCCTCGTCCTCGGCCATCGGGCCGTCCTGTGTCACCGTCATCGCGCTGCCGTTTCCCTGGTCACCCGCGGCGCTCCGACTCGCGTCCGCTTTCGAACGGGGAATTTTACGGAGCGTCCGGCCGTGCCGCCAAACCCGCCCGCGCACTGGACGCCGGCGGGCGCGCTCCGGGGGCGGACGAGCCGGGGGACGGCGAGCCGGGGAACACGCGATCAGGACTCGCAGGCCGCGATCAACGTCTCCAGCTCGGCGGTCACGGCCCGCGCCAGCACGTCGAGGTCCGGCACGGCCCGCGCGTCGGCGACGAGGCCGTAGTGCACCCGGCCGCGGTACGTCGAGATCGCCACCGCCAGGGACTGGCCGCGGGCGAGCGGCGCGAACGGATACACCTCGGTGAGCGGGTGGCCGCCCAGCTTCAGGCCGAGGCCGGGCAGGGGCACGCTGGTGACCAGGATGTCGAACCAGAGCCGGGCGGCCTGGCTCATCAGCGGTCCGCCGAGCCGGTGGCCGAGCGCGGGCACGTGGTCGGCGAGCAGGGCGACGGCACCGGCGCCCCGGTTGGGCCCGGCGTCCTTGTTGCGGTCCATCGCCGTGCGGACCGTACCGAGGCGCCCAAGAGGGTCGGGGTCGCCGACGGGAAGCCGTATCAGGTAGCCGGAGAGCCGGTTGCCCTGCGGGTGGGCGCTGCGCGGGCGGCGCTTGGAGACGGGGATCAGGGCGCGGGGCGTCACGCCCTCGCTGCCGTCGCCGCGCTCGTCGAGCCAGCGGCGCAGGGCACCGGCGACGACGGCGATCAGGACGTCGTTGACGGTGCCGCCCACGGCCTTGCGGACGCGGTGCACGTCGTCGAGGTCGAGGACGACCCCGGCGGTGCTCCGGGTGCCGGTGGGCTCGGAGGTCAGCGCCGCGGAGGACCGTACGCCCAGGGTGGACAGGGCGACGGAGGCGCCGATGTCGAGGGCCCGGCCCGCGTCGGACAGGGCGCCCCGCAGCAGGCCGGGCAGCTTGCGCACGTCGGGCAGCGGACCGCGCGGGGGCTCGACGGCGCGGGGGGCGCGCCGGGGCAGGTCGACCGGGTCCAGGACGCCGGCGGCGAGCTTGAGCGCGCGCAGGCCGTCGGCGAGCGCGTGGTGGAACTTGAAGAGCACGGCGAAGGACACGCCGTCCTCGCCGGGCAGCACGTGCGCCTCCCAAGGCGGCCGGCCACGCCCGAGGGGGCGTTCCATGAGCCCGCCCGCGACAGCGTGGAAGTCGGCGGTCGGGGCGTGCAGCCGTACGTGGTTCATCGGGTCGAAGTCCGGATCGGCCTCGCGGGTCGCGCCGCCGAAGGCGAGCGGGAGCGCCAGCGGGGAGCCGATCGGCTGCCACACGTCGCGGATGCGCATCCGCAGGCCGGGCACGGCGGCGGCCCGGGCGGCGAGCAGGTCGGCGGCGTGGGCGCCGGCGGTCGGCGAGTGCGCGGAGAACACGCCGAGCGCGCCGAGGTGCATCGGGTGCCCCTCGGACTCGATGTTCCAGAACGCCAGGTCGAGGGGAGCGAGCAGGTCGGAAGTCAAGGGCTTGCCTCGCATCGACGGTGGGTGGGTCAGCAGTCAACCTCTGCGAAGCGATTACGGTCAAGTACGTTCAAGCTACGCTCAGTTAACAGCAGATTAAGTCCCCACCCTTCGGGAGAAGGGTGGGACGTATGAGGCACGTGAGGTCACTTCAGCACCGGTGGCGCCGCCTTCGGTGACGTACCCCACTCGGACGGGCGCGGCCCGACCGTGAAGGCGAGCGAGCGCAGGGTGCGGAGCCTACGCGTCGTCAGATACGTCCGCTCGTACGGCGCTCGGTCCGTGCGGACCGACTGGACGTAGCGCTCGGCGTCCGAGGTGCCGGGCGCGGTCACCGTCAGGCCCCCGCTCGGCCAGTACCGGCGGTCCAGGACGAGGTCGACGCGGTCGAAGACGGGCGTGGACAGACCCCAGGTGCCGTAGCCGGGCTGGACGGGGAACAGACCGATCGACGACAGCACGTTCCAGGCGGACATGGTGCCCAGGTCGTCGTTCCCGGTCATGCCCGTCGGGGTGTCCGTGAAGAGCGTCAGCGCGGCGTGCACCACGTCCGTGGTCTTCCAGGGCTGCCCCGTCGACAGATAGGTGTACGGGGCGATGAGGTCGGGCTCGTTCTGTGGGTTGTACTTGTCCGCGTTGTAGTAGTCGTACGCGTTGCCGTGCACCCACACCTCGCGGGCGGTGCGCTCGGGGTCGGCGAGCAGCCGGTCGTAGGCGAAGAACGCGTCGAGGCGGTCGTTCGTCGCGCGTGCGCCACCGATCAGGCCGATCAGTCCGGGCAGGTCCTGCGGCACCAGCCACTGGTACTGCCAGGCGGTGCCCTCGTGGAAGCCCACGCTGCGGGCCGGGTCGGCCGGTCCGGCGAAGGCGCCGGACGCGTCGCGGGCGCGGAAGAAGCCGGTCGTCGGGTCGAAGACGTTGCGGTAGTTCCGTGCGCGGGCCGCGTAGCGGGCGGCGTCGTCGCGGTGGCCGAGGCCGCGGGCCATCTGGGCCAGCATCGCGTCCGACAACGCGTACTCCAGGGTGACCGAACCACCCTGGTGGTAGTCCGAGTCGCCGAGCTTCGTCTGCGGGCGGCCCTTGACGTACGGGGCGAAACCGGCCGCGATGTACTCCGCGTTGGCCTCCCGGCCGGCCATCGCGAGGCCGGCCGGCGGCACGCCGTCGGCGTTCTGCCGCAGCACCCGGTAGGCCCGCTCCTCGAACCCGTGCAGCAGGCCCTGTTGGTACGCGGTGGTCAGGAACGGGGTCACCGGGTCGCCGGTCATGATGTTCGTCTCGGCCGTGGCGTAGCCCCACTTGGGCAGCCAGCCGCCCTCCTCGGCGATCCGCACCACGGACAGCGCCATGTCGCGGGCCTCGCGGGGAGCGAGCAGGGAGAGGAGCTGGGCCTGGGTGCGGTAGGTGTCCCACAGGGACCAGTTCTGGTAGTACGTGAAGCCCAGCGCGCGGTGGACCCGCAGGTCCCAGCCCCGGTAGCGCCCGTCCGCGTCGCTGCCCACGTTGGGGGCCAGGAACGAGCGGTACAGGGACGAGTAGAAGGTGCGCCGGCGGGTCTCGTCGCCGCCCGCCACACGGACGGTGCGCAGGCGTTGCTCCCAGGCCCGGCGGGCCGCCTCGCGGACGGCGTCGAACGAACGGCCGCCCTCCGCACGAAGGTTGACGGCCGCGCCCGACCGGTCGACGTAGGACAGCGCCGTGGTCGCCGTGACGGTGCGGTCGCGGGTGGTGTCGAAGCGGACGTAGGCGCCGTCGCCGCCGGTCCGCGAGCCGGGGGTGAGGGTGGCGCCGTTCCAGGTGCCGTACGCGGTGAACGGCCGGTCGAAGCGGGTGATCGTGTGCACGGTGTACGGCAGGGTGTTCCGGCAGAAGCCACGGCCGGTGATGGTGGTGCGTACGGTGCGGTCGTCGAGGATCTCGACCTGGCTCGACACCTTCTTGTGCAGCGACTGGCCCGCGTTGAGCAGGACGTTGGCCTTCTCGGTGGCCGGGAAGGTGTAGCGCTGCACGCCGGTGCGCGGCGTCGCGGTCAGTTCGGCGCGGATGCCGGAGGCGAGGCCCACGCGGTAGTAGCCGGGCCTCGCCTCCTCGTCGTCGTGGCTGAACTCGGCCGCGTAGGCGGCGTAGTCCGTCTGTGTGACGTCCCCGGTGGTGGGCAGGACCGGCAGATCGCCGCCGATCCGGCAGCCGACGCCCGAGAGGTGGACCAGGGAGAAGCCCCGGATGCGGTGCTGCGCGTAGTCGTAGCCGGTGCTGTGCCCGGTGTCCGGCGAGAGCTGCACCATGCCGAAGGGCACGGCCGCGCCGGGGAAGGTGTTGCCCTCGTTCTGGGACCCGATGAACGGGTTGACCAGGTCGGTGAGGTGACCGTCGGTCGGCTCGGCCGCCCGTACGCCGGGGGCGGCGAGCAGCGCGGACGCTGTCATCACCCCGGCCAGGCACAGACTCGTACGCCGGGTCCGTCTCATGTCGGATGACCTCCGATGGTTCGACATCGCTGTCTGCATCGTGAGGGCCGAGGATCTAGAACCCGGGCATCCGGACCACATCACAGTAAACGCGTCGCACCCGAACTCACGGCCTGCGGACAGGCGTACGAGGTTCGCGGGGCCTCCGGGGCAGGGGTGTCATGCGGGGTGCGCCAGCAGTGGAGGGGCGCAGGCAGGTGGGTCACGCCGGCGGGTGCGGTCAGGCCGGGGTTGTGTCGTCAAGGTGCAGTCGCATCGGCTCAGCGGCGTTGGCGAGGCTGAGCACGCGGGCTGTACCAGCGGCGTCGAGCGAAGGCAGGAAGGCCGCAACAGCGGTCGCGATGCGAACGCACATCGACCGAAGCCGCCCCGTGACCAGGCGGCGGCCAGCAGGACACACGGAGCCCTTCGGGAAGACAGCATCTCCGCCGCGTCGGCGACATCGGCGACGGCGACATGCCCGACGCACCGACAGCACGCAGCGACGGCGTCGAGCCGACGGAACCCAAGCCGCAGCGGCGGCGTTGAGCCGAAGGCGCGCGGGTCGGGCCGACGCGATCGGCGGAGGCGGCATGCCCCACGCGCCCGCCGCACCTCCCCTCGCGGCACCGGTGTCGCCCAGCGAGCACACGGGCCGCGACGGCAATGGCGAGGCAGAGGCACACAGGCCGCAGCAGCGGTCGCGATGCGAACGCACATCGACCGAAGCCGCCGTATCCAGGCGGCGGCCAGCAGGACACACAGTCCCCTTCGGGCAGACGCCATCCCCGCCGCGTCAGCGCCGGCGGCGACGGCGACATGCCCAACGCGCCTGCCGCACCCCCCTCCTTGCAGCACGGGTGTCGTGCAGCGGGCACATGGGCCGCGGTGGCAAAGTCAAGGCTGAGGCACGCAGGCCGCGCCAGCGGTGCCGGAGCGAAGTCACATCGACGCAGTAGCGATGGCGAGGCGGAGGCACATGGGCCGGGTCGGCGTCCTCCGGCAGACGGCATCGCCGCCTCTTCGGTCCGGCGCCCCTCCCCGCCAGCACCCGGGAGATGCGCCGCCTCTCCCCCTCAACGCCCGGGGAATGCCCCGCCTCTCCCCTTCGAGGCCCAGGAGGGCACCGCCCCGCCCCCTCAACGGCCAGGAGACGCACCGCCCCTCCCCTGAACCCTAAGAAACCCGCTGCCCCTTCCCGAGCGCGATCACGCCGCCCTTCGAGACCGTGTACAGCTCCGTGTCCCGGACCGGGTTGACGCCGATGGTCGCGCCGGGCGGTACGTCGACGTTCTTGTCGAGGACCGCGCCCCGGACGACCGCGCCGCGGCCGATGTGGACGTTGTCGTGGAGGACCGAGCCCTGGACGACGGCGCCCGGGTCGACGACCACGCCGGGGGACAGTACCGAGCGGGTGACCTGGCCGCGGATCAGGCAGCCCGCGCTGATGATGGACTCGCTCGCGATGCCGCCGGCGTTGAAGCGGGCCGGTGAGAGCTGGCCCTGGTGGGTGTAGATGGGCCAGCTGCGGTTGAAGAGGTTGAAGGCGGGGCGCTCGGCGATCAGGTCCATGTGGGCGTCGTAGTAGGCGTCGAGCGTGCCCACGTCCCGCCAGTAGCCCTGGTCGCGGGTGGTCTCGCCGGGAACGTGGTTGTCGCCGAAGTCGTAGAGCTGCGCCTCCCCCCGGCCGGTGAGCTGGGGCAGGATCGAGCCGCCCATGTCGTGCACGGAGGACTCGTCCTCGGCGTCCCGGTGCAGCGCCTCGATCAGGGCCTTGGTGGTGAAGATGTAGTTGCCCATGGAGGCGAAGACGCAGTCGGGCGCGTCCGGCAGACCGGGCGGGTCGGCGGGCTTCTCCAGGAAGCGCTCGACGGTCTGCCCGTCCGAGCCGGCGGTGATCACGCCGAAGGCCGAGGACTCCGAGCGCGGCACCCGGATGCCGGCCACCGTCACGCCCGCGCCGCCGTCGATGTGCTGCTTGAGCATCTGCCGGGGGTTCATGCGGTACACGTGGTCGGCGCCGAACACCGCGACGTAGTCGGGCTGTTCGTCGTGGACGAGATTGAGGGACTGCAGGATCGCGTCGGCGCTGCCCAGATACCAGCGCGGTCCGAGCCGCTGCTGCGCCGGCACCGGAGTGATGTAGTTGCCGAGCAGACTGGACATCCGCCACGTAGTGGTGATGTGCCGGTCCAGCGAGTGCGACTTGTACTGGGTCAGCACACAGATGCGCAGCACGTCGGCGTTGACGAGGTTGGACAGGACGAAGTCGACGAGACGATAGGTGCCGCCGAAGGTGACCGCCGGTTTGGCCCGGTCCGCGGTCAGCGGCATCAGCCGCTTGCCCTCCCCGCCCGCCAGCACGATTCCGAGAACTGAAGGTCCACCACGACGCATGGTCGCTCCCCTCACCCTGGTTGCCCCAACACTGCCCGGGACCGCCGCGGACTAAGCCTGCTTGAGGATCTCCTCGTACAGCCGCACCGTGCGCCGCGCCACCGTGTCCCAGCCGAACTCGCCCCTCGCGCGCTCCCGTCCGGCCTCGCCCATCCGCCGGGCCGTCTCCCGGTCCCCGAGGACGGTGTCCAGGGCCCGTGCGAGGTCCGCCTCGAAGACGTCGTCGTCCTCGTCCACCGTCACCAGGAGGCCTGTCCTGCCGTCCTCGACGACCTCCGGGATCCCGCCGACCCGGGAGGCCACGACGGGTGTGCCGCAGGCCATCGCCTCCAGGTTCACGATGCCGAGCGGCTCGTACACCGAGGGACAGACGAACACGGCAGCGTGCGTGAGGAGTTGGATGACGTCCGCGCGCGGGAGCATCTGCGGGATCCAGTGCACGCCCTCGCGGACGCGGCTCAATTCCCGGAACAGGTCGCGGAACTCCTGGTCGAGCTCGGGGGTGTCGGGCGCGCCCGCGCACAGCACGACCTGCGCGGCCGGGTCGATGTCCCGTACCGCGCGCAGCAGATGGGGCACGCCCTTCTGCCGGGTGATACGGCCGACGAACAGGACGTAGGGACGGGACGCGTCGAGGCCGACACGGCCGAGGACGTCGGTTCTGCGGTCCGGCCGGTAGAGCGTGGTGTCGATGCCGTTGTGGACGACGTGCACGCGGGCCGGATCCAGGGCCGGGTAGCAGCCGAGGATGTCCTCGCGCATGGCGCCCGAGACGGCGATCACCGCGTCGGCGGCCTCGATCGCGGTGCGCTCGGCCCAGCCGGACAGGGCGTATCCGCCGCCCAGTTGCTCGGCCTTCCAGGGGCGCAGCGGTTCCAGGGAGTGGGCGGTCATGACGTGCGGGACGCCGTACAGGAGCTTGGCGACATGACCGGCGAGGTTGGCGTACCAGGTGTGGGAGTGGACGAGTTCGCGGCCTTCGAGCGCGGCGGCGATGGCGAGGTCCACGGAGAAGGTGCGCAGCGCGTCGTTGGCGGTGTCGAGGGCGGACCAGGGGCGGTGGCGTACGACGCCGACGCCGCGGCCCTCGCCCCAGCAGTGCACCTCCAGATCGACCAGCGACCCCAATTCCCGTGCCAGGAACTCGACATGGACGCCCGCGCCGCCGTACACGTCCGGGGGGTACTCCCGGCTCAGCAGTCCCACTCGCACCCGTAACCCCCTGGTCTCAGCGGCCGGTTCTCTCATGGTCACCCAGATGCGGCGCCCGGGGAAGAGCGCGGCGGCCGTGTGAAGCAACAGTCGCCGCACAGGCCGCCGCCGGGCACGCGGTAGTAGAGGCAGCAGCTGCGGCGCCGGAACGAGGTGCCGGTGAGGGTGCCGGTCGCGCTCAGCAAGGGGTGTTCGAACAGTTCGGCGGTGAGGGTGCGGGCGCGGTCGGCCACGTCGGTGCGGCCGGCGGCCCGCGCCCACCGGTCCAGTTCGCGGGCCGCTCCGGCCAGCGCCGAGCCCGCGTTGCCCCACAGCAGCCCCGTGGCGACGCCGTAGCGGGCCCGCAACGCCTCCCCCAGGGGCCGCAGGTGGCCGTCCAGCACGGCGGCCGTGAGGCCGGCGGCGTCGCCGGGCAGCGGGCGCACCTCGGTCAGCCACAGGTCGTCGGGGGCGGCGGCTGCCGCGTCCCAGCGCAGCAGGCCCGGGTCGAGGTCGGGCAGCCGGCCGTGGAGGGCGGCGCAGCCGAGGGCCACCGACCACAGCCGGGCCGCGAGCCCTTGGTGGGCGATGGACGCCGCGACCCGCGGCTCCCTGGTGCGCAGACGCTGTCCGACCACCTCGACACGGAAAGTCAGCGGACTCCCGTAAACATCCGACTTGGCTTGTCCATAGCTTTCCGCCAGGGTCGGAATCCGGCCGCGGGCGCTGTCTTCTGCCGTCCGTAGGACGAAGAATCCGCCGAGTGCGCGGAGGGCGGCGAGATCGGGGTCGAGGTCCACGAGGTCGAGTAGTACCAGCTCCGCACAAGGCCCTCTTTAGTGGGTCTCAACCCGACGTCGCCCACCCTGGGGATGAGCGAGGCACGGGGATACTCCATCGGCAGTAGGACCCAATGCCTGCTCAGGTACGACGACGGGAAGAGCAGGACCGGGCAGAGTGTTCACCATGGAAGCCGACCGTTCGCCGCGCCGGGCCCAGGGCCCCGGCCTCACGCAGAGGAGCAGCTCATGAGTGCCCTCGCGTTGTCCGTGGTGCTGTCGTTCGTCTCCGCCGTGGCGTACGCGGGCGGTGCGATCGTGCAGGAGCAGGTCGCGGTGTCCTCCCCCGACGGGCAGTACGCGCCGCTGCGCAGGCCGAGCTGGTGGGCGGCGGTGGCGCTGAACGGGCTCGGTGGACTCCTGCACGTGGTGGCGCTGGCCTACGGCCCGCTCAGCCTGGTGCAGCCGCTGGGCGCCCTGACGATCGTGTTCGCGCTGCCCATGGCGGCCCTCTTCGTCGGCCGCAAGGCCGGGGCGACCGCCTGGCGGGGCGCGATCATGGCGACGGTCGGCCTGGCCGGCCTGCTGTCGCTGGTCGGCACCGCCGACGGGCACTCCCTCGATCCGGCGCAGCGCGTGGCCGTGGCACTGGTCACCGGCGGCGCGGTCGTGGCACTGATGCTCGCCGGCCGGGCCGCGCACCGGCACCCGGCGGTGCGCAGCGTCCTGCTCGCCACCGCGTCCGGCATAGCCTTCGGCATGTCCTCGGTGTTCACCAAGACCGTCGCGGTCGACTGGACCGGCGGCGTCTCGCTCACCGAGGTGCCGTCCCTGGCCGTGATCGGCGTGTTCGCGGTCGCCGGCGTGCTGCTGTCACAGGCCTCCTACCGGGGCGGCGGCCTGGCCTCGCCGCTCGCCACACTGACGGTGGTGAACCCGGTGCTGGCCGCCGCGGTCGGCATCACCATGTTCGGCGAGACCTTCCGCTACGGTTCCACGGGCACCGCGCTCGCGCTGAGCTGCGGTGTGGTGGCGGCGGGCGGTCTGATCCTGCTGACCACGGAGCGGCTGCAGAGCACCTCGGAGACGACCGGGACGCAGGCGCTGCCCGAGACCGGGACCGGGATCGCCGGGACCACCATCCCGCAGGAGGTCGCCCTCGCCGAGCCCGCGGCAACCACCGTCGCGGTCCCGGTACGGGCCGGGGAGCCGGTCGGGGAGGCGCTCGTCACCCTGCCCCACCAGCGGGTCGCCCCGGAGCCGGAGACGGCCCGCGAGGAGGTTCCCGACCCGGCGTACGTCTACGGCCTCCAGGCCCCCTACAACGCCTTCTACACCGGGCTGTACGTGCCGCTCCCCGTCCTGGACCGGCGTCGTACTCGGGTCAAATCCTGACGCCGCCGGCCCGGAGGTACGCCACCGGGTCGATGTCCGTGCCGAAACCGGGCCCCGTCCGCACCTCGAAGTGCAGATGCGGGCCCGTGGCGTTTCCGGTCGACCCCGAGCGGCCGAGCCGTTGCCCCGCCGCGACGCTCTGCCCGGCCCGCACGGAGATGGCCGACAGGTGGGCGTACTGGGTGTAGCGGCCGTCGGCGTGCCGGACGACCACCTGGTACCCGAAGGAGCCGCCCCAGCCGGCGGCGACCACGTGGCCGGCCGCGACGGCCTTGACGGAGGTGCCGGTGGGCACCGGGAAGTCGACCCCGGTGTGGTAGCCCTTCGACCAGTGCGACCCCGCCACCCGGTACGGGGTGCCCAGGGCGGCGTGCACCGGAGCGACCATGGAGTGGCCGCTCGTCGACGGCGCGTGGGTGTGGTGCGTGGAGGTCGTGTGGGTCCCGGGCGAGGGCTTGTGGGCCTTCTTGGGCTGCTCCGCCGTCCTCGGCTTCGTCGTCGAGGACTTCGGGGTCTTCGGGGACTTCGAGGGCGCGGCCGGGGCGTGCGTGTCGGCCGCCGGGGCGGCCCCGCCCCGCAGGTTCAGCCGCTGCCCCGGCAGGATCAGGTCGGGGTCCGGCCCGACCGTCGTGCGATTGCCGGCGTACAGCCGCTGCCAGCCGCCCTGGACGTGCTCGTCCTGGGCGATGCCGGAGAGCGTGTCGCCGTGCACGACGGTGTACATCTCCGCCCGGCCCGCCCGCGACTGCGGCGTGCTCTGCGGTTGTACGTCCCGTACGGAGCTCTTGGCCGGACGCGCGGCCGTGTGCGTGGCGGGGCGCGTGGCGGTGCTCTCGGTGTGCAGGCCGGGGGTGTCGCCGCCCGCGGTGAGCCCGGCGCGCACCGAACACACCGGCCAGGCACCGGGTCCCTGCCCGTCGAGCACCTTCTCGGCGACGGCGATCTGCTGGTCCCGGGTGGCCAGGTCCGCGCGCGGGGCGTACCTGGTGCCGCCGTAGGCCTCCCAGGTGGACTGGGTGAACTGGAGTCCGCCGTAGTAGCCGTTGCCGGTGTTGACGCTCCAGTTGCCGCTCGACTCGCAGGCGGCGACCTTGTTCCAGGTGGCCGCGTCGGCCGCGTCGGCGGTCCCGGCGGCGACCAGCGGGATCGCGATGCCGGCGCCGCCCGCCGTGACGGTGAGCGAGGCGCGGTTGATCCTGTTCGGCTGGTACCGGCGGTGCCGGCCGCTTGCGGCCATGGAAAGCCCCCTCGACATGCGTCAGGAGGGGCAAAAGTAAGCGCTGCGAACAGGCCATGACAAGACGGCAATCGGTCGCCCGGACACCACAAGTGGCCAGGAATCGGCCCTCGTTGGCCGGATCACCCGAAGCGGCTGAGGCGTGGGGGGTCTTCCGTGCGTAATCAAGCCTGGCGGGTCGGATGTGCGCTCGCCGTACCGGCACGTCAGGATGGTCGCAGCGGCAGTACGGCAATACTCAGCACTACCGGCACCACCTTTTCGCAGCATCTACTGTGCAGGATCTACGGGATCCGCTGGGATCCCTGAGGAGCAGGCGGTATGAGCACTTCAGCGCAGATCGGCGTCACGGGTCTCGCGGTCATGGGCCGTAACCTCGCCCGGAACTTCGCCCGCAACGGCTACACGGTCGCGGTGCACAACCGGACGTCGTCGCGGACGCACGCGCTGGTGGAGGAGTTCGGGAACGAGGGCGACTTCATCGCGGCCGAGACCGCCAAGGAGTTCGTGGCGGCGCTGGAGCGACCGCGCCGGCTCGTCATCATGGTCAAGGCGGGCGGTCCGACCGACGCCGTGATCGAGGAGTTCGCCCCGCTCCTGGAGCCCGGCGACATGATCATCGACGGTGGCAACGCGCACTTCGCGGACACCCGCCGCCGGGAGAAGGCGCTGCGCGAACAGGGCATCCACTTCGTCGGCATGGGCGTCTCCGGCGGCGAGGAGGGCGCCCTGCACGGGCCGAGCATCATGCCCGGCGGCCCGAAGGAGTCCTACGACTCGCTCGGCCCGATGCTGGAGAAGATCTCCGCCAAGGCCGCGGACGGCGCCCCGTGTGTCACGCACGTCGGCCCGGACGGCGCCGGTCACTTCGTGAAGATGGTGCACAACGGCATCGAGTACGCCGACATGCAGCTGATCGGCGAGGCGTACCAGTTGCTGCGCGATGTGGCCGGGTACTCCCCCGCGCAGATCGCGGACATCTTCCGCACCTGGAACACGGGCCGGCTCGACTCCTACCTGATCGAGATCACCGCCGAGGTGCTGTCGCACGTGGACGCGGCCACGGGCAAGCCGTTCGTGGACGTGGTGGTGGACCAGGCCGAGCAGAAGGGCACCGGCCGCTGGACCGTCCAGATCGCCCTCGACCTCGGCGTCCCGGTGTCGGGCATCGCGGAGGCGGTGTTCGCCCGCTCCCTGTCCGGCCACGCGGCGCTGCGGGAGGCCTCGCGGGGCCTGGCCGGGCCGAAGCCCGCCCCGCTGAGCGAGTCGGAGGCGGCCGCCTTCGCCGACCGCGTGGAGCAGGCGCTGTACGCCTCGAAGATCGTGTCGTACACGCAGGGCTTCCACGAGATCGCCGCCGGCAGCGACGAGTACGACTGGAACATCGACCTCGGCGCGGTCTCCGCCATCTGGCGCGGCGGCTGCATCATCCGCGCGGCCTTCCTGGACCGCATCCGCGCCGCGTACGACGCCCGCGCGGACCTGCCGAGCCTGCTGTCCGACGAGACGTTCGCGCAGGAGATCGCGGCGGCGCAGGACGACTGGCGCGAGGTGCTGATCGCGGCGACCCGGCAGGGCGTGCCGACGCCCGGCTTCGCCGCTGCGCTCGCCTACTACGACGCCCTGCGTGCCGAGCGGCTGCCCGCTGCGCTCACCCAGGGCCAGCGGGACTTCTTCGGTGCGCACACCTACCGGCGCGTGGACCGGGACGGGTCCTTCCACACGCTGTGGGGCGGGGACCGCTCGGAGGTCACGGCCTAGTCGCCGCCGGTCGCCCGGGGGCGGTGGATGCCCCCGGGTGGCCCGGCAGGCCCGGGTGTGGGTGGCCGCGCCCGGGCCTGCCGGGATGTGGCCGCACCCGGGTTCAGGTGAGCGGTGGCCCCGGTTCCGGGCTCGGTACCGGCTCCGGGCCGGGCGGGATCGGTGACGGCGAGGGCTCCGGGGGCGGGGTCGGCGTCGGCGGGCCGGGCAGCGGCTCCGGGGGCGGGAGCGGCTCGGGCGTCGGGGGCGGCTCGGGGTCCGGGACCGGGTTGGGGACGGGCTCCGGGTTGCGGGGGTCCGGACCTGGCGTGGGACCTGGGCCGACGGGATCCGGATAGGGGTTCGTCATGATGTCCTCCGCCCGGTCGCTCGACGCCTCTGGACTGTTCCCCCGCCTACTCGACCACCTACCCGACCCCCGCTTCGGCCACTCGCCCGCCGGCGTCACACCTGGGTCGCCGCCACGGCGGCCGCGCCCGCCGCCAGGCCCGGGCGGGGGCTGGACAGGACCGGGACCGTGGTCCGCGTCAGGCGCCGGGCCGGTGTCATCGAGGCCTGGGCCAGGATGATCGCGTCGGCGCCGGTGACCGCGTCGGCGGCCGCCGCGACCTGCCGCGCGTACCCCTCGTGGTCCCCGGCCTCGAAGCGGGGCCAGGCCTCCTCGACGAGCAGGGTGCGGACGGTGACGTCGCGGCCCGCCCGGCGGGCCTCCTCCTCGACCAGGGCCACCGTCGGGTCGAGCGTGCTGCGCACGGTGGCGAGGACGACGACGCGGGAGCCCGCCGCCACGGCAGCGGCGGCCATCGGGCGGTCGACGCGCAGTACGGGCACCCCGGCCCCGGCGGCGGCCGCCTCCGCGACGCCGCCGATGGTCGAGCAGGTGCACAGGACGGCCCGTGCCCCGTCGGCGACCGCCCGTTCCAGGGCGGCGCTCACCTCTCCCGCGACCGACTCGGGGCCGTGCCGACGCGCCCGGTCCAGCAGGCCTTCGTCGACGAAGTGCCGTAGTTCGAGGCCCTGATGGTCCATGTCGCGCAGGGCGTCGAAGACCGGGACGTGGACGGGAGAGGTGTGCAGGAGGGCGAGCATCGCGGTGCGGATTCCCTTCCGGAGTCTCCTCGGATTCCCGCGGGTGTCCTCAGAACCGGCCGGGGTGCGCCACCAGCCACTCCTTGGCGGCGCGCAGCAGCTCGGGGCCGGCCGTCGGGGCCTCGTCGGGGTGGCGTGCGGCCCACTTGACGACGTACGGGCACAGCGGCGCCACCGGGACGCCCTCGCGCTCGGCGATGCCGTACAGCTCGCGGGCCAGGGAGCCGGCGATGCCCTTCCCCTCGTGGGCCGGCTCGACGATGGTGTGGACGGGCACCAGGGCGCGGCCGGGCGACTCGAGGACGAAGTACTCGATGCGGCCGACGACTTCGCCGTCGCCGACGGCCTCCAGGCGGCCCGCCGCCCGGTCGTCGCGGATCTCGATGTCGCTCATGCGCACGCTCCTGGCGTCCGTCGGTCCCTCAGGCCGGTACGGCCTGCGGGCTGCGTTCCTGGTCCGAGCCCGGTACCGGCTCGGACGGGTCGGCGCCGAGGTCCACGATCCGGTTGTCACGGTCGACGTGCACCACCCGCGGCCGGAGCGCCCGCGCCTCGGCGTCGGTCACTTGAGCGTAACTGATGATGATCACGAGGTCGCCGGGGTGGACGAGGTGGGCGGCCGCGCCGTTGATCCCGACGACGCCGGAGCCCCGCTCGCCCTCGATGACGTACGTCTCCAGACGGGCGCCGTTGGTGATGTCGACGATGTGGACGAGCTCACCGGGCAGCAGGTCGGCGGCGTCGAGCAGATCGGCGTCGATGGTCACCGATCCCACGTAGTGCAGGTCGGCCTGGGTGACGGTGGCTCGGTGGATCTTGGACTTGAACAGAGTACGCAGCACTTTGGACTCCTGGAAGACGGCTCCCTGCCTGCTTTGTGCAGGTCAAGGGCGGCCTTCACTCTACAGGGCACGTCGGACTCGAAGAATGTAAGGAACATCGCTTCGCTCTGGCGAGAAGGCTCCCTGCCTGCGCTTCCGTGCGAACCAGGCTGTTGTGCCGCCGCCGACCAAGCGTCTGTACACACACCCGTCTCGGAATGTCCGGGGACTGATGCTGATCAGATGCTGACTTGCCTGACGGAACATCAGGCACATTCCGGTACCGCATCACTCATGCCCGTCATCGCCGGCAACAAGACCAAAGGACACGAGCGGTGACTGAGCACCGACGCCCTCGGCCCGGTCCCGGAAGTGCCAGGGCACCGAACTGGCGAACGCCGGCAAGGCCACGGTCTTGCGCCTCCCGCTCGGCTACCTGGAGTCCGTGACGGGCGAGGGCTGTACCCCCGGGCGGAAAGTCAAGAAGGATCCGGCCCCTCCCTTGCGCCGAATTCGACGATGAGGCTTTCCGGACTGTTTGATCCCGGTCTGAGCGTGACGTTTCCGTTGGAGCGGATGCGCAGTTGGTGCAGCGGATCGGGGACGAGACGCAGGACAGGATCGGAGTCTGCCGCGAGTCCGGATACCACGACGAGGAAGAACTCGGCTCCCGAGGCCGCCCGTTCGCATTCCTTGGCAGTGAGGGTCACCATGTCCTGCTCAGATCCATAGGTCGTCTTCAACTCGTGGAACCGATCGAGCGCGTCCACGGCGTCGGCGCCCACGCCGTGCTGGTGCCGTAGATCGCGAAGCCACTCCGGTTCCTGCTCCGTGCCCGGAACCTTGCGCAGGAGGGTTCCCAGGGGCAGGCGGCCCGGGGGACCCGGTCACGGCCCAACAAGCAGCCAGCGGTCGGGCCACCCGCGCCCCCGCCGCCGCTTCCACGCGTCTATCCGTTGCAGCCGTGGCGAAAGCGACCCGGCATGAGCAATCGACTCTCGTGATCTGTGCTGTCGACTTCGGGGCGCCCCTCAGGAACGGACGGCTCGGGCTGCGGGGTCGAACCGTCCGGCGTCAGGGCCGGAAGCGGCTCGTCCGGCGGGTCGGACGAGAGGTGGGGCATCCGGCGGCCCAGCCATGCCGGGAGTCACCAGTTGGCCTTGCCGATCAGGTGCATGCCCGCGGGTCCAGGATGGTGCGCAGGATGAAGGCGTCCAGGGCGACCGCGGCGGCCAGACCGATGCCGAACTCGACGAACGTCGAACTGGGCGGCCAGGCGATCGCAGGCACGCTCGATGCTGCGTGCCGTCCGGGCGAACGGCGTCCCCTTGGTGGAGACGGCGACGTCGCCGGGGTGCATCCCGACACGGGTCAGCGTGGCGCTGAGGCTGCGCTCCGATCTTCCCTTGCCGCATACCTCGGCGGTGTCGGGCGGGAGCAGGTTGCTCATCCAGTCCTTCCCTCCGCAGACAGCGCAGTGGATCACGGGCGACAACCTCGGCCAGAGCCGTTCTCGGTCCTGCTGGTTTCAGCCGGAAACATCTCCTGCGCGCAGAAAATCTATATGAACCCTATTGAACCGGGCTTTGTCATTGTGCGGCACGGCCTCGGCTTCGCTGCCGCGAGAGGTTCGGTTGCTGCGACTGGGTTCGAAGGCGACCCCAGGAGATCAAGGAGTCGGCGAGCCCGGCCGCCGAGCCGGAAAGGCCCTCCGGGACAGCAGCAACCCGTGAGGCTCCCCACAAGCGCGCCGATCGGTTGGCGCCCGGACGGTGAGGGGGCTATCGTCGATAGGTAGAACGACCGGTCTTCCTACCTTGTGAGGAAGGCCTTCCCGGCTGGGATGCCTCCAGGGCGGGGATCTGCCAGTAGGTCGCCGTGTACGACGAAGAGAGATCAAAGGGTTCCGTGAAACCGATCCGCGCCCCGGCCCAGCCGCGGCACCGCACACAGCTGCTGCCTCATGCGGCTCCGGCATCAGCCTCCCGACCGGATCAGCCGGACCGCGTCCAGCAGGGTCTTGTGGGCGGCCGTCGAGTCATCCAGGTAGCCGGCTGCCATTGCGCCGTCGTACAGCATCAGCAGCGCACCGGCGGCCGACACCGGGTCGGCGTGGCCGAGCCGGGTGAGCAGGTCCTGGAAGAGGTTGCGGATCCAGTCCCGGTGGGTCGTCACCAGGCCGCGGACCGGGTGGTCGGCGTCCGGATACTCGGCGGCCGCGTTCAGGAACGGCGATCCGCGAAAGCCACGCTCGCGGGCGTGCTCGGCGATCGCCTCGAAGATGAGGTCGATCGCTTCGGCGGGCGGGTGTGCGGCGGCCAGCGGTTCGGCCACCTGCTTGTAGTAGGCGTCCTTGGTCAGCAGGTAGGCCACGACCAGGTCGTCCTTGGAGGCGAAGTGCCGGTAGAAGGTCGCCTTGGTCACCCCGGCCTCGGCGATCAGCCGCTCCACGCCGATCGCGCGTACACCTTCGTAGTAGAACAGCCGCGACGCGGCCCGGACCAGGCGTTCGCGAGGAGGCAGGTCTCCTTCGACCGTGCTCTCCTGACGTTTCGGGTTGGTCGTCTTCTGCCCAGTAGTACTCACTTCCCCATTCTGCCCGTGGCCCGGCCCTGAGTGGCCCCACCCCCTACGGCCCACCAGGGCCGTCACTCCCTGTCCCGTACGGCCCGAGCACCGTGGCCACGCACCGAAAGGTCTGAACGATGACTCGTCGTCTTGAAGGAACCGTCGCCCTGGTCACCGGCGCGTCCAGCGGCATCGGCCACGCCACCGCCCTCGAGCTTGCCCACCAGGGCGCGGCCGTGGCCCTGGTCGGCCGGCGCGAGGACCGGCTCACCGACCTCGCCGCGGACATCTCCACGGCCGGCGGCAAGGCCCTGGTCGTGCCCGCCGACATCACCACCCCCGAGGCCGCCGCGGAAGCGGTCGATCGGACCGTGGAAGGCCTGGGCCGCCTGGACACGCTGGTCAACAACGCCGGCCTCATGCTGCTCGGCCCCACCCCCGGCGCGGACCTGAACGAATGGCAGCGCATGGTCGACATCAACCTGATGGGTCTGATGTACACCAGCCACGCGGCCATCCCGCACCTGGTCAAGGCCGCCGCCGACGGGCCACGCCGGGTCGCCGACCTCGTCAACATCAGCTCGCTGAACGGCCGCAACGCCTACGCCATGATGGCCGTGTACACCGCCACCAAGTTCGGCGTCACCGGCTTCAGCGAGGCGCTGCGCCAGGAGCTGGCAAAGCAGCATGTCCGTGTGTCCGTCGTCGAGCCGGGCAGCGTCGACACGGAACTGCGCACCCATAACTCCGACGCCGTCCAGCAGCTCCTCAACGCCGGACTCGGCGACGTCGAACGGCTGCAGAGCCAGGACATCGCCGACACCGTCGGCTACATCGTCACCCGCCCCCGGCACGTCGCCGTCGCCGAACTCCTCGTACGCCCCACCGAGCAGGTCTGAGCCCGAGGCCGGGGTCCACTCCGAGAGGAGCAAGGGGGCGTGGTGGCGGTCGGCACTCCTGTCGCAGCGGCCAACACCATCGTCCGTGTCTGCTGCCGGCCACCGCCATCGCGCTCGGAGACAGCCTGCAGCAATTGGCGCAGGGAGGCCCGGCGGACGCGGACAACCTGCAACGCTTCGTGGCAGGCGTCTGCATCGGCTGGGCTCCCCTGTTCTTCGGGGGGGGGCGGCGACGATCCGTCGGCAGGGAGTGCTCGTCTGCTTCCTGGCGGTTCCGATCTTCCTCGGGGGCGTCGGCCGACTGGTCTCCTTCTCGCAGTACGGCATTCCCAGCCCAGCGGGAGTCTTCCTCGCCTCCGGCCTCCTGGATTTCCGCCTCGCGATCGTCGTCGTCAGGGCACATTCCACTGCGTTCAGATCCAGACGAGCGCCGGCCGTCGCCTGAGGCACCGTGCGCGGCTTCGTGGATGGTGCCGGTCGGCCGTCGTCTCCAAGTTCACCCACCGCACCGGGCCCAGCTGCTCAACCAGACCAGCAGCACGTCCATCCTCAACCAAATCGAGCTGCATCCGCACTCATCTCAGGACGCGAGCATGACCGCTGCCGCCGAACTGACATCGCAGTACGCCTCCCAAGAGGCCAACGGCCTCGAACGCTATGGCAAGGAGCAGAGACGCATCATGGACGACACGCTGCTGGAGCGGCTCGGCGCCGGCAAGTACATGCTTCTCACCAGCTACCGCAAGAACGGCACTCCGGTCGCCACCCCGGTGTGGGTGGTGCGGGACGGTGACACGCTGGGCGTGCGGACCCCCGCCGACTCCTGGAAGGTCAAGCGGATCCGGGCCCGCGGCGACATCCTCGTCGGCCCCTGCGACCTGCGCGGCAACCCGACGGGCGACCAGGTCCCGGCCACCGCCGAGATCGTCGACGAGGCGACCGGCGACCGCTACCGCTCCCTCATCGCGCGCAAGTACGGCATCCTCGGCCGCCTCATGATCCTCGACAGCCGACTCCGGGGAGGGAACAGCACTCTGGGCATCCGTGTGCGGCTCGCCTCGTAGCGGGTGACGTATCCTCAGCTCCCCGGCCGGTGAGGCTCGCCGAGGAGTTGGAAGATCGGGTGCCGCACTTCACCCACGTATCGCTGCAACTGGCCGGCGCGGACGTGCTTCCCGTAGTCGATGTCCACGAGCGACGCCGCGTGCCGGGAGGGCGGAGATCTCGTCGAGGGCGAGCCCATTGAGGCCGATGAGATGGCTCGGTCGCCGTATGCCGTCGCGCATCAGGGGCATCTGCTGCTCGAACGCGGAGGCGACACCCTCGTCGTCGCCGGCGTGGACGACGTCACCGCCGAGTCCTCCGGCCTGGCAGGCCACCGCGCCCACCTCGCCGCAGCCCTGAACGGCGCCGACCCCGACCTGCCCGTCCTGCTCCTGGCACACCAGCCCAAGTTCGTCGACCGCGCGGCAGCCGCCGGCATCGAGCTCCAGCTCTCCGGCCACACCCACGGCGGCCAGATCTGGCCCTTCCACCACCTCGTCCGCATCGACCAGCCCGCCCTCGCCGGCCTCAGCCACCACGGCCCCCGCACCCTTCTCTACACCAGCCGCGGCACCGGCTTCTGGGGCCGCCGTTCCGCGTCTTCGCCCCCAGCGAGATCACCCTGCTCGTCCTCCGCTCCCCACACCCGCCCACCTCGCCGTAGCACAGGACGGCCCTACACATCCGCTTGGAGCAGTCCACCAGCCGAGGGGTGCGACGACGACAGATATACGTGGCCACTTTTCACGCAGGTCAGCACGCGTGACGCCTGCAGCACCAGCAGACGAAGAACATTCTTTGTTCTTACAGCCCTCAGAAGCTTGGCTTCTTCCAGCCTGGAGTCGGTTGCCTGGAGGCATCGTTGCGCAGGCAACCCGACACGGGAGCAGCCCTCCGGGATCAACGCAATACCTCGCGCCACGGTCCGAGCTTCAAGTGAGCGTCCCGGACCAGCCCCGGACCGAATGGCGTCCCTGTGGAACCACTTCCCGACCGAAAAGCCGGCCAACCCGCAGGTCATACGCTGCTGTTCGATCGTGTCCGCCGGCATCGCGTCCAACGGCAGAACGGCCGTGAGGGAGTTGCCAGCGGGCGGCGGAGCCGTCGAGTTTCGCGTCGGCGACGGCGTCGTACGGGTCGCCGAGCGGCTGGTCGCGATCCGGCCTCTCAGCGTCGCGCACGAGCGCTGGTCGGCCCGACGAGGCGATCGTCGCAGAGCCGCGTGCCGGCCTGCTTGACGTGCCTCAGCACGGGTGAGACCTCCATGCTCTGCAGTCCGGTCAGGGACCCGATGCGATCCGAAGTGAACTCGAACAGTTCATCGAGGTCCCGGCAGTGTGCGACGGCGTGGATGTTCCAGGGCCCGGAGATGGCTGCGGCGAAGGCGATCTCGGGTTCCTGCGCGAGTGCGCGGCCCACGCTCTTCACCACCGACGGGTGAACGCGGAGCCAGAGGTTCGCGCGAGCGTGATACCCCAAGGCCGCTGGGGCGATCTCGACGTCGATGTGGACGCCGCGGTGCTGGAGCAGAGCGTCAAGGCGTCGCGAGGCACGTCCCGGAGTGAGGTCGGCGGCTGCGGCGAGATCGACGAGACTGGCGCGGCCGTCTGCAGCGAGGGCATCGAGCATCTTCTCGTCCTCGGGGGTCAGGCGCAGTGGCTCGCGGGTGACGACCGGAGACTCGGTGAAGGGGGGCCCGCCGCTCCCCAGCGCTGCCTCCTCCTGCGGGGACAGTGTGCCCTGCAGGGCGGACCAGTAGTGGGCGCGGCCCCCGAGGAACTGGCGGAGCATGGCGAAGGCGTTGATGTCGATCACGGCTGCGGTGCGCGGAAGCCGCTGCCCCAGGAGGTCCTCGCGTTGTTCCCGCGTCCGGGACTGCGTCGCGCAGGTGATCTCGCAGCCCGCCGCGCTCAGCGCTACCCAGTTGATGTCGTCACGCTTGGCGAGCGCGTCGGCGATCGCCGCGACGCTGCCGGGCCGGCAGCGCAGGCGCACCAGCCACCTGCTCTGCCCCAGGGCGCCCGGGTTGACCACGCCGGCCACCCGGATGACGCCCTCGGCGCGCAGGCGGCGATACCGACGGTTGACGGCGCCCTCGGTCAGTCCGAGGGCGGTGGCGATCGAGGCGAACGAAGCCCGCGGAGCGATCTGCAGGGCCCGAATGATTCGTACATCGTCAGGCTGTACCGAAGCGGATTCCGTCATGAACACCCTTGCCACGTCGCCGATCATACAAACGAGCGCTCGTGGCTCGCCTGCGATGCAGCGCGGACGAAACACTTGAAGCGCACGCTGAGGGGCCCCGCAGCAGCGGGCACCTGTGCCCATCCCGGGGCCTCGCCGATGCCCGAACGGAGTACGACGCTCGAAGAACGGAGATGACGCTGGATGTCATCGACTGGCACCGAACAACACCCACCGACCGCTCTCATCGTCGGGGCCTCGCGCGGCCTCGGCCACGCGATGACGGCGGAGTTCCTGGACAGGGGCTGGAACGTCATCGGCACCGTTCGCGACACCACTGCCCGAACGCCGCTGCACGATCTCGCGGACCGCACCGACGGGCGGGTGACCATCGAACACCTCGACATCAACGAACCCGGCCAACTACCCCCGTTGCACGAACGTCTGGCGCACCGCCGACTCGACGTGCTCTTCGTCAACGCGGGTACCACCAACAATGAGCAGACGCTCATCGGCGCGGTCGCGACAGCCGACTTCATCGACGTGATGGTCACCAACGCGCTCAGCCCCATGCGCGTCATCGAAGCCCTCGAAGACCTGGTGGTCCCGGCGGGGCTCATCGGGGCGATGTCCTCCGGGCAGGGCAGCATCACGAACAACACGAGCGGGGGCCGCGAGGTCTACCGAGGGAGCAAAGCAGCCCTGAACATGCTCCTGCGGAGCTTCGCGGCCCGGCAAGGTGAGACGCAGCGCGCCCTCGTACTCATGGCGCCGGGGTGGATACGCACCGCCCTGGGCGGTCCGGATGCGCCGTTCACCATCGAGGAGACCGTCCCCTTGCTGGTGGACGTCCTGCTCTCCCGACTGGGCACGCCCGGCCTGGCGTACCTGGACCGCTTCGGCCGGACCGTCCCTTGGTAAACCCTGCGGCCAGCACTCACGTGCGCCGGCTTGGGGCAGCCCTCAAGCAGTCGGATCCGGCATGCTCCAGAGGACCTGGAAGCGGGCCGCATCGCGGCGATGGAGACTCAGGGCTTCGACCTTTCGGTCCTCACCCTGACTCCGCCCGGAACCCAGGCGCTGCCCCCCGAAAGCCCCGGCGCTGAGAGCGCGAACGGGCAGGGTGTCGGGCGACGGCCGCCACGGCCACGTCGTTCCCAGCCCGTTTCGGCGCGGCGTCGGAAATCGGGCAGCCCGTGTTCACTCACCCTCAACTGCCGTCGAGTGTCCGTGATGCCTCGTACCGAGGGTTCGACCCCATGACGGAACCCTCCCTGTGCTCCGGCGAGCCGAGGACGCAACCAGTCGTTCCGGCCGCTCTACCTGACCGGGCCTTCGTCTTCTCCTCGCTGTTCGTCAGGCATGTCCAGGATGGCCTCTCGGGTGTAGTGAGGGCTTCCTCGGGGTGGGGCCGCCCCGGGGGCCATGAGTTCGGCGAGGAGTCTGCTCAGGTCATCCGTGGACAGCGCCAGGCCCAGGGTCTGCACGATGCGCAGAGCGCAGTCCCGGATGGACCGGGCGCTCTTCTCGGGCGCGGCCGTGCTCCTGATCTCGTCACACACTCGGCCGAACTGCTCAGCGCTGATCGTCGGCCTACTTGCCAGTTGCGCCATGGTGCGCTCCTCCTGGATGAACGGGCCGTTCCACCCGCTCTTCCAGAAAGCGCTGAGCACAGCCCGATGGCAACTGGAGAGAGCCGGCGCGCAGGCGATCGGCCAGAGGCGCTCAGACTCCGCTGGCCAGCGCCTGGCCTTGCAGTTCGACCGCTTCGGAACCGGTTCCTGACCGAGACCACCACCCTTTTCCTGGGCCTTCAGCGAGACAAGGTCGAGATGACCCGGTTCACCGTCGATATGCTGCTCGGATGCGCCCCGACCATGTCGGCCACTGCGCGCGCTGCCAGGGGCTGACGCGCCGTTACGGACGCAAGGCCCAGCTGTTGTGCCGGGCCTGCCGTGCGGCCAAGGCCGCCGAGGATTGCTCCGGCTCATCGGCTGAGGCCACCCGGCCATCGGCGCAGCTCCCTGTGCGAACGCGGCGACGTCTCCGAGCTCCCTGTCCTCGCGGAGTCGCACGAACCGCGCGGGATGCCTCCAGACCCCTCGGTCCCGGCGGTGTCCACGTCGGTCTCGGCGACCGGCTCGGACTCGACGGGGACGACGCCCAACGGGGTTCGTGATCCCGATGGCGTGGTGAATGGCGTCGTGAACCGTGTGCCCTCTCAGCGGTGTCCCGATGCGGCCGGGCTGAGCTGGTCCGGCGATGTATTGGCCGTGGTCGGGATGGGACGGCGTGCTGCGCGCCACGGCCCGAAAGGCCCCTCCCGGTCGTGCCGGCCCAGCAGGAGGTTCTGGGGGGCGGCGCAGGGCGCCGGTGATCGCGCCGAGGGTGCCCGGATCTCGATGAGCGCCCGGGCGACGGGCAGGTACCGCTGCTGGTTCCCACGAATGATCAGCCCTCAATGCCCGGTGACTCGGTCCAGGCGGTGAACCGCTCCTTGGCGGGGGCGACGTCGGCCGTCTCGGGTCACATGGTCCACGGGTCGGTCAGGTCGCGCCCGGCGAACAGCGCCTCCAAGCGGGCATGGCTTCACCGTGCGGCGCCCACGACAGCTCCTGCCCATCGATCCGGAGGGCATCGAACGCGACAAAGTGGGCTGGGCCGACAGCTCGGCGCGGAGCCGGATGGCAGGCCGCCCCCGCCTGCGAGTGTGGTGGTGGGGTGGGGTGGGGTGGGGGCGGATACGTCAGCGCCTCGTCGGGTCGCGCGACCAGATGGCGACGCCCCCAGGCGGGCGCCGAGGGCGATTCATCTCCGTGTACGCACAGCCAGACCACGTGCGCACAGCTTGACCACCGGCCGTGATCACGCACGGATTGACGCCTGCTGTGAGGGTTCCCAAGCTGTAGAAGGGGCGGGTGGAAGGGGTCGTGGTCGTGAGCGGTAGGCGGAGTGGACTTCCCCGGCTGCTGACCGCAGCGGAGAGGGCGGCGCCGGTGGACGCCGTCGCGGTGGTCGCTGAGGACCTCCGGCGGCGTTTCGCCGCCACGAAGGTGTCATTCCTCATCGTGGACCTGACGGGCAAGACGGTGGCGCGGCTGGCCACTGCCGTCGGTGCCGGGGGTGAACAGGAAGCCGAGCGGATTCCCATGTTCGGCAGCGTCTACGAGCAGGTGATCCGGACCCAGCGGCTGTACCAGGAGAGGACCGGGCAGGGACAGCGGGTGATCGTGCCGGTCACCAACCGGGGGGACGCCATCGGACTGCTGGAACTGCTCCTGCCCGCCGACCCCGGCGGCGACGTCCTCGACGAGGTCGGGGAAGCAGCCCACATCCTGGCCTACATCGTGATCGCCAACGGACGCTTCACGGACCTCTACACCTGGGGCAAACGCTCCAGGCCCCCCACGTTGGCTGCTGAAATCCAGTACCAGCTGCTGCCCCCGTCTCTGTCCTGCGAGGCTGCGCAGTTCACTTTGTGCGGGCACCTGGAGCCCTCCGAAGACCTCAGCGGCGACACCTTCGACTACGCGCTGGACCGCGACACCCTGCACGTGTCGGTGACCGACCCCATGGGCCATGACATCGCTTCCGCCCTGGCCGCCACAGTGCTGGTGAGCGCCCTGCGCGGCGCCCGTCGCGCAGGAGCCGACCTGGCCGAGCAGGCCCACCGGGCCGACCAGGCCCTGGCCGATCACGGCCACGGTCACGCCACCGGGCAACTGCTGCGGATCAACCTCGGCACCGGCCGCGCCCGGCTCGTCAACGCCGGCCACCCCTGGCCACTGCGCATGCGCGAGGGCGCTGCGGAAGCGATCACCTGCGAGGTGGACCATCCCTTCGGGCTACCCGTCTCCGTGCCCCACCCCTACCGTGTCCAGGACATCGACCTGCGCCCGGGTGACCGTCTGCTCATGGTGACCGATGGCATGCTCGAACGACATGGGGAGACGGTCGACCTGCTCGCCCTGCTGGAGCGCACCCGGGATCTGCACCCGCGGGAAACGGCGCTCACGCTGACGTCCGCGGCCCGGGATGCCGCCGGGGGCCGGCTCGCAGACGATGCCACCGTGATGTGCCTGGACTGGCACGGCCCCCAGCAGACCCTGCGGCACGTCAGCTCCGGCGCGGACACTCAGCAGGCTTCAGCCGGCCGCACGAAGCAGTAGCGGTGACCAGGGCGCTCCCCCGGCCGGTGCCAGACGGTTCGTTGCTCCCGCGCCTCGCCCTTCCTTCCGAGCATGAGCTCTCCCAGCAGCTGTGGGCGGCTTCGGCGACATGACCGGATGAGACATCACAAGGTGTCCGGCGAACCGTCCCGCTTCGGCTGGAAAATCGGTTCGCCGGGGAGCGCGCCGACGGCGGCAGGCTGTCTTGCGCCTGCGCCGGCAGGGGTTCCACAGGCGGTCGCAGGACCATACGTCCGGTCCACGGGTCGCCTGGGGGACCCGCTACCCGAAAGCACTCGGCCGGGTGCTGTCGCAGCCCCGCACGCGCCCAGCCGGCAAGGCGCCGAGGCCCATCGGGCCGACGACGCGGTCCCACGACTCATCATTTCTGCTCGTCCGCTGGAGACGGTTTGCGGTGCCCATCCCGGCCCCTGGCCGAGTGGGGGCCGACCCCATCTTTGCGCCTGTTCCTGTGCCTCGCGTGGCAAGTTCCCACGGTGAGATGCGGCCCCCGCAGACTGGCCCGCATCACGGGATCGATGGAGGATGGAAACAGCCACACGGCGAGCAGACAGGCCGGTTCCCTTGCCTCACGCCGACGTACCGCTGCGGTCCCTGCCGTTCGCGGATCACGCCTACCGGACGCACGAATCCAGGCGCTCTCATGAACAGCATCTACGCGTTGATCCGAATCGACGGCGGCATGCAGTTCCGCGACGGCATCCCGGACCAGGGCGCCGGCACCGGCACTGCCTTCGCCATCCAGCGGGCCGCATGGGGTGGTCACGGCCTCCACGGCGGCGTCAACAATGTCCGAGCTCCCGGCGGCACCCAGCTGCTCAACCGTATCGCCACCCTTGTTGTGTACGCGCTGGGAGGCCCCAACCGGTGCGTTTTCGGGGACCTGACCATCAGCGGCGACCGTTTTGAGTCCGGCTCCGGAAAAACCACGCCCTGCGGCCTTACAGAGGCACAACAGCACCTCATCCGCGACGTCCATGGCGCGATCTGCGGGAACGCCGACGCGGCCGAGGGCGGGGACGCAGGTCCTTCGGCTGCCTCTGGCGAGAGGGACGACTGGCCCGCCTGGGCCTGACTGGCCTGTCGCATCCGTTCCATCTGGGTCGGTCAGCGGCGTTTTTGCTGTTCAGGCTCGGATGGCGGCAGAAACGAGGTGCTGGGTCGTCCCGTTTCGCCGGCTTGTGCGTGTTGGAGTGGGCCTGCTCGCACCCGGTAGACCTCGTCCGCTACGACGTTGTCGCCCAGCATCATGTCACCCTGCATGACGGGCCGGTCGCTCCTGGTGCGCTCCGCCATGAGCCGCAGTCCGGCCGGTGCGCGAGGAGCCAGGGGCGCGACTTCCTCTCCGGCCAGGACCGACTCGGCGACCTCGATCCGTACGGAGTCCGCGAAATCCGGGACCATGAGCCTGGCGAACTCCTCCATCGTTCGCCTGACGTCGAGCGTGGTACCGATTCCGCTGGCTCGGCTGAGCAGCGCCAGGCGAGTCTGTGCCTCGTAGCGTTCCGTGATCTCAACGGCCGCCTCGCAGACGCCCAGGGGCCGGCCCGTGTCGTCCTGCAGCCGGAAGTACGAGCACGAGTAGACCCGCTGCTGCTCAGAGGAGCGGGGATGGGCCCGCGCCAGTGGACGTCGAGCACCGTCTCCCCTCAACTCCGCCCGCCACGTGCTGCGCAACCTGCACCCGGACGCTCCCGCGATCCCCGCACTGGACGAGACCGGAGCCGGCTAGGAGATCACGGCGCGACGGCTGCGCCCGGGTCGCCTCCGTCGCGGCCACCCTGCGCGACCTGGGACTCGCCGCCGCCAAACTGCGTGAGGGCACCCGCCGGGCGTGCAGCGGCTCCGCCGGCTCGTTGACTGAACCGGAGGAGCCTGAGTCGAGCCAGCCCCATGGATACGCTGCTGAACGCGGCCTACCCGCCGGGTCCCCCCTCCTGAATTCCCCACACCCGAATGCCGGTCCACCTTTCCGGGAAGTCGAAAGACCACAGGTCCTTTGCTGCCCATGCCGGCTTCTTCACGGTCCGACGGTGGTTATCGGCGCGGGCGTCGGCCTCCCCGCTCGACCCGATGCCTCGTCGACGGCGTGGGCAACGAATTCGAGGACGAGCCGTCCGGCAGGTATCCGGCATCCTGTTCAGCTCGGTCGGGGCCGAGGCGCGGAGGGCCGGGAAGTGGCACTTCCGCTCTGTCGTCGCGGCCGAGGGGGATCCTCGCGCACCGCGCGGCACACTTCCGCCACCAGATCGCCGGAGCGCACCACGAGCCGGTCGCCGCGTTTCGCGCAGCGAGGTGTTGAGGTCGGCCAGGCAGGCGGCGGGAAAGGCCACGCGGTGGGGCGCGGCGAATCCGGCCGTATCCACGGCGCGGTCACGGACGAAGGAGCGGAACGACCGCGCCGGCGGTCTCCCCCGCCGCACGGAACGGCGGATGGTCGTGCAGGCGCAGGTCGGAGGCGAAAGGAATCGCCGAGACACGCACAGTTGTCAGCTTCGTTCCGGCGGGCGGCGTCGGCCGGTGTGGACGGCACTGTCTTCCGGCGGCGTGGGGGGTCCGGAGGCGGGGCGGCCGTTCGTGGCCGGTTCAGCGCCGTCGGAGGCAGCACGCTGGACGCGGGCGGCCGCACGGACGATGTTGCGGGCCATCCCGCCGAAGACGACCGCGTGAAAGGGCGAGACGCTCCACCAGTACACCTGGCCGAGCAGCCCCCGCGGATGGAACACCGCCCGCTGCCGGTACCGCACAGGCCCGCCGTCGTCTCCGTCGACGCGCATCTCCAGCCAGGCCAGGCCCGGCAGCCGCATCTCGGCGCGTAGCCGCAGCAGCCGCCCGCGCTCGATCTCCTCCACCCTCCAGAAGTCCAGCGAGTCGCCCACCCGGAGCCGCCCGGCGTCCCGCCGACCGCGACGCAGGCCCACACCACCCACCAGACGGTCGAGCCAGCCGCGCGCCGCCCAGGCCAGCGGGAAGGAGTACCAGCCGTTCTCGCCGCCGATCCCCTCGATCACCTGCCACAGGGCGTCGGGCGCCACGTCCGCCTCACGTTCCCGGACGTCGGTGTACAAGCTGCCGCCGGCCCAGTCCGGGTCGGTCGGCAGCGGGTCGCTGGGCGCGCCGGGCATGGAGGCGGACGACCAGCGAGTGCTCACTTGCGCGTCACGTACCCGCTGCAACGCCAGGGCGACGGCCCGGTCGAAGCCGAGTGGGTGTCCCGGCGGGCTGGGCACGTACCGCTCGATGTCCCGCTCTGTGCAGACCACTTCGTGGCGCAGGGACTCTGTCAGCGGGCGGGCGATGGACGCCGGCACCGGGGTCACCAGGCCGACCCAGTGACTCGACAGGCCGGGCGTGAGCACAGGAACGGGCACGATGAGCCGCCGGGGCAGGCCGACGACGGCGGCGTACCGCTGCATCATCTCCAGGTAGGTGAGCACCTCTGGGCCGCCGATGTCGAAGGCGCGGCTGACGCCGGCCGGCAGGCCGGCGCAGCCCACCAGGACGCGCAGCACGTCCCGCACCGCGATCGGCTGGATGCGGGTCCGCACCCAGCGCGGGGTCACCATCACCGGCAGCCGCTCGGTCAGGTACCGCAGCATCTCGAAGCTGGCCGAGCCGGAACCGATGATGACGGCGGCGCGCAGAACGGCGGTCGGCACACCCGAGGCCAGTAGGACGCGGCCGACCTCGGCGCGGGAGCGCAGGTGCGGGGAGAGCCGCGATGCGTCGACGCCGGCGGGCGTGAGACCACCTAGGTAGACAAGGCGGCGGACGCCTGCCTGGTGTGCCTGCTCGCCGAAGACGTGCGCGGCGTCGCGGTCGGTCCGCTCGAAATCGCGACCGCTGCCGAGCGCGTGCACCAGGTAGTAGGCGACGTCCACACCTTCCATGGCGCGCGCCACGGACCCGGCATCGGTCACGTCGCCCCGGACGATCTCCACCCGGTCCGCCCACGGATGGTCGCGCAGCTTGCGCGGCGTGCGGACCATACAGCGCACCCGGTGACCGGCGTCCAGCAGCTCCGGCACCAGTCGGCCGCCTATGTATCCGCTCGCGCCGGTCACCAGACACGTCAGCGCTTCGCGGGCCGTCGCTTCGTCCTCGGTCGTCATCATGGCTGCCTCATGTGCAATGGTCCCCGTTCCTGCACTCGCTCGAGCACACGGTGCGCCGCACCGGACTTCTCCACTGCCTCTACCGTGCCGTCGGTCAGGCCGGATGCACTACGTGCGCGCGGCAACCGGGTGACGTGCGCGTCGGAGAGGAGGACGCCTCAGCGGGGCTCCGCACAGACGCCCGGCGGTCGCGTCGTTTTGTAGTCTGCCGACGAGGGGTCTCCGCCCTGGCGCGTCGTTCGCGTGGGCACGGGAAGCCCTGTGTACGCACGCCGGGGCCCGCCGAGACCGCATACGAGCACCGGGCGGCAGGCCGGGCCGAACAGCCGCTCAGCGCGCCTGGCGCGCTGTGCGCTGTGCGCTGGAGATCCTCCAGGGCGTCCAGGATGACGGTGCGTCGGTGCCATGCCAGCCGGCGGCCCACCACGTCGGCGGTTTCGTGCAGGGCCGCGAGCTGGCTGCTGGTGAATCCGGCGATCGGCAGGGCGTGATGCGACGAGATCACTCCCAGCAAGACACCACGCTCGTCGAGCAGCGGGACGCTGTGACAAGCGCGGCTGCCGGCGTGCAGGATCACGTGCCGGGAGTCCTCGTCGAAGACGGTGGCACTGGCGACGTCGCGAATGGTCACCTGCCGGCGGTCTCGAGCGGCCTGCGCGCATGCGGTGCCGGAGTGGTCGACGAAGGCGAAGAAGTCCGTGAACTGCCGACCGAGCCCGGAGTGCTTCTCCAGGCGCAGCAGTCCGCCCTCGGCGAGCTGCACATTGCCCATGGCGGTCTCGGTGATCTCCGGTACGCGGCGCAGCCCCGCGCCGAGGACCGCGCCCTGCGGAGCCGCCGAGCTTGTGCTGCCGGGCAGCCGGAGCCCGGGAAGCCGGGGAGCACCGGCCCGGGCGCGGTGGGGAAACCAGGCACCGGTCCGCTCGTCCGGCCCGGCGATGCGGATGACCGCGTCCGCAAGAGTATGGAGCTTGACGTTGTGCCGCTGAGAAGTACGGCGCAGCAGCTCGAACCCCTCCTCCAGGGAGGCGAGACGGTATCGCTCCTTGAGGATCCCCTGGGCGGCGGCCACGGCCGCGTGCGCGAGCATCCGATTGCGCAGTGCGACGTTCTCCTGCCGAAGCCGCTCGACCTGGTCCGCCTGGCCGGGCGGACTCGGATTCGTGCCGACGTGAGTGTCGATCTCCTGGCCCACGACTCCTCGCCCTCCTCGCTGCTCGGCAGGCCGCCCCGCATGATCCGGGCTCTTGCGTTGTCTCCTTTCCAGCGCGCGCACCTAGGCGTCACAGTCGCAGGATCATCGCGTACGGGAGCATTCGCGTGGCCTCAGGCCGAGATGCCGTCGTCCGACCGTGGCAGTCGCAGGGCGAGCAGGGCGATGTCGTCGTGGGCCCCTGCCACGAGTCCGTTCATCAGCTCGTCGCTCAGCTCGTCGAGGTCCTGGTCGACCAAGGCGGCAGCGTGCTGCCGGAGCCGGGTCATACCGTGATCCATGGATTCGCCGCGCCGTTCGATCAAACCGTCCGTGTACAACAGCAGGGTGCTGCCCTCGGGCAGGGGCAGGCAGGCACTGGGCCGTTCGGCGTGCGGGTCGACGCCCAGCAGCAGGCCGTGTGCTTCGTGCAGGTAGGCGGTCTCGCCGTCTGCGGTGACGAGGAGGGGCGGTGGATGTCCGGCACTCGCCCATTCCAGCTGGTACGGCCCTCCTTCCTGGCCCTTGAGCAGCGCGTACACGCAGGTGGCGGTCCGGTGTCTGTAGAGGGCGTCGACCGCGAGGTCCAAGCGCCGCAGGATCATGCCGGGGGGCTCCCGGCGGTCGCAGGCGATGCCACGCAGCATGTTCCGCATCTGGCTCATGGTCACGGCGGCACGCAGATCGTGGCCGGTGACGTCGCCGATGATCAAAGTGGTGTCACCGCTTTCCGGCAGGACGAAGCTGTCATACCAGTCACCGCCGATCTGCGCCGTGGTGCCCGCCGGGGAGTAGCGGGCGGTGATGCGCAGACCCGGTACGACGGGCAGGTCCGGCAGCAGGGAGCGCTGGAGGCGCTCGGCGACCGCCTGGGTCTCGGCGTAGAGCCTGGCGTTGTCGAGAGCCAGCGCGATGCGGTGGGTCAGGTCCTCGACCAGCGCCAGTTCCGCCTCGCCCCATGGCGGGTACCCCTCGCCCCTGACCAGGGTCAGCGCACCCAGCACTCTCCGGCGTGCCCGCAAGGGTGCCACGATCACGGAGTCTCCCCCGAGGCGGGCGAACGGCTGCATGGATGCGGCATGCAACGGATCGGACGCCTCCTGCCCGGTCGGCAGGCGCCCGGCCGACAACAGCAGCGGGCCGGCGCCGCGAAGCACCCGGGACAGCGGGCCTGTCGCCGTCTCCGGCACCGGCGGCAACGGTCCCGTCAGGCCGGTCAGGGCGGCGTTGGGGTCACGGTGCGAGACACAGACCCGCTCGACGGCGCCGTCCTCGTCCATCAGGTCGGCCGCGGCCCAGTCGGCCAGACCCGGCACCAGCACCCGGCACACCCGCCTGAGCCCCTCGACCGCGTCCAGCGTGCTCGACAGCGCCGCCGCGCTCCGGGTGGCGAACGCCAGCTGGTCGAGCGCGGCTCGCAGCGCAGCGTCCGCGTCATCCTCGTTCATGCCGACCACCTACCCGCCTGGTGGCCCTACGGCCGCTGCCGCCCCGGGAAACCACTCCCCAGGCAGTGCGCTGCGTCCGTGTACGGCACGGGGCCCAGGCATGTCCTTACGGTCTCACCGGGGCCGCGTCTTCTCCTTACGGCTCTGGTCGGCCGGTCGGGCCGAGGTCTATGCGTTCATGGACCGGGCCATCGCCGAGCAGTTCCGGCCCGACCACTTCGTCACCGCGCAGATGATGCGCCTGAACATCGCAACGGGCCACCTGCAGTGGGTCAACGCGGGCCACCCCGCACCGCTGCTGATCCGCAACCACCAGGTCGTACGGCAACTGACAGGCCCGACCACCCTGCCGGTCGGCTTCGGCGGTGAAGAGCCCCGGATCAGCGAGCAGATGCTCCAACACGGCGACCGGGTGCTGTGCTTCACCGACGGCCTGATCGAGGAACACGAAGCAGGCGAAGAGCAGTTCGGCGAGGAGCAACTCATCCACTGGGTCAACCGACGACGCGACCCTCTTCCTGATCGAATGGCGCGGGGGCGCCGCCGACCACCTCGCCCTGCTGGGGTGAGCCGGCAGTCGGCTCCCGGTCGTAGGAATCGTGCTCGGTGCGCGGGTGAGCCCCCGATGTGGCGCTGCGGGCATCAACGGCGCTGCAGAAGGCCGTGGTGGGAGGTCGCCGGGGTAGCCGTGGAGCAGGGTGCTGTTACCGGTGAGGGCGATGATTCGAGCCAGCGCCGGTGGCGGGTGGTGCAAGCGCAGGGATCCGCCGGCCACGGCGGTGGCCCGCGACGCGTGGAGCAAGGCGTCGAGGCCGGTCACATCGCAGAAGGCGACCGTGATCAGGTCGACGTCGACACTGCCTCACGAAGGCCGCCCAGGGCGATCACCGCCAGGCGCAGGCCCACCGTCGTGACGGTCTCCATGCCTCACATTCCTTCTGCCGGGGTGGGCACGTCGTCGATGACCGCTCGGGCAGAGGTATGCGAGGCCGGACGGCGGGTGTCATGCCCGCCCTCGGAGTCCCGGACCGCCTCCCGGATCAGGTTCGAGCCGGCCGCTGCCTCTGCCGCCGCCCGGAAACGTTCGGCCTCATGCATCAGGCCGGTCGCCGTGAGGCTCCGCGACGGGTCGGTGGCCGTAGCCATGAGCCGGGCCGCGGTGGCCGGCTCTGTCTCCGGTGGGATCACCAGCAGGTCCCAGCGGCCGACGGTATAGGAGAGCAGCAACAATTTGTGCGGGTCTTGCTCGGCTTCGAACCAGCCGACGTGCACCACGTGCCCTTGGACGGGCACCTTTCGCGGGATGACGGGCCAGAACGTGGGATTCACCGTTACTCGGGTGATCCGCCCCCACAGCGGATCAAGGACCTCGATGAGCGCCGGAAGCTCCGCCGTCAGGTCGCGGGAGCGGGGCCACCAGGCACCGTCGATCAGGGCCGGAGCGGCTCCGGGGGGTGCCAGGACGAGCCGGAGGGGCGACGAAGAAGGAGTCCGGTCTTCGACCGCGGGCGTCAACAGAATGGTCGCGGTCATGACGCGGACCCAACCCCGGGCCGGTCGTGGCCTACCCGGTTGTCGTGAATCGCCGAGAACGACGTCAGCGTGGAAGCTGGTGTGCGGAATGCTCTCGGTAATGACCAGGCTACTCCTCGTCGGGGCCCGGCGGACCGATGCGGAGCGATGGGTTGAACGAGAGCACGAAGGAGCGACGGTTCCGACGGTTCGCAGGGCCTGTGCCCGCGCCGCCGCTCATGCCGCGTCGTGCCAGGCGGCAATACCGGTCACCGTGACCGCGACGGTGACCGGCTCCGCGACACCGTGGGTGGCGAGGTGGGTGATGAGGGCGGCTGTCACCCGGTCGTGGACGTTTCGGGCGATGTCCAGCGCCCGCCGGCCCTCTGCCAGGACGCACCGCACCTCGATGTGCCATCCCGAACCGTCCGGCGCCCGGTCGGCGCGAATGCCGGCCTCGGGCGGCGTGGTGTCCGCCCGAGTGGGCGCGGCGGCTGCCGCGAGGCGCCGGGCGAGGCGGGGTTGCAGGCCGGCCACGCCAGGGACCGCGAGGGCTGCCTCCGCCGCGACGCCGAGGAGCGCGGTGGTGCCGGTGGCGGTCATCGCGTGCCACCGCCCGTCGGGAGGTGGGGGCCGAGGGTTGGCCCCGGCCCCAGTACGTCGACCACGGTGATGTCGACGGCTGTCACCGTGAGCCCCAGGTCCTGTCCGGCCGAGCGGAGGACCGATCGGCGTACCTGATGGACCCGGTCGGGTAGCGGGCGGTCGAGGGCGGCGGCCAGGGTCATGGTCACCCGCACGTCGGTGCCGGAGCCCGCGGGTACGAGCCGGCAGGTCGCGGCCCGGGCGCCGGGGACCGTGTCCGCGGCCAGCCTCAGTACCTTCGCCGCGGCGCTCTCGGTGATCCGTAGGTCCAGGTCCGGGTCGGCCAGGGGCAGCAGCCGCCCGAACCGGACCTCTGCCCTGATGATGTTCATGACGCGGTCGGCGAGTGTGTGGAGGCCGGGCGTGTCCTCGGCACGCCGCGCTCGGGTGGCCGCGTCGACCGCGGCCAGTCCCTCGGCGGCCTCACGGCAGTGAGGGCAGGAGAAGGTGTGCGGGTCCGCGGCCGGCGTCGTGTCGCGGGCCTGTTCCCAGACCTGGCTGAGCAGTTGGCCGCAGGGCAGGACCTCGTCACCTGCGAACGGGGGGACGTCGGTGGCACCCGGCCTGGGACCGGTCCCGTCGCCCCCGAGAGTCTCGGAAGGCCGAGCGTGCGGGTCATCTAGCGCCATGGGCCCATCGCCTCCTGCAGGGATCGGCGTGCCCTGAACAGTCTGCCGCGCACCGTCTGTTCGCTGGTCCGCGTCACGTGGGAGATCTCCTTGTAGGACATGCCCTGCACCTCCCGCAAAATCCAGCAGAGTCGCTGCCCGGCGTCGAGATCGCCGAGTGCGCGGGACAGGGCGGCGGTGGCCGCGTCCTGCTCGGCGGACCGGGCGGGTTGGCTCCGGACGTCCCCCGCCGCGGGCTCGGCGACGGCGTCCAGCGGGAGGGGCGGCTGCCGGCGATGACGCATGGTCAGGCAGCGGTTGACGGTGATCCGGTACATCCAGGTACGGAACTCCGCGCTGTGGTGATATTCCGGCAACCGGCGCCAGGCGCTGACGAAGGCGTCCTGAACAGCGTCCTCGGCATCGTGGGGGTTGCCGAGCATGCAACGGGCCAGGGCAAGGAGGGGTCGGCCGTGCCGCTGGACGAGAACGGCGAAGGAGTCCTCGTCCCCCTCGGCTGCCCGTACGGCCAGCAGGCCGTCCGGCAGGTCGCGTCCCATCAGGTCACGGCCCGGCGATGGGGAAACAGCGCTTTCGATCACGGCACCCCCGCACACGGCTCGGACCGTCCGCGTACCCGACGGGTCGCATGTGATGCACATCACATGCAATGCGCGTGAGGAACGCGGCGCCCGACATGTCCAACCTTTCGAAGGGCACCGCACCGGTGTCCGAGGGACCGATCGAGGCGACCGCCATGACGGACAACATCACCAGCGTCGGCGGGGGCAGCCGGCCCGAGGCGGGCGTGAGCGCGCTCAAGGGCCGCACCGGGGCCGGGGCGCCGGCCGAGACACGGGGGAAGACCACCATCGCGGACGGTGTGGTGGCCAAGATCGCGGGCATGGCGGCCCGCGAGGTACCGGGCATCTACAGCCTGGGAGCGGGGATGGCGCGCGCCTTCGGCGCCATGCGGGAACGCGTTCCCGGAGGCGGAGGCGGGGCCGTCACGCGGGGGGTGAAGGTCGAGGTCGGCGAACGTCAGGCCGCCGTGGACCTGGACGTCGTCGTCGAGTACGGCGTCTCCATCGTCGACGTCGCGGGCGACGTGCGTACCAGTGTGATCAGCGCCGTGGAGCGCATGACGGGCCTGGAGGTCGTCGAGGTGAACATCGCCGTCGGCGACGTCCACCTGCCCGACGAGGAGGAAGAAGCCGCCCCGGACGAGGGCCGCGTGAGGTGATCCGTCGCCGCGCCCCTGGCGGGCGCGGATGATCGCGCGCACGGCGACGCCCCTGCGCGAGACGGGTGAGTGCGAGATGAACGCAGCAATGACGGGCCTCGCGGCCGGTATGGCCCTCGGCTTCGCCGGTTACTTCGGCGGCTTCTGGGCCTTTCTGCTGGTGCTGGTCCTGGGTGCGGCGGGGCTGATCGTCGGCCTCGTCATACAGGGCGACCTCGACCTCCGGACACGGAGGCAGCGGTGAGGACCCGGCCCGCTCCCCCGGGGGAGGGGTCGAGCCCGCCGACGCCGACCGCCGGGCTGCCGCCCCCGGCCGAGCGGGGCGCCACCGTCATCCCGGACAGGGTGGTCGCCCGTATCGCCGCCCAGGCCGCACGCACGGCCCAGTCCCGGCGCGCCGCCGTACCGCCCGACCGCGGCGGACCGGCGGCACCCCACGCCTCCGCCACCGTCCGTACCGGGTCGGTGCGCCTGCATCTGACGATGGACCTGCCCTACCCCACCGACATCCCCCGTGTCTGCGAAGGGATCCAGCAGGACGTCGCCGAACGGGTCGCCCAGCTGACCGGCCTGCGGGTGGGAGAGGTCCTCCTCACCGTCCGGCGGCTGGTGACCGCCGCCGACGCGAGCCGGGGGCGGGTCCGGTGAGCGGCCACGCGGCCCGGGTCGCACAGCACTCCGTGGAGGAAGGGCGATCGCGATGACACCCGATCCCGGTCCTCCCGACCGCAGCGGCGCGCCGTCCGCGCACCGTGGCGCCGTGCGGCTGACGAAGGAGCCCGACCCGCCCGAGCGCGACGTGTCCACCTCGGACCTCCCACCCGGTGAGCGCGGCGGAGGGCACGGAACCCACCGCAGGTGGTCCGCGCGTCGCATCACGGCGGCACTGGTCGCCGTCGTGATCCTCGTGGCCGCGGTCGCGGCGCTGGTCGACGTCATCGCCGTACGGGCGGGACGTCCGGCAGCGGCCTGGAGACGGCATCTGGCCGACGAACTGGCCACCCGCCCGGTGGACCATGTGTGGATGCTGACGGGAGCCGCCGTGGCCGCCGCCGTCGGCGTCTGGCTGATCGTCCTGGCCCTCACCCCCGGTCAACGCCGCTGGCTCCCCCTGCGCTCCCCCGCCGACTGCCCCCGTGTGCGGGCCTTCCTGGACCGCGACGGCGCCTCCGGTCTGCTGCGCGACGCCGCGATGCGGGTCCCCGGAGTCGGCTCGGCGCGCGTCCTCGTAGGCCGCCACCGCATCCGAGCCCGCGCGGACGTCCGCTTCCGCGACCCCCAGCGGGTGAAGGACGACCTCACCGCCGTCCTCGGCGAGGAACGCGACCAGCTGGCCCTCGCTCGTCCTCCCCGCATCGTCGTACGGGTACGGCGACGCACCGACTGACCGACAACCGCACCACCGGGAGCCCGCACCATGACGCCGCGATCCGCACTCAACCGCAGTCTGCTGGCCCTCACCGGACTGGTTCTGCTCGGCGGCGGACTGCTGGTCCTCTTCGCCGGGCTCGACCTCTACCGGCGGCACGATCTGGTCCCGCCCGCCGGCTGGCCTCTGACCACCCCGGCCGACGTCCTGCTCGGCTCCGCCGACCGGGCCCGCTGGAGCAGCCAGGGCTGGTGGTGGTGGCCCGCGGTCATCGCCGCCCTCGTCCTCACCGCCCTGCTCGCCCTGTGGTGGCTGCTCGCCCAGCTGAGCCGACGCCGCCCCGGCTCCCTGCCCGTCGGCGGCACACCACCGCAGGAGGGCGTCGAACTGCGCGACCGCGCGCTCAGCGACGCGATCGCGAACGAGGCCGGCGCCCTGCCGGGGATCGAACACGCGACCGCACACATCACCGGCCGACCAGCCCACCACCGCACCCACGTCAGGCTCACCCTCACCCCCGAGGGCGCGCCCGGCGCCGCTCTCGGTGCCCTCTGCGAAGGCCCGCTCAGCACCGCTCGCCGGTCCACCGGCCTCCCTGACCCGCCCACCGAGGTCCGCGTACAGGTCACCCGTCACAGACCACACCGCGTGGAGTGAGGGGAAGACCGGCCGTTCCCGCCCCAACGCTCTTGCGGATCATTGCGGTTCGCAGGGGAACAGCACTGCTCCCCGAAGGAGAGATCATGATCGTCCTGGGCATCATTCTGCTCGTCGTCGGCTTTCTCACCGGCATTTCCATCCTGTGGACCATCGGGATCATCCTGGCGGTCGTCGGAGCCATCCTGTGGGTCCTCGGCGCGATGGGACACGCCGTCGCCGGTCGACGCCACTACTGGTGATCGAGGTCGGGCACTGAAGGGCAGTGACCCGGGCAGCGGGCAGTCGGCGCGGCCCCCACAAGCGTTCGCGGCGGCGGATGATGGAGGCGGAGAGGTCGATCCGGCTGCGGTCTCCGCCGTGCCGGGCACGGGCGCGGCGCGCCCGGTGGCCGTTGTCCGGGCCCTCGCCGAACGATCGCACGGCCGACTCGGTCGGGACGGTGGATCAGCCCCCGGCCTGGGTGGAAGCTTCCACGCCGCGTCGGCCTGTCAGGCTGCGTCGGGAGTTCGCATGCACAGCACCTCCGTGAAGATCCGCCAGGACGTCCCCCCGGGCCACGGCGATGACGGGCGGTGAGCGGCAGGGCCCCGGGGAAGGCTCCGACCGGTCGGAGCGCTTCGGGGAGGAGTTTCTGGGAGCCCTGCTGGACCGAGGGCACGAGTTGCCGCCGCACCAGCTCGGTCCGCTCGTCGCGCGGCAGATCGGCAGGCTCGATGGCCGCGAGACCTCGGTCTTCCTGCAGGACTACGGTCAGGTGTGGCTCGTCCCTCTGCCGGGTGACGGGCTGGCGGCCGGGGAACCGCAGCAGATCGACGGCTCCGATGCGGGTCGTGCCTTCCAGGAGGCGCGTCCCGTAGAGGTGCCGCAGGCCGACGGTGTGCGGGTCTACCTGCCCCTGCTGGACGGTGGCGACCAGGTGGGCGTCATGGCCGTCACCCTGGACCGCCTCCACGACGACGACCGACGGCTGCTGGGCAGACTCGCCTCGCTCGTGGCCGACATGCTGGTGACCAAGCACGGTTACACCGATCTGTTCTTCCTGCTGCGGCGCAGAGAACCGATGAGTGTGGCGGCGGAGATCCAATGGTCGCTGCTGCCACCGCTGGCGATGTCCACACCCCGGGTCGGGTTGGCCGGGATGCTGGAACCCGCCTATGACGTGGCCGGCGACAGCTTCGACTACGCCCTCAACGGCGATGTCCTGCATGTGGCCATGGTCGACGCGATGGGCCACGGACTGGACGCCGCCGCGATGGCCACGGTGGTCATCGGGGCCTACCGGCATGCCCGGCGGATCAGCGTCGGCCTGTCGGAGATCTACGCGTTCATGGACCGGGCCGTCGCCGAGCAGTTCGGCCCCGACCACTTCGCGACCGCTCAGATGATGCGGCTCGACACGGCCGCGGGCCGGCTTCAGTGGGTCAACGCCGGACATCCCGCTCCTTTGCTGATCCGTGGACACCGTGTCGTACGGCGACTGCACGGCCCGACGACGCTGCCCGTCGGCTTCGGCGGTCACGAGCCCCGGATCAGTGAAGTGGCTCTCGCCCCCGGCGACCGGATCATGTGCTTCACCGACGGACTGATCGAGGAGCGCGATGTCGGCGGTGAGGAATTCGGTGAGGAACAGCTCATTGCCTGGGTGAACCGCCTCGAACCCACGGCGCAGGGAGATCCGGACGGTGGCCCGCTCCCTCTCCCACACGCTGCAACGGGCGCGGGGCGGGATCACGACGGACGACGCGACGCTCCTGCTGATCGAGTGGCGCGGCTCAGGCTGACCGGCCTCACGGCGGCAGCCGGGTGGAAAGCCATCTGCCCTGATCACTTGCGACATGCCACGTTTGTCGTAATGGGCACCTTGGGTGGTCGGCCGCGTCACTCTGGAAGGGTTGATCACGGTCGTGTCAGGAGCCCTGTGCTCGGATCACGTGAGAGGGTCGAGCGGAACGGCCGTGCCCGCCGGACAGCCCGAGCGTGTCGGGGCGGGCGCCGCATCCGCGGCACGAGGTCAGCAGGAACATGATGACCGAGACTTCGAGGACACCGGTGCAAGAGCGCGGCCATGGCACAAGGTGAGCGGCGACCCGACAACGGCATGACGGACCGTTCGGAAGGGTTCGGTGAGCGGCTACTGGGGGTGCTGCTGGACCGGGCACACGAGATGCCGCCGCAGCTGATCGCCCCGCTGATCGCGGAAGAGGTGGCCAGGGTCGGTGGCCGCGACGTCTCGATCCTGCTGCAGGACTACGGCCAGCTGGTGCTGGTGCCGCTGCCGGGTCGGCGGCTGATGGTCGGCGAGCCCGAGCCGATCGGTGACTCTCCCGCCGGCACCGCCTTCCTGCAGGCGACCACTGTCGAGGTGCCGCAGCCCGACGGCGTCCGGATGTACCTACCGCTGCTGGACGGCAGCGACCAGGTCGGAGTGATGGGCCTCACCCTGGACACCGTCGATGACGACGACCGGCGGCTACTGCGCAGGCTCGCCGGTCTGGTGGCCGACATGCTGGTCACCAAGCACAGCTACACCGACCAGTTCTTCCTCGCCCGGCGCCGCGAACCGATGAGCGTGGCCGCCGAGATCCAGTGGTCCCTGCTGCCGCCGCTGGCGATGTCCGTCCCACAGACAGCAGTGGCCGGAATCCTGGAGCCCGCCTACAGCGTCGCAGGCGACAGCTTCGACTACGCCCTCAACGAGGACATCCTGCACCTGGCCATCGTCGATGCGATGGGCCACGGCCTGGACGCCGCCACGATGGCGACCGTCGCCGTCGGGGCCTACCGGCACGCCAGACGTGCCGACATCGGCCTGTCCGAGATCTACGCGTTCATGGACCGGGCCATCGCGGAGCAGTTCGGGCCCGACCACTTCGTCACCGCGCAGATGATGCGCCTGAACATCGCAACGGGCCACCTGCAGTGGGTCAACGCGGGCCACCCCGCACCGCTGCTGATCCGCAACCACCAGGTCGTACGGCAACTGACAGGCCCGACCACCCTGCCGGTCGGCTTCGGCGGTGAAGAGCCCCGGATCAGCGAGCAGATGCTCCAACACGGCGACCGGGTGCTGTGCTTCACCGACGGCCTGATCGAGGAGCACGAAGCAGGCGAAGAGCAGTTCGGGGAGGAGCAACTCATCCACTGGGTCAACCGCATCGAACACACAGAGAAGGGAGTACGCGCGGTGGTGCGCGCACTCTCCCACGCTCTGAAACAGCAACGGGGCGGCCGCACCAGCGACGACGCGACCCTCTTCCTGATCGAATGGCGCGGGGGCGCCGCCGACCACCTCGCCATCCTGGAGTGAGGCGACCGCCAGTGAGGCGAACAGCCGGTTCAGCAGCCTGCGTTCCAGGCGCAGGGCCGACTGGTTACCTCATGGCAGGCCGCCCTGGTGCGGGAGCCCCTTCCGCTGAGCCGTTGAGCAGCTGAGCCGGTTGCGGGGGGTTCACTTCTCGGTTCGGTGCCACAGCCGGGTATGGCCGGAGGGCAAGGTCACCGTGCGACCGTCGTGGCGCGTCGTGAACAGCTGAATCACGAGCACGCCCACGGCGATCATCCCAGGAGCAGGATCACTGTCGCGAAGGTCTCCATGCCTTCACATCCCTTCTGCCGGGGTCGGCAAAAGGTCAATGACCGCTCCGACAGGGGTATGTGAGGTCGGGTGGCGGGCGTCATGCCCGCCTTCGGATTCCCAGACCGCCTCCCGCATCGAGTCCGAGTCGGCCTCGTCCTCTGCCATGGTCCGGAAGCCTTCGGCCTCCTGCATCAGGCCGCTCGCCGTGAGGTTCCGTGACGGGTCGGTGGCCATGACCATGAGCCGGGCCGCGGTGGCCGGGTCTGTCTCCGGTGGAATCACCAGCAGGTCCCAGCGGCCGAAGGTGTAGGACAGCAGCATCAGCTTGTGCGGGTCTTGCCCGGCGTTGGACCAGCCGACGCACACCATGTGGCCGTGCGCGGGCACTCTTCCTGGAATGACCGGCCAGAACGTACGGCTCACCGCTACCCGGGCGATCCGCCCCCACAGCGCCTCGAGACATTCGGCGAGCGCCGGGAGCTGCTCCGTCAGGTTGCGCGAGCGGGGCCACCAGGCACCATCGATCAGGGCCGGAGGGGCGCCGGCCGGTGCCAGCGTGAGTCGGAGTGGTGACGAAGAAGGGGCCCGGTCCTCGACTGCGGGCGTGAAAGGCATGGTCGCGGTCATGGCGCGGACCCAACCCCGGGCCGGTCACGGCCGGCCCGGTTGTCATGAATCGCCGAGGACGACGTCGGCCTGGAAGCCGGTGTACGAGGTGCTCTCGGTAATCCCCACGGTACTCCTCGCCGACCCCCGACGGACCGATGCGGAGCGACGGGCTGAACGCAACACGAGGCCCTGGTCGTCAGCCGCCGCGGTCGGCGCAGGAGGCGCCCACGGGAGCGCCGGGACAGTCGCACGGCGTCGAGGGCCATGTCGGCCACGAGGAGCACGGTGCCGATGATCAGCAGATGGCCGGGGCCCTCCGCTGTCGCGCCGATGAGTCCCGGCACGACAGCCACGAGGACGATCAGAACGGGTACTCACCGATCACGTGACACAGCCAAGGAGTGCTGGACCAGGGCATCGAGCCGTCGGGCGTGAGACCGGTCCGGCAACCGGCATACGACACGCCCCGGCACCCGCAGCGCGCCCCCGCCGGTATCGACAGCCGCTTCACGGAATGCGGCGTCGTCTCCACAACCGCCCCGGCGTGTGCGGAGTACCGTGGACAACACCGAGGGCATTTCGCACACCGGCTTCCACGCCGGGTCGTTCTCGGCGAGAGATGAAACCCGGGTCGCCGCGAAGGCGGCCCGGAGACGGGTCCGCATCATGTCGGCGACCTTGCACCAACCCCTGCCACACCACGAGCCCGTCGCAGCCCCGGCCGCGCGTCTCGCGCTGAAGACAGACGGCACGTCGCGCGGCCTCCTGGACGGTGCCTGGTGGCCCCGCTCCCGGGACCTGCCGAGCGAGCTGCCCGCACTGACCGACGTGCTGGACCCCCTGTGGGGCCGCATCACCCGCATCGCCGTCAACCCGAAGTGCTGGCCGGTCATCCCGCACGAGATCCCCGTGGGCGGTCATGTCGTCAAGGTCGGCTGGTTCACCCCGGAGATCGAGCCGCACAAGCTGCTGCTGCTCTCCTACGGCACCGGCCGCTGGGATCTGCTGGTCATCCCACCCGAGACCGGGGCGGAGTCGGCGGCCCGCCTGATGGCGGCCGCGTCCGACTACGACGGTCCACCGATGACCGCAAGCGCTCTCATCGCCGCGGACGAGACCCGGAGTGCCGCCTCCGCTGCCGACCGGCCACTCGAACCGGACGAGGCAGGGAAGTACGAGAGCGGCCCCTCCTCTGCGGCCGTTCCGGCACGGACCCATCGCGTCAGTCGCCTGATCATCGGCATGTGAGACAACCGCCATGAACATCTTCCTGACGACCGGCGTCTTCCTGGTCCTCATCGCAGCGGCGGCATTCGTGATCCACCGGCTCGACATCGAGCACGCCGAAAGGATCGCCGTGCACCGGTACAGTCGCGTCCTGCCCGGCGGTCCGAGTCGCGGCACCGACACGGCACGACCCCCTGCGGGACCACCGCGGTCCACCTCGCCGACCGTCGGCGAACGACGTGACCACCGTGACGGGGGCCGCGGCCGCTTCCCACCGCGCCGCCGCGACCGCATCACTCACCACGGGTGACGAGGCGATGTCCCCGGCCCCACGCACCGACCGTCGGCGCGGCCCGTACCGACGGGTTTCGGCCCTGCCTCACGAACCGACGCGGGCACAGGCAGGGGTCTCGACCGGCGGGTCCCCGCCCCACGTGGCCCTCGTCCCGAGGAGCAGCACATGCAAGCCCTGATCGTTCTCATCGTCGTGATCGGCATCCTGGCCGTCCTGGCCCTCGCCCTGTCCGTGAAGGTCGTCAAGCAGTACGAGAAGGGAGTGCTGTTCCGCTTCGGCCGACTCGTCGGAACACGCTCCCCGGGACTGCGGTTCATCATCCCGTTCGTCGACACCCTGCACCGGGTGTCCCTGCGGGTCGTCACCATGCCGATCCAGTCCCAGGGCATCATCACCCGGGACAACGTGAGCGTTGACGTGTCGGCGGTCGCCTACTTCCGCGTCGTCGACGCCGTCAAGTCGGTCGTCGCCGTGGAGAACGTCAACGCGGCGATCAACCAGATCGCCCAGACCACCCTGCGGAAGGTCGTCGGCCGGCACACGCTCGACGAGACGCTGTCGGAGACGGACCGCATCAACCTGGACATCCGCCAGATCCTCGACGTCACCACCGTCGACTGGGGTGTGCAGGTCACGCTGGTCGAGCTCAAGGACATCCAACTGCCCGACACCATGAAGCGCGCCATGGCCCGCCAGGCCGAGGCCGAGCGGGAGAAGCGAGCGAAGATCATCAACGCGGAGGGCGAGTCGCTGGCCGCGGCCGCGCTCGGCGACGCCTCGGACACCATGATGGCCCACCCCCTGGCGCTTCAACTGCGCAATCTGCAGAGCCTGGTGGAGATCGGTGTCGACCAGAACACCACCGTCGTCTTCCCGGCCCCCCTCATGAGCACGATCGGCGAGCTCGGCTCCTTCCTCGCCCGGGAAACCGCGGCCGCTGCACCCGCCGCGGCAGCGCCACTGGCCGGCACCGGCCGCACCGACAAGTCCCTCAGCCCGGCCGGCACCGCAGCGTGACCCGACTACGGCCCGCACCATCACCGCATACCGCGGTGGTGGTGCGGGCCGAGCGATCCGGGCCACCAGGGCGGACTCGTGGCCGGCGCCTGTCGCGCGCGTCCTTTGGGCATCGGCTGATGATGGGAGTACGGCCGAACACGCGGAGCTGATCATGACGGGTTGGCGGGTCAGGGACTACACCCAGGACGATCTCGAAGCGCTGATCCGAGTCGACATGGAGAGCGGCACGACCGAGGAGCCGCCGCTCTTCCCGCTCTCGGACGCCGTGACGGCTCTCCAGGCGCGCCACCCTGCTGTGGTGGCCACGGCCGACGACGTGCTGATCGGCGCCGCGGTGAGCAGGGTGGAGGGCGAACGGGCATGGATCCTGCGCATCTGCATGGCGCCCGGCTGGCGGCAGCGCGGGCTGGGCAGTGCCCTGATCACCGCCCTTGAGCAACGGCTCTTCGCCGCCGGCGTCCGGGCCGTGCACGCCGTCCTGCCCGAGGGCGAGACCGGTGCCACCGCCCTGCGCAACTGCGACTTCGGCGCCCGCCCCGGCCTGGTCTTCTTCGAAAAGCGCGGGCCGGTGACTCCGCAGTCGGCCGGCACGCTGTCCTCGCTCGGAGCGGAGCTGCCACCGGGGGGACTGTGGCAGAAAGTCGCGGGCATGCAACGGGAGAAGCAGCTCATCGAGCGGCGCCTGGTCCTGCCGCTGGCCCATCCCGAACTGGCCGCCCAGCACGGAGTGGAACTGCCGCGGGCGGTGATGCTGTTCGGGCCGCCCGGGACCGGCAAGAGCACGTTCGCACACGCGATCGCCAGCCGCCTGGGATGGCCCTTCCTCGAACTGTTCCCCGCCCGTCTGGCCGCCGAGTACGGCCTGGCGACCGGGCTGAACCGGCGCTTCGACGAGATCGCCCGGCTCGACCACGTCCTCGTCTTCATCGACGAGGTCGAGGAGATCGCCGGCGAACGCGGCGGCGCGGACGCGACCGCTGTCGGCGTCGTCAACGAACTGCTCAAGGCGATCGTCCGGTTCCGAAGCCAGGACGGACGGCTGCTCGTCTGCGCCACGAACAACGTGACCACGCTCGACTCCGCGTTCCTGCGACACGGCCGCTTCGACTACGTGCTGCCGATCGGCCCTCCCGACCACACCGCCAGGACCGCGCTGTGGGAGAGCTACCTGGCCCGAGCGGGCGCGCGGGCCGACAGCGTGGTACTCGCGTCCGCCAGCGAGGGATTCACCCCCGCCGACATCGCCCACGCGGCGCGAACCGTCTCCCAGGCCCAGTTCGAGCGCACCTTCGACACCGGAACCCGGGCCGCCCCCACCACGGACGACTACCTGGACACGATCAGCGACACCAAGCCCACGGTCAGCGCCCCCATGGCCCAGGAATTCGCCCAGCAGACGCAGAAGTTCGCCCGCATCTAGCGTCCAGGCCGATAGGGAGTCGGTCTGCGGCGGATATGTCAGGCCGGCGTAGGTGGCGTGTCGCTGCCCGTATTGATGAGGATCTGCCTGGCCTCGGTGACGTTGTCGGCCCGTACGGCCCTGGCCATCGCGGCGCGTGCCGCGTCGGGCGACGTGTCCGGAGGGACCAGCATCAAGGAGAAATGGTCCCGGTCGCCCCGGGTGATGAGGACGGTGTCGTCACCGACCGGGAAGGAGTCGAGGTGGACGACTCGGCCGTCGACCATCACCCGGGTCGGCAGCTCGTCCCAGGCGCTGCCGTCCAGACCGACCCGGGTGACAGGTCCGAGGTGCTCGGTCAACGCGGAGATCAGCGAGGGGAGCTCGGCAGCTATGTCCCGTGACCGCGGCCACCATGCGCCGTCCAGGATTCCCTCGCGTGCGCGTGTCGTCTCCAGCCGCAGCAGGGCCGTGCCGGGTTTCACCGACCGGTGGACGGCGTCCGGCAGGAGCCTGGGGAGGTCGGGGGTGTCGGAGTCGGCCATGGTGTCCGCCCGTCCGCAGAGAGCAGTGCGACCGCAGGGCGTGCGACCGCGATACGACCCTGCTGCCTCACCTTACTCCGCACGACGCTCGCGCGAGCGCTTCGCCGCAGAGCGCGGTTACGGAAACAGGCAACGGCTCCGGCGTATACCCGCCGGAGCCGCCCTTCCGGGTCATTGCACGTGAGCGTGCGCCGACCCGCTTTCCACATTACGCCAAAGGGATTAATCCGACATGACCAATCCTTGCGAAGGTTCACTTCGGTCCGAGAAGGCGACGCGGCGGCTCAGCCACGCCCTTCCTCCTCTGTCTCCATCTGTCGGATCCCTTGGTGCGTCAGCGTGATCATCGCGGGCGTGTTGCCCCTCCCCCAGTCCACGACGACCCAGCCTTCACCCGCCAGGTACATACAGGCAGCGGCCATGTCCTGCTCGGGGATACCGAGGTCGGTGCGGAGCTTCGCCCCATCGACGCCCAGGAGGCGATTGCCTTCGGAGGCTCGGTACAGAGCCTGCATGATCCTCTCGCGGTACGTCTTCCGGTCTCGCAATATCGCCATGACGCGCCTTCCTCTACCGCCCGCGGTCGGGCCGAAGTCGATGTCATCCGCGGCCGCCGTCGCGGTGGAGCGCATCGGAACGGTCGCGTCCACCGCCGGCCGACGCTGCCTCCGGGTCCGACGCCCGATCCCCGGCAGCACATCGCTGTAGTGGAAGGCGGCGATCCGTTCGTCGTGCTGACCGTGGAGCTGGTGGATCAGAACGACTCCGACGGCGACCAGAAGGAGCAGCACGGCCACGGCGATGACAGTCATGGTTCTCTCACCTCCGCCGACCGCCGGGCGAAGGCCCTGTCGAGCCGATGGGCCGGGGCGGGGGACGACGGCCGACCTCCTCCGCCGTCGGTCTCCCACGCTTCTTCCCTGTTTCGGGCATCGATCCGGTCTGCTGCGTCCGCCCGGGCCGGGACATCGATGCCGTCGCCGGCCATCAGCTGCGCGGCCGCATCCGCACCGGTTTCCGGCGGAAGCACCAGCACGTCCCAGCGGCCATAGGTGGAGAAGAGAGTGAGTCTGTGCGGATCCTGCTCCTCGGTGGACCAGCCCACATGCACCGTGCGCCCGGCGTCGGACACCCAGTGCGGCAGGACGGGCCAGTAGGCCGGGTTCACGGTGACACCCGTGATACGACCCCAGAGATCGCCCAGTGCGGCCGTCAAGGACGGCAGCTCACGGGTGAGGGCACGGGAGCGGGGCCACCACGTGCCGTCCAGCCCGCCCGGCGCGGGCGTCAGGGACAGCCGGGCCGGCGGCGGCGCGCGCCTGCTCGATGTCGTACGGTCAATGGTCACGGGCATCGCGCGGACCTGTCCCCGGGCTCGTGGGTGCGGCCCGGCGCTGTCGATCACCGGAAACGGCACCCGCAGCGGAGCCGGTACGCGAAGAACTCCCGGTGCCTTCACACTACTCCGCTCACCGGCCCGAAAAGCCGGGGGTGACCAGGTATTTCCCCGCCTTCGGAACCTGGTCGCCGGTGCCCGGCACCGGGCCGGTCAGAGCCAGTCCTTGCGCTTGAACGTCGCATACAGCAGTGCGGACAGGACCACGATGACGGCGGCGGAGGTGATGAATCCGGACTGGCGGCCGAAACCGGGATAGGGGAGGTTCTGGCCGTAGTAGCCGGTGATCGCGGTGGGGACGGCGATGATCGCGGCCCAGCTCGTCACCTTCTTCATGATCAGGTTCATGCGATTGGCCTGGACCGAGAGGTTCGTCTCCATGACCGAGGCCACCAGGTCCCGCAGTGATTCCGTCCATTCGGTGGCACGCAGCACATGGTCGTAGACGTCCTGGTAATACGGGACGAGAGGGTCGGCGATCACGTGCAGGCCGGGACGCATGAGCCCGTTGACCACCTCACGCATCGGGAGCACGACACGGCGCAACCGGACGAGCGATTTGCGCAGTGCGAAAACCCGGCGCTGTACAGCTTCGACCTCACGGCGCCCGGCCGAGAAGAGCAGACCCTCCAGCTCCTCGATGCTGTCGTCCAGTTGCCGGACCGCGGCGAAGTGACCGTCCACGAGATGGTCGAGCAGGCCGTGCAGCAGGAATCCGACGCCATGGCCGGCCAGGTCCGGGCTCTCGTCCCAGCGGGCGACGACGTTCTCGATGTCGAAACCGGAGTCCTTGCGGACGGTGATCATGGCCTGGCTGGTGAGGAATACGGCGATCTCGCTGTACGTCAGTTCCGCACCGTCCGGGCTGACGGTCACGGCATAGGCGCTGAGGAATTCATGGGTGCGATAGCGGTCGAGTTTCGGCCGCTGCCCACGCTGAGCGGCGTCCTCCAGAGCCAGTTCGTGGATGCCGAACTCCTGGCCGAGCATGGTGAACTCGGCAGACCCGGGCCGGTACAGGTCCAGCCACAGGACCGACGCCGGATCGGCGAGATGCGCGGAAACGTCACTGGCGGGAAAGCCCTCCAGGACGAGAGTGCCGTCGTGATACAGCCGGGTGCGCGTCACCATGGCCCGAGGTTAGTGTCTTACGCCCAGATCATGCCGCTTGACCCTCATTGATCCTTGACCGGCAAGGACCGCCCGACTTCGCGCGCCGCCAGGTCCTCACCGCACGTAACGTACGCGGCAGCCGGTTCACCGACCTCGTCCCGGGCGGCCTGTGCACGTTGACGGAGCTGTCCACGTGCCAGCCCGTGGAGTACTCCGTCATCCTGCGCTGCCGCGGCCACCACCGCTTGGTATTCCGCGACCGTCTGCTGACCGAGTTCCCGGCGGGCCTCGGCAACGGACGGCGCCGTCTTCCTTTTCTCCGCGTAGATCTGCGCAAGGCGCTCGATCACGTCGTCCTGCGCGTCGTAGCCGGCCTCTTCACGCTGCTTGCCGAGAGCGTCCCTGAACCGAATCGTGTACGGATGCGGGCAACAAGTCGGCCAGGAACAACCGCACTCCATGAAGCACGACCCCATCCCACGGGCGAGCTGCCGAGCCACGCACCAAGCCTTCCGAGCGAGGCGCCGGGCGTGACAGCGGGTCCCTGCAGCGGGTGCAGGTCAACAAGCCGGACACGGCCCGGCCTCATGCTGACCTTTTGCTGACCCTGACGCGACGATCAGCGCTCTGACCTGCGGAAAAACCCAAACGCTAGATCTTGGACTTGAACATGGTACGAAGCACGAGGAAACTCCCGTTTTGTCTGCTCCCTGCCTGCTCTTTGCAGGTCAAGGGCTGTCTTCGGAGGCTACAACGTTTCGCATCTGTGGCCAGCTGTCGCCAGGTGTTCCAGGACTCACACTGACGAGAGATCCAGAGCAAGTTGCCGACTGGGGTCAGCGGCGGTGAGGTAGAGGACCAGGGCCGCGACCCGCTCCTCCACCACGCGACCGAGCGCTTGCGCTCCATTTCCGCTCTTCGCCATACCCAAGGCGCATGAAAGAGTCTCGGATGACGACGGTTGCAGGCGCCCGTTCGGCCAGGACTTCCAGCAGATCGCGGCGGATCACGACGGCACAACCGGCCCTCCGCGGCCAGGCGAGGTGGCAGGAGCGCCTCTCGCACTCGGTGCACCAGCAGGTAACAAGCCACTCCATTTGGGGATTTCGTCGCGGCCGAGAGCACACACCTGATCATGCGTCGCCAGGCGGCATGCTCGCCAGGAGCGCACCGTCCTGCCGCTGCTGACGCCTCCGCAGGCATCCGTATGGTGCTCGACGCCGACCGACAGCAGACACCCTGGAAACCGCCGACGGGCTCCGGGGTGCGGACCAGCGTGCCATCCCGCGCGTCCACCGGCACGCGCGAAGCCGTCGAACTGCGCGACGGCGGCCCCGCGCGCTTCTCTGGTGTTGAGCTGAGCGTGCCCAGGGGCACCGCCACAGCCGGCGTGCATGTGGCCGAGCGGCGCCATCGGTACAGATTCGATGACCGCCCGCAACCCCTCTTGCATGTTCGTCATCTCCCTCGACACCCGCCGCGACTTCGCCAACCCTCTCGGCACCGTCCACGGTGGCATCGCCGCCACCCTCCTCGACTCCGCCATGGGCTGCGCCGTCCACACCACCCTCCCCGCCGGCACCGGCTACACCACCCTCGAACCCAAGGTCAACTACATCCGCGCCGCCCGCACCGACGGCCAGACCCTCACCGCCGAGGGCACCGTCATCCACGCCGGCCGCCGTACGGCCACCGCCGAAGGCAAGGTGCTCGACGACCAGGGCAAACTGATCGCCCCCGCCACCACCACCTGCATGATCCTTGAGGTCGCTCGCCGAGTCCGCCGGAAACGATCGCAGGCGGGCCGCGAACGACCAGGCAGGCTGCCGGGGGCGGCTTCCTGGCCTGTCACTGCTTGCGCCTGGTCGTTTCAGACGAGCGCCGGTGCGGGAGCGGGCAGGTAGGGGGTGATGTTGCGCCACGCGCGCTCGATGTATTCCTCCTTCTCACCGACCGGGGCGACATAGTGCAGTGCGCTTTCGGCGGCGTCGTTGCCCTCGAGGCGGGCGATGATCCAGGCGGCGAGGTAGTGCGAGGCGAGGCAGCCACCGGCGGTGGCGATGTTGTTCTTGGCGTAGAAGGGCTGGTTGAGCACCTCGACGCCGGCGGCGATGACCCAGGGCCTGGTGGTCAGGTCGGTGCAGGCGGGGATGTCGTTCAGCAGGCCGAGCTTGGCCAGCACGAGCGCGCCGGAGCACTGCGCGGCGATGAGTTGGCGCGAGGGGTCCAGGCCGCGCAGGATGTTCATGATCGCCTGGTCTTCGACGACCTCGCGGGTGGCGATGCCACTGCCGATGATGACTGCGTCAGCGGCGCACGCCTCCTCGAGAGTGGACATCTGCTCGATGGTCACCCCGTTCATCGACGTCACTTTGGGGCTGGGGGTGGCGATGGTGACGCGCCAGCCGTCGGTCTTGACGCGGTTGAGTACACCGAGCGCGATCAGGGAGTCCAGCTCGTTGTAGCCCTCGAAGGTGAGGATGGCGATGTGCACGGCGGCTGTCCTTCCGGATGAGTGGGTCTTGACGGTAAGGACCCGCGAACGGGACAGTCAAAGAATTGTCATGGATACAATCCGGTGCATGGCAGCCTCGCGGTACAAAACCCTGGTCGACGCGCTCGCGTCCGACATCCGGACAGGCCGGCTCGCCACAGGCGTGCGGCTGCCCACACACCGCGGGCTCGCCGCCCGCGAGGGCATCGCCGTGGTGACCGCGACCCGGGTGTACGCCGAGCTGGAAGCGATGGGCTTGGTAAGCCGGGAACAGGGCCGCGGCACATTCGTGCGCGACATCGCGGTTCCCGCCGGTCACGGCATCGATCAGCAAGTCGTCGCCACGGATGCGGTCGACCTCAACTTCAACTATCCGTCGCTGCCCCACCAAGCCGATCTCCTACGGCAGGCTCTGCGCGAGGTGGCCACCTCTGGTGAACTCGACTCGCTGCTGCGCTACCAACCACATCGAGGGCGCCCACAGGACAGAGCCTCGATCGCGCGGCACCTGAGGCGTCGGGGAATCACTCCTGACGCGGATCAGATCCTCATCGTCAACGGTGCGCAGCACGGCCTGGCCATCACCGTCATGGCCGCGCTCAACGCCGGCGACGTCGTCGCGGTCGACGCACTCACCTACCCGGGTTTCAAGGTGCTCGCGCATGCCTTTCATCTCGCCCTGGAGCCCATACCCACAACCACCGACGGGCCGGATCTCGATGCCCTCGAGAAGCTGTGCGCGACCCGCCCTGTGCGCGCGATCTACACCATGCCGACCTTGCACAATCCTCTGGGGTGGGTCATGTCGGCGACCGACCGCACACGTCTGATCGAGATCGCTCGGCAGCACGGTCCGCTGATCATCGAAGACGCCGCATACGCCTACCTGGTCGAGGACCCTCCACCGCCGCTGGCTGCAAGTGCACCGGACATCACCGTCTACGTCTCGGGACTGTCCAAGAACGTCGCCACCGGCCTCCGGGTCGGCTTCGTCATCGCCCCGCCGTCCAGGGTGCCGTCGCTCGAACGCGCGATTCGGGCAACCACCTGGAACACCCCGGCCCTCACCACCGCGATCGCCTGCCGCTGGCTCGAGGACGGCACGGTGGACCGCTTGGAAGCGCAGAAACGCGACGACGCCACGGCCCGCCAAGCACTCGCCAGACAAGAACTGGCAGGCCTGCCTCTCATCAGCCACCCCTCGTCCTACTTCACATGGCTGACGCTGCCCGACGACGCACGCGCCGATCGCCTGACCGCCACCCTCGCGCGTCAGCACATCTCCGTAAGCACGGCGGAGCCCTTCACCACCTCGAAGCACACACCACAGGCGCTCCGCCTCGCTCTCGGCTCGACCGATCTGGACAGTCTCCAGTCGACGCTGCGCACGGTGCGACAAGTCGCCATCGAGGACGCCTACGCCTGAACTCCACTCGGCCGGCCGATTCCCGCCCGCACTGCCGGCGGCCCTCGGTTCGGCCGCGGTGGTGGCAGCCGCGGCGGCGTTCCACGCCGAATCACCCAGGCCGGCGCCCAGGTCCGGCGGCGTCGTGGCCCGGTGCTGTGGCAGCGAGGTGGGTTCGGAGGGGCCCGCACCGGCAAAATCAAGTCGCCCCTCCGGCGATTCCGGAGGGCTGCCGCATTGGATTCGGCTCGCGCCGGAAGGCGATACGGGAGCAGGAAAGGCCGTCCCTTCTCTCACGTCTGTCATGGGGGTGCTCTGCGTGTTCCATAGCAGTGTGGTCTTCGGTGAGCGACCATACGGACGCGGCGCAGCATATTTCCAGCCGGTGGGCGCCATGGCGCGATGAGGGTGGGGGTCGATGTTCTCGACACCAGCAAAGCCAGCGACGTCAAGAGAAGCAGCCGGCAGAAGGACACCGAGACAGGAAGAGGACGAGCATGTCCGGCAGTGAGAGCGAGAATCCTGCAATCCCTTCACCAACGCCCACGCCGACTCGGCGGCCCAGGACGAACCTGGACTGGTGGCCGAATCAGCTGGACCTTCAGGTTCTCCACCAGCATTCGCCCCAATCCAATCCGATGGACGAGGACTTCGACTACGCGAAAGAATTCGCGACACTCGACGTCGACGCGCTGAAGCGTGACGTCTTCGAGGTGATGACGACATCTCAGGACTGGTGGCCCGCCGACTACGGTCACTACGGGCCGCTCTTCATCCGGATGAGCTGGCACGCCGCAGGAACGTACCGCATCGCGGACGGCCGCGGTGGTGGCGGCAGCGGCGCGCAGCGCTTCGCGCCCCTCAACAGCTGGCCGGACAACGCGAGCCTGGACAAGGCACGCCGTCTACTCTGGCCGATCAAACAGAAGTACGGCCGGAAGATCTCCTGGTCCGATCTTCTGGTCTTCGCCGGAAACTGTGCCATGGAATCCATGGGGTTCAAGACCTTCGGATTCGGATTCGGGCGAGAGGACATCTGGGAACCTGAGGAGATCTTCTGGGGGCCCGAGGACACATGGCTCGGAGATGAGCGCTACAGCGGCGACAGGGAACTCACCGGTCCTTTCGCCGCCGTGCAGATGGGGCTGATCTACGTCAATCCTGAGGGGCCCAACGGCAACCCGGATCCGGTGGCTGCCGGCCGGGACATTCGGGAGACGTTCGGGCGCATGGCGATGAATGACGAGGAGACGGCCGCACTCATCGTCGGCGGCCACACCTTCGGCAAGTGTCATGGCGCGGTCGACGCCGGCTATATCGGCCCGGAACCCGAGGCCGCCCCCATCGAGCAGCAGGGCCTCGGCTGGCGGAACACGTACGGCAGCGGCACGGGCCCCGATGCGCTCACCAGTGGTCTGGAGGGCGCATGGACCCCCGAGCCGACCAAGTGGGACAACGGATACCTGGACACTCTTTACGGGTACGACTGGGAGCTGACGAGCAGCCCAGCCGGCGCCCACCAGTGGACTCCCAGTGATCCCGCGGCCAGAAACACCGTTCCCGACGCCCATGATGCGTCGAAGCGGCACGCCCCCATGATGCTGACGACAGACCTCGCGCTGAAGGTGGACCCGGTCTACGGGCCGATCACGAAGAGGTTCCACGAGAACCCGGACGAGCTCGCGGCGGCGTTCGGCAAGGCGTGGTACAAACTGCTGCACCGCGACATGGGACCCCTCTCGCGTTACCTCGGCCCGTGGATTCCCGAGCCACAGCTGTGGCAGGACCCCGTTCCCCACGTCGATCACGAACTGGTCGGGGACGAGGACATCGCTGCCCTCAAGGACAGGATCCTCGCCTCGGGCCTCTCCCTCTCCCAACTGGTCACCACCGCCTGGGCGTCGGCGGCAAGCTTCCGCGGCACCGACAAGCGCGGCGGGGCGAACGGAGCACGGATCCGTCTCGCGCCGCAGAAGGACTGGGAGCTCAACGACCTGCCCGAGGTGACCGAGGTGCTGCGCACGCTCGAGCGGATCCAGCAGGACTTCAACCTCTCCCAGACCGGCGGAACGCGGGTCTCCCTCGCCGACCTGATCGTCCTCGGTGGGTGCGCGGCCGTCGAGCAGGCCGCGAAGAACGCCGGGTACGACATCTCGGTTCCCTTCGCGCAAGGGCGTACGGACGCCTCGCAGGAGCAGACCGATGCGGCGTCGTTCGCCGTTCTGGAACCCAAGGCGGATGCGTTCCGCAACTACCTTCCGGCGGGCGAGAAGCTGTCCCCGGAGACCCTCATGCTGGACCGCGCCAACCTGCTGACGCTGACCGCTCCCGAGATGACGGTGCTGATCGGCGGCATGCGGGCCCTGAACACGAACTTCAAGGGATCCCCCCACGGCGTTTTCACCGGCCGGCCGGGAATCTTGACCAACGATTTCTTCGTCAACCTGCTCGACATGGGCACGGAGTGGAAGGCGTCGGCCACGGACGAGAACGTGTTCGAGGGCCGGGATCGCGCCACGGGCGAGGTCAAGTGGACCGCCACCGCCGTCGACCTCATCTTCGGTGCGCACTCCCAGCTCCGAGCTGTCTCGGAGGTCTACGCGTCCAAGGATGCGGGAGAGAAGTTCGTACGTGACTTCGTGGCCGCATGGAACAAGGTGATGAACCTCGACCGGTTCGACCTCGCCTGAACCCGGCGTCCCGGTCGGCCGTTTGGGCCGACCGTGGCCGCGAGAACAGCGTACGCAACGGTCCCCAGGGCCTCCGTGACGATCACCACAGCGATGCTTCCACCCCCATCCTCAGGACGCGCTCCACCCGCACGTCGATCCCGGGCAACAGCACAGCCTCACCTCGACACGGCATCGTCCGAGCCGTCGGAGCAGGCACGCGGACTGCCGTTCCTGCGGCTCGACGACCCTGAGCACCACCGGCTGCGCACGCTCGCCATGCGGCCGTTCGGACCTCCGCACAGCCCCGGCCGGATCGACGCGATGCGCGGCGAGATCGCCCGGATCACCGAGGAGCTGAGCGAGTCGATCCGGGACCGCGAGCAGGTCGACATCGTCGACGACTTCGCCCACCCCCTGCCCGTCACCGTCATCTGCCGGCTGCTCGGCGTCCCGCGCGAGGACGAGCCGATGTTCCGGGAGTGGACGGACGTCCTCGTCGCGGCCGCCGACATCGGGTCCTGCGACGACACCGCGCAGCGGCAGAAGGCGGCCGTACAAGCCCAGCGGGAGATGGGCGGGTACCTGCTGGGCTTCGCCCAGCAGCGTCAGGGCCGTCCGACCGACGATCTGCTCTCCGCCTTCATCAACGAACCCGACCCCGCCCAGCGGCTGACCCCCGACGAACTCGCGGAAACGGCCATACTCCTGCTCATCACCGGACACGAGACCACCGTCAACCTGATCACCAACGGCGTCCTCACTCTGCTGCGCCGGCCCGACCAGCTGGAGAGGCTGCGCAACGATCCCGGCCTGTTGCCGCGCGCGGTTGAGGAACTCCTGCGCTACGAGCCCCCCCGTCCATGTGGGAGCGCATCCCTCTCGCCGACGTGGACTTCGCGGGCACCACCCTGCCGAAGGGTGCGTCCATGATCATTGCGCTGGCGTCGGGCAGCCGTGGCCCGAGCGGTTCCACGAGCCGGACCGGTTCGACCCCACCCGCCCGGACAGCGAGCATCTCGGCTTCTGCAGCGGTGTCCACATCTGCTTCGGGGCACCGCTCGCCCGATCGAGGCCCAGACCGCACTCGGCGTGCTGATCCCCCGCCTCGGCGCGGCGTCCCTGGTGCAGGACCCTCCGCCCTCCGGACCAACGCCATGCTCCGCGGCCCCCGCCACCTCCCCGTCGCTGGGCAGGCCCACCGGGCGGCGGCCCGGCGGCTGTTGCGGCTCGGGACGTACAGGTGCGGGCGGGATCCGGCGGTCCACCGGCACCGAACAGCGCGCCCTCGGACAGCGCACTGACGGCGCCTCCTGCCAAGACAGGTGTCTGCGGCGGAGTCTTGCCATCCCGCAGAGAAGCCCTCGCCCCAAGAGGCCGCGCCCATGAACACCGGTCCGGCCGGCCCGAGGGCGACCGGATACAGTGCGCGAGACGGCAGCCCGGCCAGGGAGGGGAAGCATGACCGCCACCAGCAACACCCGGCCCGCCGAGGGTGAGGCTCAAGCGCCGCGGCAGAGCCGACTGCACCGCCTGATGCGCTACATCCCCCTGATCGCCCCTGTCCTGCTGTGGACCGTGCCCTGCTGGGTGCTCCTGTACACCGGCCAGCACTGGCCGCTGCTCGTCACGCTGGTCGGCACCGCCCTGTTCGTCCTCGGCCTCGTCGGTATGCCGTTCGCGATGGTGCGCGGCCACGGCCGGCGTCAGCAGGACTGGGCGGCGATCGTCGGTGACACCCTGCTGGGCACGAGCTGGGTTCTGTTCACCTGGTCCGTTCTGCTCGGCGTCCTCTTGCGGCTCGCCCTGACCGTGGTCGGCGTCGGCGAGAGTCAGGACCGGGCCCGCATCGTCACGTGGGCCGTCCTCGGCGTAACCGCCGTGCTGCTCGCCTGGGGGTACGCCGAGGCCCGGCGCGTGCCACGCGTGCGCCGACTCGACGTGCAACTCCCACGGCTGGGTGCCGGGTTGGACGGCCTCCGCGTCGTCCTCATCACCGACACCCACTACGGCCCGCTCGATCGCGCCCGCTGGTCGGAACGGGTGTGTGAGACGGTGAACACGCTGGAAGCCGACCTGGTCTGCCACACCGGAGACATCGCGGACGGCACGGCCGGACGCCGCCGCGCCCAGGCGGTCCCACTCGGTACCGTGCGGGCCACCCGGGCCCGGGTCTACGTCACCGGCAACCACGAGTACTACAGCGAGGCCCAGGGCTGGGTCGACCTGATGGGCGAGCTCGGCTGGGAGCCGCTGCGCAACCGCCATCTGCTGCTCGAACGCGGCGGCGACACCCTCGTCGTCGCCGGCGTGGACGACGTCACCGCCGAGTCCTCCGGCCTGGCAGGCCACCGCGCCCATCTCGCCGGAGCCTTGAACGGCGCCGACCCCGACCTGCCCGTCCTGCTCCTGGCACACCAGCCCAAGTTCGTGGACCGGGCGGCAGCCGACGGCGTCGACCTCCAACTGTCCGGCCACACCCACGGCGGCCAGATCTGGCCCTTCCATTACCTGGTCCGCATCGACCAGCCCGCCGTCGCCGGCCTCAGCCGCCACGGCACCCGCACCCTCCTCTACACCAGCCGTGGCACCGGCTTCTGGGGCCCGCCGTTCCGCATCTTCGCCCCGAGCGAGATCACCCTGCTCGTACTCCGCTCCCCACACCTGCCCACCTCGCCGTAACACTGGGCGGGCCAACGAATCCGCGTCAGCCCGGCGTTTCAGCGCGAAGCCGAGCTCGACGCGCAGGCGCCTCAGGACGGGGTTGAGCGCGCAGGCCATCTCGCCGAGAGCGTTTGTGGTGGTGCCCGTGAGCCAGATGGGCCTGCTCGTGCGCCAGCAGAACCGCCCGCTCCTCGGCGGGCAGCGCGCGCAGCATGCCCGAGGTGACCACGATCCGCCCAGGCCGACCGAGCAGCGCGTAGGCATCCGGCTGCTCGTCGGCCAGCTCGACACCCACGCCGGACAGCCCGTCCGTGTAGAGAACCAGCAGCGTGCCCGGGTCCATGTTGAGGATGCCGGCCTGATACGACGGACTCGGCGCGACTCCCAGCGGGACACCTACGTCGGCCGCTGCCGCAAGGTAACGGCCGTCAGCGGTTCGGATCAGGGGGCGCGGATGACCGGCGCTGACGACCTGGGCAGTGCCGGTGTCCGGGTCGAGCCAGACGCAGCAACAAGTCGCGAAGAGGTCTGTCTCCAAGTCGATCATCAGGCGATTCGCGCGATACAGCACCGTGCTCGGGTCATGGCCTTCCAGCGCATAGCTGCGTACCGCACTGCTGAGCTGCCCCATCACCACGGCTGCCGCCGTGTTGTGCCCCTCAACGTCACCGATCACCGCGGCCACGCCGCCGCTGCCGGAGCGTGATCATGTCGTACCAGTCGCCTCCGAGCTCGATCGCGCCAGTGGGTGGCTCGTACCGGCTTGTGGTCAGCACACCGGCGGGCTGGGGAAGCATCCGGGGCAGCAGGGCATGTTGCAGCTTCTGCGCCAACGCGTGGCTGGCGTCGTAGAGCTGGGTGCGTTCAAGCGTCTGGCCACCACATCCCAAGGGCGAGCTGTCGATCCACGCATGAAGCCTTCCGAGCAGGGCGGTGGGTGACGCCGGAGGCCCCTGCCGCGGGTGCAGGTCAGCAAGCCGGACACCGTCCGGCCCGATGCTGACCTGTTGCTGACCCGGAGGCCGCGATCAGGGCTCTGACCTGCGGAAACACCCAAACGCTATGGACTTGAACATGGTACGAAGCACGAGGAAACTCCCGATTCGTCTGCTCCCTGCCTGCTTCTGCAGGTCACGGGCGGTACCCGGAGGCTACATCGTTTCGCATGCACGGTCAGCTGTCGTCAGGTGTTCAAGGACTCACACCCCGCGGCACCCTTGCACCTCTTCGGCGATCGAAGCTGTGCTCCGACCGGGCCGGACGAGCACCAGGTCCGGCGCTGTGATTCCTGGCACCGATGCACTTCCGCACCGAACACGGGCTACCTCTGAGCCGAGCCGGGCACCAGATGCGCGCCGATCGCCCGGACCAAGTCGTCCTTCGCCGAATGCAGGAAGAAGTGGTCACCGGAGATGGCTTCAGCGCGGAACTTGCTCGTCGTACAGTCCGCCCAGGCCACCACGTCCTGCTCGGTGGCGTCCGCGTCGGCCTCCCCGTAGAAGGCCACGATCGGACAGGTCAACGGGCCTCTTGCGGTCGGCTCGTACCGGTCCAGGATCATGTAGTCCGCGCGGATGATGGGCAAGTACAGCTCCATGAGCTCGTCGTTCTCCAGCAACTCCTGCGGCGTGCCGCGCAGTTGTGCGAGACGGTCCCGGAATTCCTGGTCCGACAGATCGAAACTGGTCTGCGCCGGCCGTGCGTGCCAGGGCGCTCGGCACCCGGAGACCAGCAGGTGGCTCGGCATGCCACGGCCGGTCGCGGCAAGGTGCTGGGCAAGTTCGTAGGCCAGGATCCCGCCGAAACTGTGGCCGAACACGGCGTAGGGAACGCCGTCGTCGGCCACGTACGAGGAGAGATCCGACAACAGCTCCGGCAGCGTCGCGATGGGGCGCCGGCCGCACCGCGAACCGCGGCCCGGCAGCTCCAGCGGGACCAGTTCGACCGACGGCGGCAGCGCGTCCTTCCATACGTCATACATCCGGGCCGAGGCGCCCGCGTACGGCAGGCAGTACAGCCGTGCCGGGCCGGCGCCGCTCACTCGTACCGAGGCCTCGGCGGATTCGCCCTCCCGACCGGCAGCGAGCCCGTACGCGATGCCCGCGACCGTGGGCTCGCGGAAGATCTCACTCAGCGCCACCTTCCGGCCCAGACCTCGACTCAGATGCTGCTGGAAGGTGACGAGCAGGATGGAGTTCCCACCCGCGTCGAAGAAGTTCTCCGCGTCGTCGGCGGGAGGAACCTCGAGTGTCCGCTCCCATGCGTCCATGACGACCGTGCGTACATCGGAGGCGTTGGCAATGTTCATGTGATCCACGTTCTCTCTGCTTCCGCTACACAGCCGACCGGGTCAGCCGTACGCGGTCGACCTTGCCGGCCGTGGTGCGGGGCAGCGCGTCCAGGACGGTGAGCCGCAGGGGACAGTGACTGGCGGGAAGCCGCTCACGGAGCCAGGAGCGCAGGCTCCCCACCTCCACGTCACGCACCGTGACGAGGTAGGCGGCGAGGTAAGCCCGCTCGGGCCGGTCCGCGTCGCGCACCACCGTCACGGCTTCCGTGACCGACGGGTGCTCCTCCAGTACGGATTCGATCTCGCCCAGCTCGATGCGATGGCCGCGCAACTTGATCTGGCTGTCGGTCCGTCCGAGGTATTCCAGCAGACCGTCCCGACCGCTACGGGCCCGGTCACCCGTCCGGTACACGCGCCGCGGGCCGTCCGGTGTCTCGAACGGGTGGAACCGGCGGTCGGTCAGCTCCCGGTCGCCGAGATACCCGTGTGCCAACCCCTCCCCATACAACAGGACTTCCCCGGTGTCGCCGCCGTCGGCCCACGTGTCCAGGCACATCCCGCCGCCTGGCAGGGGCTGACCGAGACTGATGCGGTCCGCCTCCTCGACGCGCAGGGAGGACGCCCAGATCGTGGCCTCGGTGGGGCCGTACAGGTTCCACAGCTCGGAGCACCGGGAAAGCAGCTGAGCGGCAAGGGGGGAGGTGAGGGGTTCACCGCCGCACCAGATGCGGATGTCCGGCGCGCCGCGCCAGCCGCCGGCCAGGGCCAGGCGCCAGAAGCTCGGCGTGGCCTGGACGACATCCGGTGCCTGCTCCCGCACGAAGGCCGCGAAGGCCTCCGGGTCCATCCGCACCTCGGGACCGGCGGCGACGAGCGTGGCGCCCACCGTGAGCGGGAGGAGCATCTCGGCCAACGAGATGTCGAAGGACAAGGCGGTCATGGCCGCCATGGACTCGCCCCGTGCCAGTCCCGGAACCCGTGCCATCGCCAGCAGCCTCGCCACGAGCGCCTCGTGCGGCACCGCGACGCCCTTGGGCCGGCCGGTGGAACCGGACGTATACATGATGTAGGCGACATCGGCCAGGTCGGCAGGAGCGTCGTCGCCGGCATGGTCGGTGGAGGTCAGCGTGAAGTCGCACTCGCCGTCGGTGCCGACGACGAGAGCGGGGCGAGCGCTCTCCCAGACCCGTGCTCGGTGGGCCGGGGGACTCTCCCGGTTGAGCGGGAGGACGGTACAGCCCGCACGGGCCGCCGCGAGCAGGCAGACGGCACCGCTGATGGGGCCGTCCACCTCCATCGCGAGTACGGATCCAGCCCGGACGCGCTGCCGGATACGAGAGGCCAGTTCGTCCGCCCGCGCCATGAACTCCCGGTAGCTGTAGGCCCGCCGGACTCCATGCGCGGCGGTGGCGGTGGGGGCGAGCTCGGCCTGTTCCCAGGCCAGGTCCCAGACGGTTCGCACGCGCCGCTCCTCACATTCCCTGGGCATCGGCGGCCACCCGACGTGCGTAGTCGGCGAGCACAGGAGCATCGAAGAGCGCGTCGAGCGCGATCTGCACACCGAGCCGCTCCCGGACGCGGCCGGTCACGCGTGCGGCCATGAGCGAGTGGCCGCCGATCTCGAAGAAGTGGTCCCCGGGCCGGGGCCGGTGACCGAGAAGGTCCGCCCATATCCCGGTGACCGTCTCCAGTACGGCGTCCGCCCCGGCCGCCGGGGCGTCCTCGGTGTCGGCCTCCAGGGACTCTAGTGCCCGGGCGTCGATCTTTCCGCTGTTGTTGAGCGGCATGCGGTCCAGCCGCAGCAGGACAGCGGGCAGCATGTGACGGGGCAGTGTGTTCGCCAGCGCCGAGCGGACTTCGCCCTCCTCGGCGGTGCCGCAGTAGTACGCCGCGAGGGTCCCGCCGTCCTGGTCGGCCCGGACGATCGCCTTTGCCTGGTCCACGCCCGGCCGGCCCAGCAGCACGTGCTCGATCTCGGCGAGTTCGATCCGGTGTCCGCGCAGACTGACCTGACCGTCCTGACGTCCCACGAACCGCAGTTGGCCGTCGCGATCCCAGCGGCAGATGTCACCCGACGCGTACCACCGGGATCCGTCGGCCTCGTACGGGAACTTCTTCGCGGTGAGAACCTCGTCGTGCCGGTAACCGAGGGCGAGGATCTCGCCTCCGATGAAGAGCTCTCCTTCGACGTCCGGCTCGGTGACGGTGCGACCCGCCTGTACGAGCCGTACCTGTGCGCCCATGATGGGACGTCCGATGGGCGGCAGGTCCGCTCCGGCGCCGCGCAGGTCGTCGCCTGCCGTTGTGACCACGGTGGCTTCCGTCGGCCCGTAGTGGTTGTACACGGCCGCGGGGAAGCCGGCGGGCGGGGACACGCGCAGGCGGTCCCCGCCGGTGGTGAGCACGCGCAGGGCACGCGGCGGCCGCGCGAGGGTGACGATCTGCTCGGCGAGCGGCGTGCTCAGGAAGCACTGCTCGACCTGTTCGGCGTCGAGGAAGTCACGGACGGCATCGACGTCCGCGCTGTGCAGTCCCGAGGGCAGCACGAGCGTGGCTCCGGAGGCCAGCGCCGACCACACCTCCCAGGCGGAGGCGTCGAAGCCCAGCCCGGCCAGGGCGGCCACGCGCACTCCCGGCGCCGTCCGGTACGTGTCCCGGTGCCACGCCACCAGGTTGGCGAGGCTGGCGTGCCCGACCTCCACGCCTTTCGGGGTGCCGGTAGAACCTGAGGTGTAGATGACGTATGCCAGATCACCATGGGCGTCCGGCGGCTCCGGCAGGCCGGCGGCGTCCGGGTCCACGGTCACGGTGCCCTCGGGCAGCCGGGCCCCGAGGCCGTCGTCCACTATCACCGCTCGGGGCCGGGCGTCGTCGAGGATCGTGCGGACACGTGTGTCGGGCAGGGCCGGGTCGAGCGGTAGATATGCCCCGCCCGCTCGCCACACTCCCAACTGCGACACGATGTTCCGTGCGCCCCGCCGCAGCAGGGTGGCGACCAGGTTTCCGGGGCGGAAGTCCGGCAGGCCGTGCAGCGCCATGGCGACGGATCCCGCCCGCCGCCACAATTCCGCGTACGTCAGGTGCTCGCCGCCGCACTCCACGGCCACAGCCTGCGGGAACTGCGCCCCGACCGCTCGGACCAGTTGCGGCACCGTCGGACGACCGGGCTGTTGGTGCTTCACGGTCGGGTTTCTCCCGTCAGTAGTTCCTCATAGACGCGGGCGATGCGTCGCACGGTGTCCTCGTCGACGGCGTGCGGTTGGTGGACGAGGCTCACCCGCAGCGACCCGTCCTGGACGGGCCACACCTCGCAGTTGAGTTCGGTGATCGGCACGGAGGTGCGCGGAGGGCTCGGATCCGCACCGCACGAGCCCAGCCGGAGAGCCGGCATCTCATTGTTCTGGTAGGCGAACAGGACCTGAAAGAGCGGGTTGCGGCCGGTGCGAGCGGGCCGTAGAGCCGCCACCACCTCCTCGAACGTCGCCTCCTGACAGGCGAGTGCCGTGTGCACCGGCTCCCGCGCGGCGACCAGGCGCTCGGGGGAGCCGGCCGGGGAGGCCGTCGCGGGCAGTCGAAGGCACACCATGTCGATCAGGCAGCCGACGGCATGTGCGGCGCGAGGGCCCGCGCGGCGGGCGACCGGTACGCCGATGCCGAAGTCGTCCTGCCGCAGGACCTCGCACAGCGCCTCCTGGAACCGGGTGACCAGCGGCAGGAACAGCGTGCTGTTCAGCTCGCCCGCTGTGGCCGCCAGGCGAGCGACGACGGCCGGCGCCAGAGTGAAGCCCACGGGGTCCACCGGGTGGTCCGCCGGCACGGCCGGCCGCGGGAACCGGATGTCGTTCACGCCCGTCAACGTCATTCGCCAGTAGTCGAGTTGGCGTTCATGCTCCACGGTGTCGCGCAGTAGCACGCGCTCCGTTGCTGTTTCGGCCGGTGTGGGCGCCTCATGGGCGAACACCGGCTTCTCACCCCGCAGCCGCGCTGTGTAGGCGGCGGACAGCTCGTCCACGAGCAGCGCCTGCGACCAGCCGTCGAAGGCTACGTGGTGTACGGCGATACCGAGCAGGTTGCTGCTGTCGTCGACCGGCACGAGAACACACCGCCAGACGTGTCCGTCCGTCAGTCGCAGGGGCCGGCACAGGCGTTCGGTCAACACGGAGTGCGCATCGTCGCCGGGCGCGGGCCGCACGACCTCCACGCTGATCGAGGACGGTCCGGCGCCGGGCACGGCCACCGGGCCGTCCTCGATGCGATAGGCGGACCCGAGCGCGCCATGCCGCTGATGGACGTCGTCGAGCGCAGCCTCCAGGATTCGGGTGTCCAGCGGGCCCCGCACGGTCCACTCCAGGGTGCACAGCGCTGCCGGGTCGTCGGAGCGCATGTCGTGCAGCATGCAGAAGTGCGCCTGGAGACCCGTCAGCGGCAAGGCGCCGGGAGGTTCCGCAACCGATCTCCCCGTCGCGGCTCCGTGGGCCGGGCCGCATTCCAGCAGCCTCAGCATGGTGCGCAGCGTGGGCTCGCGCATGAACCGTGACGCGGTGACCGCGGTGCCGTACCGAGCCTGGAGACGGGCACACACACGCATGGCGTCCAAGGAGGTGCCGCCGAGCCCGGTCAAGGGCGTGTCGGCGAAGGCCTCGACGTTCTCGGTCTCCGGCAGTGCCAGTACGTCACGGAACACCCGCTCGACCTCGGCCGCCACGTCGTCGGTGTCCGCGGCAGTGGAGGCCGCCGTGGCCGAGGTGTGCGGGACCAGGGCCTGCAACGCCCGCACGTCGGTCTTGCCGTTGGCCGTCAGGGGCAGGGCGGCCAGCCGGACGACATGTCTCGGCAGGCAGTGCGGGGGCAGGACGGAGGGAAGGCGTTCCCGGATCCGGCCGGGCGTGGCCTCCGGGTCGGCCGTTACGCAGAAGAGCGCGAGATCCGTGGTCGCACCGTTCTCGTCCCGTACCGGTACGACCACAGCCGTGTCGATGCCGCTCAGGGACTCGCACCACGTCTCGATCTCCCGCGGCTCGACACGGACGCCGCGGATCTTGACCTGGCGGTCCCTGCGCCCTTGGAAGTGCAGCACCCCGTGGTCGTCCACATAGCCGTGGTCCCCGGTGCGGTACACGCGCGTGGGCACACCGCCGAGACCCACCTCGCCGAACTTCTGCGCGGTCAGAGCCGCGTCGTGGAGGTAGCCCTGGGCAAGGCCGGCACCGCTGATGCAGATCTCTCCCACCTGATGCGGCGCACAGGGCACCTCACCGTCGAGCACGTGGACGCCGGTGCCGGGCACGGGCGTGCCCAACGGGATGCCGTCCGGCCGGAGTGTGTCGGCGGCGACGATGCGATGCGTCGTGGCGAACACACAGGTCTCGACCGGTCCGTACCCGTTCGTCAGCGCGATCTCCGGGTGGGCACCGAGGAAGGCGCGCACGTGACGGGGCGACAGGCGCTCCCCGCCGATCATCAGCTGGCGTAGACCGCGGAACGCCGTGAGGTCCTCGTCGACGAAGAGGTTGAAGACCGATGACGTCAGCCATGCGCTGTCGACCTCGTGTGAAGTGATCAGCCCGGCCAGGGCCGAGGGAACGAGGTGGTTGTCCTCGCTCAGGACCGCGGTCCCTCCGCTGACCAGCGGCCCCCACAGTTCGAGCGTGAACGCGTCCCACGACATGGCGGCGGAGACCGCCATCACCCGGCCCGGCCCCAGGTCGGCGAAGGCACCGTGCCGGAAGAGCCGGGTGGTGGCCTGGTGGGGGGAGACCACACCTTTGGGTGTACCGGTCGTGCCGGACGTGAAGAACACGGTGGACGCCGCCGCGGCGTCCACCGCGGGGTTCTCGGCGGGCGTCCGGCCCCGATCGATGGCGTCGGCGAGCGGGCGGACCTCGGCGACGGCCAGGTGCCCGTCCAGTAGGCCAAGGACGCGGCTGATGCGCTCGCGCGGCCATCGCGGATCGAGGATCGCGTAGGCGGCACCCCGCTTCAGTACCGCCAGGAGCACGGCGACGAGCACGGGCGACCGTGGCAGAAGGACGGGTACGAGACTGCCACGGCCCACTCCGGCCGCCGCCAGGTCGGCGGCGTAGTCGTCGGACGCCCGGTCCAGCTCCGCGTAGGACAGACGGGCGGACCCGCTGACGACCGCCGGGGCATGCGGGGTCCCGCGTGCCCAGCGGGCGAAGGTGTCGTGCAGAGTGGCCGGCGCGACGTACGGCTCCGTACGGTCGGTCATCGGGCTTCCCCCGGTCGCTCCGGGCCGATGACGACGCTCTCCAGCACTGTGGTGCCGTGGTGGGAACGGGTGACGACGGGTTCGAGCAGCCGCGCCGACGGCCACTTGGCGGTCAGCTGCTCCAGCACCGTCTCGGCTTCCAGTCGGGCCAGGCCTGCGCCCAGGCAGTAGTGGGCGCCGTATCCGAAGGTCAGGTGACGACTCGCGGGGCGGCCGGTGTCCAGATGGTCGGGGCGCTCGAAGACGCGCGGGTCGCGGTTGGCGACACCCAGCATCAACAGGACGAGGTCGCCCTCGGGAATGCGGCGGCCGGCCACTTCCAGGTCCTGCGTGGCGACCCGTGCCACCTGCTGGACCGAGGTGTCGAAGCGCAGCAGTTCCTCGACCGCTGCGCCGTCCGCGGTCCCCATCGCACGCCAGCCGCCGGTGTGGAGTGCGGCCCGAACGGCCTTGCCCACAAAGGTCGATGTGGTCTCGAAACCCGCATAGACCAGCAATGCGGCGGTGGCGGCGATGTCGGCCTCGTCGATGGTGCCCGCCAGATGGGCCCGGTGCAGCAGAGCGAGGCCCGAATCGGGAGCCGGGCCGGGTGCGCTCAGGGCGGCCTCCACCGCCTCGCACATCTCTGCCAGCGCCGTGTGTCCGCGCTCTGCCACGTGCGGCAGATAATCCGCTATGAGCAGGGCCGCGATGTCCCGCGCCCAACCGTCGAGCTTCGTGGCCGCCTCCGGCGCAAGGCCGAGGAGTCCGCAGATGACGTTGCTCGACAGGGGGACCGCCAGCTCGGTCATGACCTCGACGCGGTCGTCGACGTCGGCCAGCAGCCCGGTGACCTGTTCTGCCACGAACGGCCGGAGCGCACGCAGCCGTTCCGGGGTGAACAGGGGCGCCATGAGCCGTCGCAGCAGGCGGTGGCGTTCACCGTCGTTGAACATGAACCACCGGCGCACGATGCCATCGGTGCGCCGTTTCTCAGGGGCGCCGGCGGTGTCGTGCAGGACGGTGCGGCCGTTGTCGGGCCACGCCGACGACAGTCCTGGGTGGCGGAGCAGGGACGTCACCTCGGCGAAGCCTGTGACGATCCAGACGCCGAGGATGTCGTCCTTGCGGATCCGCTCCTGGTCCTTGAGGTGGAGGTAGTCCGCGCAGGGATCGAGTGGGACACCGGTGCTGACGCCGTAGGGACAGGCGGCGGCCACTGACGTGGTGAGCATGTGAGGAACCGTCAATTCCGGAGGTCTGGGAGGGGCGTCTCGGTGGCGTCCACGGGAGCGGCGTCGTCACGCACGCGCAGAGCGCGCCGCACGATGAGGGGTCCTGCCGCGCTGCTCAGCAGGAACAGCACCCCGACCGTCGTCCAGCCGGGCAGCCCACCGCCGAGAACGAGCGAGGTCGCCATGAGCGGCGCCAGCAGGGTGCCCAGGGTCGCGCCGGTACCGTACATCGCCTGGTACTGCGCGTGCCGGTCCTCAGGAGCGAGCCCGAAGGAGAGCTCCCAGCTCGCCGCAGCGAGCAGCATCTCGGCCCACACGTACACCACGCCGCCCAGGACCAAGGGCGCGATGGCCCACCAGCCCCGGTTCCCGGCGAGTCCGAAGAGCAGGCACGCGACGCACAGCAGTGCGCCGGAGCGTCGCATCGCCTTGCCGGCAGAGATCACGTCCTCGATGCCGCGTCCCACCCGCGTCTGGCAGACCACCACGGTGAGCGCGTTGAGCAGGAAGAGCGCGCCGCCCATCCACTTGGGCGCGCCGGTGTGCCGCACGATCCACAACGGCAGTACCTCGAAGAGACCGAAGTGCATGGTGAGGATGGCGCTCACGATGGTCAGAGCGAGGAACGGCTGGTCTCGTACGACTTCCAGGCGCCGGCGTTCGCCACCTCCCGTGGGGCGGGTCTCCGGCAGTTTCCGGCTGACGACCGCGGAGGACAGCAGCAGCAGGGCAACGAGCAGGACCGCGGACTGATAGGCCCATTTCTGGCCGACCTGGAGCACCGCGGAGCCCATGAGGGCCGCGATGATGGCGGCGGCGTTGCTCAACGAGCGTACCTTGGCCCGGTTCTCGTTGCGTTTCTCGCCGACCAGGACCATACCCATGATGGCACCGCGCGCGGCGTACGCCGTCCGCTCACAGGCTGTCAGGAGGAACGACAGACAGGCGAACGCCACCAGGTCGCCCACCAGTGCGTACATGGCCGTACCCACCGTCTGGCCCAGCAGCGCGCAGATCAGCACCCGCCTGCTGCCGAAGCGCTCGGCGAGCTGCGCCGCTGGGACGCCCACCACCAGGCCGAGGCAGCCGGACGCGGTCAGGACGGCTCCGACCTGGACCGCCGGTAGACCCACGACGGTCGTGAAGTACACGAGCCCGAAGGTCATGTAGAGGACCAGCGCGGCCGCTTCGGCGACCGCGGCGAAGGCCAGCAGTCCGGCATCGCCTCGCGGCAGTCCGAACCGGTCCAGGAGTCGCTTCCGCTGCGTGGTCATGACGCGTTCACCGGCCGGTAGAGACACCAGACCATGGTCGGGTTCATGGTGCTGACCACGGGCAGGTTGCCCGCTTCCTGCACCACGTCGAGGGACCCCACGCAGGCGTCCACCTCGCCCGCTGCGGCCATCCGGACCCCGAGAGGCTTCGCCGTGACGAAGTGCCGCTGCACCTCGTCCGGCACCAAGGCGCGCGCCAGCGCCCGGGTTGCGGGGTGCAGGGCCACCGAACGGATGTCTTGCGGATCAGGGGCGCGTTCCTCGTTCACCGCAAGGCACATGGTCTTCGTCGGGCTCTCCCACACGGCCGCGAGTTCGATGTCCCCGGAGTACCGGAAGTGCAGATCGACCCAACTGTCGTGGAGCACACCGTCGGTCATGGACAGGTACCCCGCCGCCACGAGCGCGTAGCAGTCGTGTGCGCAGGCGTAGTCCACGGCCGCCGGGAAGGATTCGAGCAGAATCACGTCCCGGAAGTGCTTCCGCGCCTCGTTCTCGGAATCGGTGCCCGCAGGGCCTAGCGTCGCCACGGAACCCGATTCGTGCACTTGGGTATGAAGGTCCTTCAACACATCGGACCTGCACTCATCACAATACCTACCCCCGTAACTGGTTCAAAGAATCCAAGCGGCGTTGGCTACCGCCCAGACAGAGGCCGCTCAGCACAGAGCGCGCCCCAGTTGGCATTTCGGCGCACGGAGTCGCAGTCATCCTTCGATATGCCGCGTCGACCGGAATGTCCGTTGCCGATTCAGTGGCGGGCAAAGAAGGCCACCATCAACGGGTAAGGGGTTGGTAAGAAACTAGGACCCTCGCCCGGCAGGAGGCAGAAACGGGCCACAGAAGGACCGTCACCCCCGCGTCGGCAACAGCGTGACGGGCCGGCGCCCCGGCGAGTGTTCAGCACACCCGCACACGAATTCATTGAACTCAACCCCCTTGTCGTGATGGGAGTTGGCGCTGACCACGAACTGGCTGGACTGTAGCAGAGAGGGCAGCGACCTGCGACGATGTGAGCCAGCGCACAAGCCCAACAGTCTCTTCACCCGGCTCCGAAGCGCCTGTTACTCTGCGGGCTGACCAAGATCGAACGTCGGCCACACATGGCCGTGTTCGCGCCAATCGATCGGCCTCGGGCCTCCCCACAAGGAAGAAGAGTGACACCCGAAACCGCGTCGGTGGTGGTAATTGAATTCGGGGATGAACAACCGCCTCGCACCTTCGATGAACTGCTGCCTCACACCACGCCGGGTCTGCGTATCCGTATCGACCCGCTCCTGCATCCCCAGTTGTCCGAGAGCTTCCTGTCCGTCCAGGAGCAAGCAGAGCACTGGGCCCGGAAACTGACGCAGGAAAAGACTCCCCGGATCGCGGCGGTGCTGGCCTATTGCTCCGGTTCCGCTTTCGCCTCCGCCCTGGCGTCGGCAGCGGGAGACGACAGGACGTCGCTCATCCTCCTGGATCCGGTCACTCCCACCCGAGAAGGCACGCAATCCCTCTTCGAGGAATTGGCCACCGGAATGGACGAAGGGTCCGGGGCACGCCCTGTCCCGGACATACGGGGCCGGGCGGCCACCGACGCGCTGCACACGGCTGGAGCCTTCCTGAGAGAGCTCGCCGTGTCCTCGGCGCCCGAGCTTCCCGACGACATCGTCGAGGCGCTGACCCGCAAGCAAAGAGCCTGGCTGAGCTACACCCTGTCGGCCGCATCGGCCCCGGAATCGGGCAAGGAGGCACAGCACGTCCTCCTGAGCCAGGAGGCGGACGACTGGCCGACGGCGCCCGGGAACAACCCGCACCGCTTTCCCACGGACACGCCAGGCCTCTTCTGCAGCGCGGACGCCGGCCGCGTGCTTCAAGACCTCGTCGCAGGGGCGCTCGGCCATTCCTGAGCGTGTGCCGCCTCCGGCCCCATGTCCGTCACGTCACCGACGGCCGCGACGCACCGGCTCGCTCGGCACCGCTGCCTCACCCATCAGACAGATCTCCCCGAAGGAGCACCGTCATGCCCACATATGTCGAGCGGGATGCCGTGGAGGTGGTGGTCGCTGCGCAATGGGCACGGGTCCTCGGCTCGCCGCCGAACAGCCTCGACACCAACTTCTTCGATGCCGGGGGCAACTCGCTGCGCGCTGCCCGGCTGACGTCCGCGCTGCGTACCGCCTTCGACGTGGAGCTGCCTCTTCAGGTGGTCTTCGACGCCCAGACCTTCCGCGCCATCAGCGAATGCCTCAGACAGGGCACCCCGCCCGCCGCGCGCCGGCTGGTCACGCTGAACGGACAGGGGGACGGCATCCCGTTGGTGCTCCTGCCCTCCGGCGGAGGCGGCGTCATCGGGCTGCAACCACTCGGTGACAAGCCCATCAACAGGCCCGTCCACGGACTCCAGGCCCTCGGGCTGAACCCCGCGGACGGGGCACCCCTGACCCGGCTCGACGACATGGTCACCGACTTCGCCCGCGTGATGAAGGAATCCGAGCTGCCGCGCACGGTGCACCTCGCCGGCTACTGCTCGGGAGGTGTCTTCGCCTACGAGCTCGCACGGGTGCTCCGCGAGTCCGGCTGGAACGTGGTGTCCGTGACACTGCTCAACACATCCCTCCTCACACCGCCGTTGGTGCTCGAGGAGGTCATCGACGACCGACTGAAGTCCATCGCCCGGTCGGCCGGACTGAACCTCGGACCGGGAACCCTCGACGCCCACCAGGTCTTCGAGGCGCTCAGGAACCACGGCGTGGACATCGTCGAGGCCGACTTCACGGCCTTCGAGGCGAGACTGCGGGTGTTCGGATCCCTCTGGCTGGCGATCGTGGGGTACGTTCCGTCGCCGCTGGACATCCCTGTACGACTGTTCTCGACGGCCGACCGGCTCGATCCCGACGACCTGGTGCAGATGTCCCAGCAGGTCGACGACTGGACGGAGATGGGCCTGAAGGACTTCCGCTGCCACGACGTGCCGGTGGGCCACTACGAGATGCTGCGCCACCAGCCCACCCTCATGGCGATCGAGGCGTCGCTCGCCGAACTTGATCTGTCCGTCCGGCGAACAGAAGTTTGACGATCCGATTCCGGTGGCCGGCTCAGCTATCTTCAGGCCCCGCGGCTGGTAGCCGTGATCAGTCCCCTCACCAAGGAACTCGTATGAAGGTTCTCATCGCCGGCGGCGCCGGCTTCATCGGCAGCACCGTTGCCTCCGCCTGTCAGGACAGCGGCATCGAGCCGGTCATCCTGGACAACCTCGTCACCGGCCGCAAGGAGTTCACGCAGGGGCGCGCGTTCTACGAAGGGGACATCGCCGACGGCGGGCTTGTCGACCGCATCTTCGCCGAGCACCCCGAGATCGAGGCAGTCATCGACTGCGCCGCGCTCATCGTCGTGCCGGAGTCCGTCGCCCAGCCGCTCCGCTACTACACGGAGAACGTGGCCAAGGGCATCGAATTCATCGGGCACGTCGTCCGCAACGGGTGTCGGCGCTTCGTCTTCAGTTCCTCCGCCTCCATCTATGACGCGGGCGAGGACTTCGCCGTGGACGAGGAGGCACCGCTGGCACCGCTGAGCCCCTACGCCCGGACCAAGGCCCTGTTCGAGACGGCGCTCAAGGACATCAGCTCCACCGGAGACATCCGCGTGGTGTCGCTGCGCTACTTCAACCCCATCGGCGCGGACCCCGAACTGCGCACCGGGCTGCAGGTGCGTCGACCCAGCCACGCGTTGGGCAAGATGATCGAGGCGCTCGACAGCGGTGAGCCGTTCACCATCACGGGCGTCGACTGGCCCACCCGGGACGGGTCCGGCATCCGCGACTACGTGCACGTCTGGGACCTGGCGCAGGCCCACGTCCAGACGCTGCGCCGCTTCGACCTCTTCCTGCCCGCCGACGGCGATGCCACGTACCAGGTGATCAACCTCGGAACCGGTACGGGCACCACGGTGCGCGAACTGCTCGACGCCTTCGCGGCGGTCAACGGCGCGCCGTTGCCCGCCGTCGAGGCCGGTCCCCGCCCCGGTGACAACGCCGGTGCGTTCTGCCGCAGCGCACGAGCCGAGGAACTCCTCGACTGGCGTCCGGAGCACTCCCTCGAAGAGGGGATCCGGGACACGCTGGCCTGGTTCGCGAAGCGGGAGTCCGTCATCGACCTGTCCGGCTGACGACACAGAGATACCACGGCGGGCGGGGAGCCTGGCGGCGTCCCCGCCCGCCGACGGGGGATTGACCCAGCCGCCCACCGCGGCCGGTTCGGTGAACCGGCCGCCGCGGCCCGCCGCCGGCCGTTGAGCTCGGTGTTCCGCAATCACGTGGTGATCCGCCCGTCCGGTGGCGCCCAGGAATCCGGCGAGCGGGCCCGATCGGCCCGCGCATGCGACGCGACGTCCAGCGCACCGCTGCCACCCGCGTGAACACGGCAGCAGCCTCGGTCACTCCCCCGACCTCATCGGTTTCCCGCCCCTTGAGCGCTCCACTCGCCCCCGCGTCCCGGACGCCCGGGCATGTGGGCGTGCCCTCGAAGCGGGTCATGAACGAGAACATGGATGGAGTGTGACCATGCCCGAGACATACGGCTCTTCGGCCCCCGTGTCGCTGCTGGACGCGAAGTATCCAGGCACGATCGGGGCATGGGTGGCGGAGATGGCCTTCGGTGTCGCCGAACCGCTACGCCACATGCTTGGGGAGCAGTCTGCCTCCGGAACACTCGGATACAACGACCCCCACAGCCTCGGATTGGCCCGTGAGTCCCTGACTGCCTGGATGGACTGTGCGTACGGCTGGTCGATCACGCCGGACACCATCGCTTTCGTCAGTGACATAGTGAGCGGGTTCGGCGCGGTCATCCGGCACTTCATGCAGCCCGGTCAGGCAGTGGTCGTTCCGACACCGGCCTACACCCCGTTTCTCACCGTCCCCCGGTTCTTCGGTCACCCGGTGATCGAGGTGCCGGGCATCCTGGACGAGCACGGCCACCGCATGGATCTGGCCGGTATCGACGAGGCCCTGGCGCGGGGTGGGTCCCTCGTCGTCCTCTGCAGCCCGCACAACCCGACGGGCCGGCTCTACAGCAGGGCGGAACTGGCCGAACTGGCCTGTATCGTCGACGCCCACGGGGCGAGGGTGTTCAGTGACGAGGTGCACGCGCCGCTGAATCTCAGTGACCGGCCGCACCTCGCCTACGCCTCGCTGAGCGAGCGCACGGCGGCACACACCATCACCGCCACCTCGGCATCGAAGGCCTGGAACATCTCGGGCCTCAAGTGCGCCCAGCTCATCTTCACGTCGGAGACCGACGCGAAGACCTGGAGCACCGTCTCCGACTACTACATTCGCTCAGTCTCACGACTGGGTGTGGCAGCCCTGCCCATAGCCTGCGAGCACCCGGACGCGCAGGCGTGGCTTGCCGACACCCTGGCCCAACTCCGTGCCAACAACAGCTACCTCGCCGACGCGGTGGACACCCGTATGCCGGGCGTGACATACGCGCCTGCGGAGTCCACGTATCTCGCCTGGTTGGACTGCCGTGGGCTTCCGGTGAACGAACCGGCCGCATTCTTCAGGGAGCGCGCGAGAGTCGCTCTGTACGAGGGTGCCGAGTTCGGGACCCCGGGTTTCGTGAGACTGAATTTCGCCCTCCCCGCGGAGCGGTTGGCGAGGGCCGTCGACGCGATGAGCAGCGAACTCCTGAAGGGAATCCGATGAACAAGGACGAGATCACCGAGCTGTGGCCACGGCTGGAGAAGACCTTCTCCGGTCTGCCCGGGCTGTCACTGACGACATCCGGCTCCGTGACGAGAGGAGATTTCCGTGTCTCCGCGGACGGCCGGGTGACATCCGACCTCGATCTGATACCCATCATCGAGTCCGCGGGCGAACTGCGTGACGCACGCCGGCGGCTCGTCCCTCTCATGGAGGAGATGGCGGACCGCTTCGACATTCCGTGTACGGCCTCCATCACCCTGGCGGACAACTTCCTGCGCGCCCGGCAGGCGACCTTCGTACTCAGCACGGGCAACCGCCCATTCGTCTGGGACGATCTCGGGATCCAAGCCCGATGCGACACGATGCGGCCCCTGGCTGCCGGGGACACACTGTCATGGCGGATGCAACCGGTCGCGTACTACCTTGCCAAGTCGGGCCATGCCCAGCAGGAACTCAACGTGGGAAAGGCCGTGCGGTGGCTCAGGCATCTGGCCGGGGACATCGGCTCCGGGAACGAGGAGTTCCGTCCGTACACCGCGTTCCGTCTCACGCCCGAACTGCGGACGGGCCGCGACGTACGGACCTTGAGCGAGGGCGCCGCACGTGCGCTGCTCTGCCTGGTCGAGGACCTGGGCATCGAGCCGCTGCCGTCGACGCGTGAGTTCCTGCGGCAGTGGCAGGAGGCGCGCACCGGTGCGGAGCCGTTCCACGCGGTGCGCGATCTGACGTTCCTCGAGAACCAAGGCCTGACCTTCGCCGAGTCGTTCGTCATGGCCCGCCCGGCCATCGAGAGGGGATGAGCCGTGTCCGTCGTCCTGCCCAACACCTTTTCCACCGTTTCCCGCACTGTGCTGTTCGACGAACCCACGGCCGTGGACTTCAGGAGCCTCGCGGCACCTGGACTGCCCGAGGAACTCCTGGACCAACTCCGGGCGAAACGATTCATAATCTCGACCTGCCAGGTCCATTCGGAAGTCTCCGGGCATCATTCGATCGAGTTCCTCGAAACTCTGGTGAAGATCCCGGTCCAGTACCGGGGCCGTAACTACCTGCACCCGGTCGTCACCTATGTGGACCACGAGTACTCACTCATCCGTGGCTACATCCTCGGCTTCCACAAGAAGTTCTCCCGGCGGCCCGACAGGACCGACCCGATGGTCCTCGCGGTACCCGAGCTCAATCTCGACCTGCGCGGAGCGCCCGAGGCCTCCGAGCGAAAGGAACCACTGCCGCTGCCGCCAGAGCAGCAGTACCCCTTCCTGCTCTGGACGGACTACTCCGTCGGTGCCGTGCGTTCACACGGCTTCACCACCCTGCAGAGCGAGGGTTACCGGCGCATCGGCATCCGCCATCCGCGGCTCCTGAGGACGGAACAATGGGTCGCCGGGCGACAGGTGACCGCGCGTCAGCTCTACGAGATCGAGGACACCTACACCCTCGTCGACATGCACCCCGCCGAAGGGAGCGTCGGATGACCTCGGCTGCCGTGCCGGACGACTCCTCGTTCGGTCAGGTCGCTCACCGAGCGCGCGGACTGACCGACAGCTCACTCGCCGGACTTCTCACGCGTGCGGCAGGCCGGGACGTGGTGGACCTCGCGGTCGGCACACCACGGTTCCCCGTCACGGAGCCGACCCTGGTGGAGGCTGCGGTCGCCGCACTGCGCGCGGGCCACAACCAGTACCTGCCACCGCAGGGGGAGGCCACCCTTCGGCAGAGCATCGCCGGCTCCTTCGACACCCCCGCAGACCCGGACACCGAGATCACCATCACGGCCGGCGGCACCGAGGCACTGTGCGTTGCGCTGCAGTCCGTACTCGATCCAGGCGACGAGGTGGTGCTGCTCGAGCCGTTCTACGAGAACTTCCTCGGCGCGGTCAGGCTGGCCGGCGGCGTTCCCCGCCACGTGTCGCTGCGCGAACCGGACTGGCGGCTGCCGCACGACGAACTGCGGAAAGCCTTCGGGCCGCGCACGAAGGCGATCATCCTCAACAGCCCCAGCAACCCCACGGGGCGGATGCTCGGCGAGGAAGACCTGGAGCTCGTCGCCGAGCTGTGCGAACGATGGAACGCGGTGGCCGTGTCCGACGAGGTCTACTGCCACCTGGTGTTCGACGGCAGGCACCACCGCTCCGTCGCGGACGTCCCCGGGCTGCGGGAACGCGCGATCGTCGTCGGCTCACTGTCCAAGAGCCACGCGATCAGCGGCTGGCGGCTCGGCTATCTGCGCGCGACCGCGCAGCGGACCCGAGTGCTGCGGCGCGTGCACGAGGTGACGACGTCGGGGACCGTCGCACCGCTGCAGATCTCGCTGGGCCAAGTGGGAATCCGGCCCGCACTCGCCCGAGAACGCGCCGCGGCTCTGCAGGCCCACCGTGACGAGGTGACGGCCGCGTTCGCGGGCCTGGGCATCTCCTTCGGCCCGGTCGAGGGCGGCTGCTTCGCCTTCGGACGCCTCGACGACAGGCACCCGGACTGCGACAGCTTCGCCACGGCACTGCTGGAGGAACGCGGGGTGCTCATAGCGCCCGGACGCCCCTTCTTCTCGGATCCGAAGCACGGAGACCGTTTCGTCCGCATCGCGTTCAACCGCCCTCGCGACGTCATAGCGACGGCACGGGAACGGCTCTCCTGACCAGTCGCTCAACGGATCCAGGTCGTGTCCCTCGTGGTGGCGTAGCCGATCACGCTCCGATAGCTCCTCTTCGGAGCCGTCCGGTCCTGCGCCGAGCGGGCGCCTCGGCGGGCCTGCAGCGAGGGGAGGCAGCCGCAGGCCGGGTGCGCTGACCAGGACGCCGCAATCATGGCTCTGACCCGTGGAACCCCCATATGCCCTTTCTGGCGTCGCGCCAGTCACGTGCGCACGCGCCGCACGGGCTCTCGGCGCGCTCTCCGTTCCGGGCGGTGTCCCGGTCGCCTCGCGGTTGACCATCCAAAAGCGATGGAAAACGATAGAAAGAGGATATGAGCGGTGTTTCAGGGCAATCAGGGCACGATGCGCCTGATGCGTCCACGAAGGCACATCGCCCCGGTCGGCCCCGCCCGGCGGACGAGGCGTGGCGGTCGGGCTCGCTGCTGAGCGTGCACAGCGTCGCGGGCCAGGTCTTCCTGTTCCAGCTGGCGGTCGTGATGCTGCTCGTCGCCGCCGCCCTGGTGGCGCTCCTCGTGCAGGCTCAACGCGATGTGATGGCGGACGCCCGCCACCGGACGCTCACCGCCGCACAGACGTTCGCGCACTCCCCGGGCATCGTGGCGGCAGTGGACAGCGCGAACCCGACCGCGGAACTGCAGCCGCACGTCCAGGCGGCCCGGAAGGCCGCGGGCGTCGACGCCGTCATCGTGTACGGGCTGAACGGGATCACCCTCGCCCACAGCGACCCGCGCCAGATCGGGAAACGCGTCATCGGGCCCTACGCGGCGGCGGCGACCGGCAAGCCGTTCACGAGTACGTTCAAGGGCACACTGGGGCTCTCCGTGATCTCGGCGGTACCCGTCAGGGGTCCCGACGGCTCGGTCATCGCCATCGTCTCCGTGCCGGTCACCGTCGAGACGGTGCAGCAGAGAGTGAACCGGCAGCTGCCGTTCCTCCTCGGCGGCGCCGCCACGGCCCTGGTGGTCGCCGCGGGCGGGTCGGGTCTGGTGAGCCGGCGGCTGCGGCGGCAGACGCACGGCCTGGCGCCGACCGAGATGACCCGGATGTACGAGCACCACGACGCGGTGCTGCACGCGGTGCGGGAAGGAGTGCTGATCGTCGGCGGTGACGGCCGACTGCTGCTGGCCAACGACGAGGCACGACGGCTTCTGGACCTGCCGGCGGACACGGAGCGGCGGCACATCACCGAACTGGGGCTGGACGAGGACCTCGCCGGGCTGCTGGCCTCCGACCGCCCCGCCACCGACGAGGTGTACCTGGCGGCCGACCGGCTGCTCGCGGTCAGCAAGCGGCTCACCGCACCCGACGGACCGGCAGGCAGCGTGGTCACGCTCCGGGACACCACCGAACTGCGAGCCCTCTCCGGCCGGGCGGAGGTGGCGCGCGAACGGTTGCAGTCGCTCTACGACGCCGGACTGCGGATCGGCACCACGCTCGACGTGAAACGCACGGCCGAGGAACTGGCCGAGGTGGCGGCGGCCCGATTCGCCGACATCGTCACCGTCGATCTGCTGGACCCGGTGCTGCGCGGCGAGGAAACCTCCGTCGGGCCCAGCGGGATCACCGAGCTGCGCCGCAGCGCCGTCGCCGGTCTCGACGCGGGCCATCCCCTCCACCCCGTCCACGAGCTGATCCGGCTCGTTCCCGCCGAGCCCGTCTCCACGGCGATGGCCGAGGGCCGCCCGGTCCTGGTCGGGGACCTGAGCGCCTCCGACGCCTGGCGGGCCCAGCAGCCCGAGCGTGCCCGGCGGGTCCTCGACCACGGCATCCACTCCATGCTCGTGGTGCCCCTGCGCGCCCGCGGCGTGGTGCTGGGTGTGGTGGTCTTCTGGCGCGCGCAGGGCTCCCCGTCGTTCGAGGACGAGGACGTGTCCTTCGCCGAGGAGCTGGCCGCCCGGGCGGCGGTGTCCATCGACAACGCCCGCCGCTACACCCGCGAACACACCATGGCCGTCACCCTGCAGCACAGCCTGCTGCCCCGCGCGCTTCCCGAGCAGTCCGCACTGGACGTGGCCTACCGCTATCTGCCGGCCCAGGCCGGGGTGGGCGGGGACTGGTTCGATGTCATCCCGCTGTCCGGTACCCGGGTGGCGCTGGTCGTCGGCGACGTCGTCGGTCACGGCCTGCACGCCGCGGCGACGATGGGCCGGCTGCGCACCGCCGTGCGCAACTTCGCCGGCCTGGACCTGCCCGTGGAGGAGCTGCTGGGCCGGCTGGACGAGCTGGTGGCGCAGCTCGACGCCGAGGAGGTCGCCGCGGCGGAGGACGGACAGGGGATGATCACGGGGGCGACCTGCCAGTACGCCGTGTACGACCCCACCTCCGGGCGACTGGCCATCGCCACCGCCGGCCACCCGGGACCAGCGGTGGTCCGGCCCGACGGGACCGTCGACTTCCCTCAGTTGCCCGTCTCCCCGCCACTGGGACTCGGAGCCGGCCTGCCGGTCGAGACCGCCGAGCTCACCGTGCCCGAGGATTCCCGGCTGGTGCTCTACACCGACGGGCTGATCGAGGACCGCACCCGGGACCTGGACGCCGGCCTGCGGGCCCTGCGCGACGCTCTGGCCGGGCCCGGGCGCACGCCGGAGGCCACCTGCGCGGCGGTGATGGAGGCCATGCTGTCCGACCGGTCCCGGGACGACATCGCGCTGCTGGTGGCCCGCACACGCCGGCTCGGACCGGATCAGGTCGCCGAGTGGGAGGTGCCCCGCGACCCGGCGGCGGTGGCCCCCGTGCGCACCGACTGTGCCCGCCGACTGGCGGACTGGGGGCTGGAGCAGCTCGGTTTCACCGCCGAACTCATCCTCAGCGAGCTGATCACCAACGCCATCCGCTACGGAGCCGAGCCCATCGTCGTGCGGCTGCTCCGTACGGAGCCGATGGGCAGCCCCGACGCGGGCAGCCTGATCTTCGAGGTCGCCGACGGCAGCAGCACCTCGCCGCGGCTGCGCCGGGCGAAGGCCACCGACGAGGGCGGCCGCGGACTCTTCCTGGTCGCCCGCTTCGCCGAACGCTGGGGGACCCGCTACACGACCACCGGCAAGGTCATCTGGGCCGAACACTCCCTGCGTCACGACGCCACGCCGGAGGCGGAGGGACTCGGCGAGCTCCTGCTCGACCAATGGGATGACACCGCGCTGTGAGGTGAGCCGGTACGTCCCGTCCCGCCACCGTCGCGAACGCCGCGTGCCGAGGCGGGTCCGGCGGGCCCCGGCGGGGCCCGGGGCTCACGGCGAAGCCGAGTGCCGGGGAAAAGACGCTGATCGCGGGCCGCCCGGGCGACATTCCGCCATCGAGGCGGCCGGGTACCCTGGCCTCGATGACCACTTCGTCGGCGCCGAGGAGCCGAGGAAACCGGGAGGCGCAGCGGGAGACTCGCCACTGCGGACCCAGTGGCGCCGCCGGCAGCGCATCGAGGCGACCACCTCGTCCCCCACGTCCGGGAGCAGCCGTGACCACAGCGTGTGCCCGAGCAGCGGCGGTCCTCGGCTGCTCCGCTCTCGTGGCACTGGGCCTGAGCGCCTGCGAGGAGACCCCGACCGCCGGCCTCGCGAAGCCGTCGGCGGCCACGTCCGCCGAGAGCATGGGCGGCATGCGCGCGCTGATCGCCGCAGCGAAAAAGGAGGGCGAGCTCAGAGCTATCGCGCTGCCGCGTGACTGGGCCAACTACGGCGGCCTGATCAACGGCTTCGAGAAGAAGTACGGGATCAAGGTCACGGTCGAGGATCCGCTGGGCCACAGCGAGGACGAGATCGACGCCCTGCGAAAGAGCGGGAACCGGCCGACAGCGCCCGACGTGATCGACGTGGGCGACACGTTCGCACGGCAAGCAGCGGCGGAGAATCTTCTCGCGCCGTACCAGGTGGCCTCTTACGAGTCGCTTCCCGGTAATCAGAAGGACGCGCAGGCACGCTGGTCCAACAACTACGGGGGCTACATCTCCATCGGCTGTGATGCCAACCGGGTCAAACCCTGTCCGGAGACCTTCGCCGATCTGCTGAAGCCCGATTACAAGGGCAAGGTCGCGCTCGAAGGCGCCCCGCCCCGCTCGGCCACGGCCTTTGCCAGTGTCTACGCGGCCGCGCTGGCGAACGGCGGGTCCTTCGACGACGTCCAGCCCGGTCTCGACTTCTTCGCCGAACTCGAGAAGCGCGGCAACTTCACCCCGGTCAATTCCAACTCGGCCACGGTCGCGAGTGGCCGGACCCCCATCAGCATCAACTGGGACTACATCAACCTCCACTACGTCGACGCGCTCCGTGACAAGGGTGTGAACTGGAAGGTCGCGATCCCCTTCGACGGGAGCTTCGCCCAGTATTACGCGCTCGCGATCAACAAGAACGCCCCGCACCCGGCGGCTGCCCGCCTGTGGCAGGAGTACCTCTTCAGCCCGGAGGGCCAGAACCTCCGGCTGCGCGCGTACGCCCGCCCGGTCCTCATGGACGCCATGAGGCAGGACGGCACCCTCGACGAGGCCGCCGCCGAACGACTGCCGACGGTTGAGGGAACGCCTCAGTTCCCGACCGACGCGCAACTGGAGAAGGCGGAGGAGACCGTCAACCAGGGCTGGGCCAAGGCCGTCTCCGGCCGGCCGGTTTGATCGGTGGCGGCCGCCGGGCCGGGTCCGGCGCTCATCCGGTGGCCGTCAGCAGGGTCTTACGGCTGTCGAGGGCTTCGGAGAACCGGTCGACTACCTGGTTGAGGGCTTCGGCGGGGCCCGGTGCGACGGTCGGCGTGCCGTCGTCGCCCACCGCGATGTCCTTGTCCAGCGTGAACCAGCCCTGGACGATGTGCGTGGCGCCCATGGAACTGAGCACCGGGCGCAACGCGTAGTCGATCGCCAGGACGTGCGCCGTGCTTCCGCCGGTCGCCAGCGGAAGGACCGTCTTGCCCACGAGGGCGTACTGCGGCAGCAGGTCCAGCAGAGACTTCAGGAGGCCGGAGTAGGCGGCCTTGTAGACGGGCGTACCGATCACGATCCCGTCGGCGCGGTCGAACAGTTCGGTCGCCTCGACGACCGCCGGGTGCCGGAAGTCGGCGCCGAGCAGGGCCTCGGCGGGGAGGGTGCGTACGTCCAGCGGGATCACCTCGTGTCCCTGACTCGTCAGGCGTCTGTCCAGGTGGCGCAGCAGACGGGCGGTACGGGAGGTGGCGGAGGGACTTCCGGAGACGGACAGGACGGTGGCCATGACGGACCCTTCGTGAGCGTGAGCGCAAGCGTGGGACTGGGGCGGGAACGGTGCGGTCGGTGCGCGATCGGCGCGGTGCGCAAGGCACGGCTCCCGCGCGGGCCGTCTGCGTGGACGGCCGCGTCACGGCGCCGCTCGAACGAAACGGAGCTACGGCGGCGCCGCCGAGCGAGGAACTCGGCCCGCTACGGGGTGACCGAGGGAGGGAGGGGCCGGTAGGACGGCCGCTGCCGTGTCAGGCGCAACACGCGGCCGACCACACCCGACCGAAGTCGATGTGGTCGCGCGTGACCAGGCGCTGCTCGGCGTTCATGGGCCCCATTGAGCAGTACGTCGCGCGTCTCGTCAACCACGGACCGGATGCCGGACCACCCCCGAGCCGACCCGCGCTGTTGCGTTCCCTATATTTCCTATAGATTTACTAGGGAAGCGAACTCGACCCGCCCCACCTGGAGTTCGAGCTGCCGGAGTCAAAGCTTCCGGCCCACTCGGTCGTCCTGTCGTTGACCTGAGGAGACCTCTCCCATGGGCGTTGTCCCTGCCCCGTCCGGCCCCACCCGGGAATCCGACCGGCCGGAGTCCGAGCGGACCGGGCCCGGCCGCGCGTACTGGCTGCGCGTGGCCCGCGAGACGGCGGACAACCTGGCCACGGACGCGGCGGCCCGGGAACAGGCGGGCAAGGCCCCGTTCGACGAAGTGTCCCGGTTGCGCGAGGCGGGACTGCTGACGCTCCTTCAACCGGCCGGGTTCGGGGGAGGCGGCGCGGACTGGCCCACGGCCTACGCCGTCGTCCGGGAGATCGCCGCGGCCGACGGTGCGATCGGTCAACTGCTGGGCTGTCACTACTTCTTGGCGTGGACCGCGCGGCACTACGGCGAGCCCGCCCCGGCGGCCCAGGTCGAGCGGCAGTCCACGGCAAAGCGGTGGTGCTGGGGTGGTGGTCTTGCCCGTCAGGAACACCCGCTGACGCTGACCAGGACACGCGGCGGCCGTGTGCTCAACGGTCGGCAGAACTACGCGACCGGTGTCCTGGTCGCCGACCGTCTCGCCGTACGAGCCGTGCGGGCCGAGACCGGTGAACCACTCGCCGTCGTCGTCGATCCCGCCCATGGCGGCGTGGGGATCGACGGCGACGCCGACACCTTCGGCCAGCGGCTCGCGGCCGGCGGGAGCGTGGAGTTCGACGCCGTACCGGTCGCCGCCGACGACGTACTCGGTTCGCTGGCCGTGGACGAGGACCTCCTGTCGCCCAGGGCCGCTCTGGTGTCGCCCGTCGGGCGACTCCTGTCCGTCCAGCTCCGTCTCGGCACGGCCGAGGCAGTGCTCGCCGAGGCCCGGGAGTACAGCCGGGCGTACAACGGGACGAGCCACGCGCCGGGGCACTCCGGCCGGCCGGCCGGCTCTCCCCAGGACCCGCAGGCGCTGGCCGTCTACGGAGAACTCACCGTCCTGACCCGCTCCGCGTCCGCGCTCGCCGATCAGGCACTGGAGGCCGTGCACGGCGGGCTGGCCCGCGGCGAGGACCTCACCCACGACGAGTACGCCGAGACCTCGGTGCTCGTGGCCATGGCCGAGGCCGCGGCGTCCCGGGCCGCGCAGGAGTCCACGGCCCGCGCCCTCGACATCATCGGCACCCGCTCCGCCTCCTCGCGGCTCGGCTTCGACCGCTTCTGGCGCAATGCCCGCACCCACACCCTGTACGAGCCCGTCACTCACCGACTCCGCGACGTCGGGGACTATTTCCTCAACGGTGCGCACCCACCGTTCGTGCTGCCCGTCTGACTTTGCGCCCCCTGACTTTGCTCCCCCGGCGTCCGCGGATTTGTGAACGCGGTACTTCACCCGCGTGTCGGACGGTTGAGAACATGAGACGTCCGCGCAAGTGACGTTGACCTGGCCGGAATTCGCTGCGACGCTCTTTTACGTGAGCACGTCCGCGTACCTCGCCGCGCGCCTGCACGTCGATCTGCGACGTCAGGCCAGCGCCCTCTGTGCCGTCGGTCGCCGCACCCACTGACACGCGCCGCTTTCGAGCGCTGTAGTCCGCAGTCGGTGTGATGTCTCTTCACCGCCGTCCGGCTTTTGCCGTGAGAACGGCTTCGTTCACCTCCCGCGACGCCTTTCGGGAGGAACGCGCGTACCCGTGAAAAGCCGTGCGCATTCCAGCCGCTTTCATCGATTTCGAACAGGAACTCTCCATGGCCACGACGGCATCGAACCGACGCCAATTCCTCTCTCTGCTCGGCCTTTCGGCGGTGGCCGTGGGGTGCGGCACGACCGCGAACGGAGCCACCGCCGGCAAGGGCGGGACCAAGACGCTGCGCTACCAGGGCTGGGCGGGCCAGGTCACCCTGCCGGAACTGGCCGAGGACCTCGGCTACCTGGGCGACGTGAAGCTGAAGTGGATCGGCAACACGATCAGCGGACCGCAGGACATCCAGTCCGCGGCCACGGGCCAGGTCGACTTCGGCGGGGCGTTCAACGGCGCGGTCGTCAAACTCGCCGCGAACGGCGCCCCCCTCAAGGCGGTCATCAGCTACTACGGCTCCGACAAGTACGCCTACAACGGCTTCTACGTGCTCGATGACAGCCCCCTGCGCTCGGCCCGGGACCTGATCGGCAAGAAGGTCGGCATGAACACCCTCGGCGCCCATGCCGAGGCCATGCTCGACATCTATCTGCAGCGAGGCGGTCTGTCCCGTGCGGACATCGGCAAGGTCGAGCCACTGGTGGTGCCTCCGGTCAACACCGAGCAGACGCTGCGCCAGAAGCAGATAGACGTGGCCGTGCTCGGCGGCATCCTGCGCGACAAGGCCCTGGCGGCCGGCGGAATCCGCCCCCTGTTCACCGACTACCAGCTGCTCGGCGCTTTCAGCGCCGGCACCTATGTGATGACCGACCGCTTCCTGAAGCAGAACCCCGACACGGCCCGGACCTTCGTCACCGCCACGGGCAGAGCCATCGAGTGGGCTCGCTCCACCCCGCACGACGAAGTCGTCGCCCGGATGACGGACATCGTCAAGAGGCGCGGCCGCAACGAGGACACCGCGCCACTGAAGTACTGGCGCTCCTTCGGGGTCGTCGAGCGCGCGGGCCGCATCACCGGCAAGGAACTGCGGCTGTGGATCGACTGGCTGGTCGAGCGCGGCGACATCAAGAAGGGCCAGGTCACCTTGGCCGACCTCTACACGAATGCGTTCAACGGCGCTTCTTCCCCTTCGACGAGCGGGAGCTGACCCGTGCCGGAATCCACCCCATCCAAGATCTCACTGAAGCAGGTGCGCAAGGAGTTCACCGTCAAGGACCGGGCGGCGCACCGGGCCGGGCGGGCAACCGGGTTCACCGCCCTCGACGGTATCAACCTGGACATAGCGGCCGGCGAGTTCGTCGTCCTGGTCGGTCCCAGCGGCTGCGGCAAGTCGACTCTGCTCGACCTCCTCGGTGGCCTCGCCCGACCCACCAGCGGCCAGATCCTGCTTGACGGCAGACCCGTCACCGGACCCGGCCTGGACCGAGGCGTCGTGTTCCAGCAGTACGCGCTGCTGCCGTGGCGCACGGCCCGGGGCAACGTCGAGTTCGGTCTGGAGGCCACCGGCACTCCGCGACGTGAACGTGCGGCGCGCGCCCGGGAGTTCCTGGACCTGGTGGGCCTGTCCGGGTTCGAGGACCGCCATCCGCATGAGCTGTCGGGTGGCATGCGGCAGCGGGTGGCGATCGCCCGCAGCCTCGCCTACGACCCCGATGTGCTCCTGATGGACGAGCCGTTCGCCGCGCTGGACGCCCAGACCCGGGAATCGCTGCAGGACGAGCTGCTGCGCATCTGGCAACGCACCGGCAAGACCGTCGTGTTCATCACGCACGGCATCGACGAGGCCGTCTATCTGGGACAGCGGGTCGCCGTCATGACGTCGCGGCCGGGCCGTATCAAACGGATCGTGCCGGTCTCCCTCGACGCGCGTACCGCGACGGACGACCCGCGCTCCAGTGCCGAGTTCGCGCGGTACCGGCACCAGATCTGGTCGCTGCTGCACGACGAGGTGGCCAGGGCCCAGCAGTTGGAGAAGGAAGAGGCTTCCGTATGAGCTCCACGACCCGCGCGGCCACCGACCGGACCGGGACACCGGCCTCTGCCCCTCTCGCCGGTTCGGTCCCGAGTCCGCCTACTGCCGCTGCCGCTCCCGCGTCCGCCACGCCACCCGGTACACCGGCGTCGGGCACGCGCCGCGTCCTTCCCCCGGCGGCGCGGGTCCGCCGAGCGGTCCGCCGGCTGCCGTACCTGTTGCTGAAGGGCGCGACCAAGTCCGTGGCGATCGTGGCGCTGCTGCTGGTGTGGGAGGCCGCCCCGCGACTCGGACTGGTCGACCGGACCTTCCTGCCGCCGTTCAGCGAGGTCGCCCGTGCCTGGTGGGGGTTGGCGGCCGACGGTCAGCTGGCCGACAACGCACGCGCCAGCCTGGTCCGCTCGTTCACCGGATTCGGTCTCGCCGTGGCCGTCGCCGTGCCGCTCGGCCTGCTGATCGGCTGGTACCGGCCGGTCGCCGACCTCCTCGGCCCCCTGCTGGAGGTCTTCCGCAACACCGCGGCCCTGGCCCTGCTGCCGGTGTTCGTGCTGCTGCTCGGCATCGGCGAGACCTCGAAGATCTCCATCGTGGTGTACGCCTGCACCTGGCCGATCCTGCTCAACACCGTCAGCGCGGTCCGCAACGTCGACCCGACCCTGCTGAAGCTGGCGAAGTCGATGGACCTGTCCGCACCCCGGCTGTTCCAGAAGGTCATCCTGCCGTCCTCGGTACCGGTGATCTTCACCGGCATCCGGCTGGCCGGAGCGGCGTCCGTCCTGGTTCTGGTCGCCGCCGAGATGATCGGCGCCAAGGCGGGGCTCGGCTACCTGATCAACGCTTCGCAGTACAACTTCGCGATCCCGCAGATGTACGCGGGCATCCTCACGATCTCCGTCATCGGCGTGGCCTTCAACCAGTTCCTGGTGACCGTGGAGCGGCGCCTCAGCTCCTGGCGCGTACCCGCGGACCACTGACGCGGCCGCCCGCTCCCCCATTGTCCCGGCCCCACCCCCCGATCCGAGGTACCTCATGACCGCGGCCAGCCCCCGTCAACTGCATCTGAACGCCTTCCTGATGAACGCCGGCCATCACGACGCCGCCTGGCGGCACCCCCGTACCCAGCCCGAACGGCTCACCGATCTGCGCTACTTCCAGCAGCTGGCGCGAACCGCCGAGCGGGGTCGGTTCGACTCCGTCTTCCTCGCCGACGGCCTGGCGCTGTGGGGCAAGGTCCGGCACAACGCGCTCGGCGGCTTCGAACCGCTGACCCTGCTGTCCGCCCTGGCCGCGGTCACGGAGCACATAGGCCTGATCGCCACCGTCTCCACCACCTTCAACGAGCCCTTCCACACCGCCCGCAAGTTCGCCTCCCTGGACCACATCAGCGGTGGCCGGGCGGGCTGGAACATCGTCACCTCCGGCACCGTCGACGAGGCCCGCAACTTCGGCCAGGACGAGCACTTGGAGCACCGCCTGCGCTACGAGCGGGCGCGGGAGTTCGTCGAGGTCGCCACCAAGCTGTGGGACAGCTGGGAGGACGACGCGATCCTGCTGGACCGGGAGCGCGGCGTCTACGCCGACACCGACAAGGTGCGGGAGATCAACCACCGTGGCGAGTACTTCGGGGTGCGCGGACCCCTGAACGTACCGCGCACGCCGCAGGGTTATCCGCTGCTCGTGCAGGCCGGCTCGTCGGAGGACGGCAAGGAGTTCGCCGCCCGGTACGCCGAGGCCGTCTTCACCGCCCAGCAGACCCTGGCCGACGGCCAGTCCTTCTCCAAGGACCTCAAGTCCCGGCTGGCCCGACACGGCCGCACCGAGGACCAGTTGCTGGTCCTTCCCGGCATCGCCCCCGTCATCGGCTCGACCGAGTCCGAGGCCCGCGCGCTCGAACGGGAGCTGACCGAGCTGCAGGTCCCCGAGTACGGGCTCGCCCAGTTGTCCGGGATGCTCGGCACCGACCTGACCGGGCTGCCGCTGGACGGGCCGCTGCCCGAACTGCCCGAGGAACGGGACATCAACGGCAACAAGAGCCGATTCACGCTCGTCGCCGAACTCGCCCGACGTGACGGCCTCACCCTGCGCGAAATCATCGCCCGTCTCGGCGCCGGCCGCGGCCACCGCGTCTTCGCCGGCACCCCGGAGCAGATCGCCGACCAGTTGGAGGAGTGGTTCTCCCAGGGCGCCGCCGACGGCTTCAACATCATGCCGCCCCATCTGCCGGGCGGCCTGGAGGACTTCGTCGACCACGTCGTGCCGATCCTGCAGCGCCGCGGCCTGTTCCGTTCCGAGTACACCGGCCGCACCCTGCGCGAGCACTACGGCCTGCCCCGCCCCGCCAACCGGCTGACCGCGACAGCCGTGGCGGACCACCCGAGCCGTACCGGCCCGCTCGGCGGCTGATCCCCCTCCCAGCCGATCACCGCACCTGATCACTTCCTGAAAGGACACCCGCACATGACCACCAGCACCGGCTTCGACATCCACAGGATCGGCGGCCGTATCGGCGCCGAGATCCTCGGCGTGGACCTCTCCGCCGACCTCGACCCGGCCGTCGTCACCGAGATCCACTCCGCGCTTCTGGAGCACAAGGCGCTCGTCTTCCGCGACCAGCGGCTCGACGACGCGGGCCAGCTCCGCTTCGCCTCCCTCTTCGGCGAGCTCACCACCGCGCACCCCACCGTGCCGTCCGTCGAGGACCAGCCCCAGATCCTCCCCGTCGACGGCGAGGAGGGCATCCGCGCCAACCGCTGGCACACGGACGTCACCTTCGTGCGGACGCCGCCGAAGGCGTCCACCCTGCGCGCCCTCGTGGTCCCGCCCTACGGCGGCAACACCCTCATCGCCAACTCGGGGGCCGCCTACCGGGATCTGCCCGAACCGCTGCGCGAGCTGGCGGACCGGCTGTGGGCCGTGCACACGAACGACCACGACTACGCCGCCCCGAAGAACGAGAAGGCCGCCGAGCATCACAGGCGCTTCGTCTCCCGGAAGTACCGCACCGCGCACCCCGTCGTCCGCGTCCACCCCGAGACCGGGGAACGCGGCCTGTTCATCGGCGGCTTCGCGCAGAGCATCGTCGGCCTCGGCCCCTCCGACTCGCGCGACCTGCTGCGCATCTTCCAGTCGTACGTCACCCGCCCCGAGAACGTCGTGCGCGTGGCCTGGACGCCGGGAGACCTCGTTCTGTTCGACAACCGCATCACCCAGCACTACGCCCCCGACGACTACGGCGACCTCCCGCGCCTGCTGCACCGGGTGACCGTCGCGGGCGATGTCCCCGCCGGTGTCGACGGCACCCTCAGCCACGTCATCGAGGGCGACGACGCCTCCCACTACACGCCCACCGCGGCCTGAAGCCGCGCGGCCGCCGGGCGGGGGCAGGCGCCCCCCCCCCCCCCGCGACCCCCGCCGGAGACCCCCCGGCCCCAAACCAAAGGCAGAACTAAACCACGCGAGGCGCACAAGTGTAAAATAAAC